>CAZQHE010000005.1:0-58367 GCA_964593155.1 uncultured bacterium
CTACAGGATCGTGTCGCCGAAGATCGCAGCCGTGATCGTCGCGACGACCAGGACCCAGAAGGTGACGCCGTAGGTGTAGAGCCGTCGCTGCGAGCGGACCGCGCGCTGCTCGTCGCGCGCCGTACGACGCTCGCCCACCGGCGGTTCGGACGGTGGAACGGCCAGGGACAGGATCACCAGTGCCACGAGCAGACTGACCACGGCCATCGGCACCCAGCTCACGCCCCAGAGAGTGGGCCCCTGCGGTCCGATCCACGCCGACGCGAGCCACGCGAACAGACCGATCAGCACGAAGCTGAAGGCCAGCGACGCCAGGACGTCGTCGGAGCGGGGATGCCGCCACCCCAGTCCGGACACGAGGATCAGGCTCAGCACACTGGCGAGCACGAACACGAAGAAGAATTCACCCAGATACATGCTTCGGCTCCTCGATCTGCAGTTGCGCCCTGGAATGTGCGGTGAGAAGGCGTCTGGTTCGACGCGGGAGCCCCCGACCCCTCGTCTCGGGAACGACCCGACTCCGGACCCGAGCGGAACCTCCGAGTCTGACCGGTGATCCTTCCGCGTCCCGACAGGAGGCCGTCATGATCGATCGACTCCTCGCCCCCTGGTCCGAAGCCATCTACGCCGCCCTGCGCATCGTGGCGGGGCTCATGTTCTCGCTGCACGGCATGCAGAAGCTCTTCGGCGTGCTGACCGAGAGCCAGCCGCCGGTGGGCTCGCAGTTGTGGATCGGCGGTGTGGTCGAGCTCGTGTGCGGTCTCGGCATCGCCGTCGGTCTGTTCACGTCGCTGCTGGCCTTCCTCGCCAGCGGGCAGATGGCCGTGGCCTACTTCCAGTTCCACTGGAAGTTCCGCTTCGACGACTCGTTCTTCCCCGTGGTCAACCAAGGGGAGCTGGCCGCGCTGTACTGCTTCGTGTTCCTGTACGTGGCATCGCGCGGGGCCGGCGTGGCGAGCATCGACGCGGCGCGGGCGCCGTCGGGCGAGGGTGGCTGATCGGTGAGCGCTTCTCGACGGCGACGGGCCGATCGTGCACACTGGTCGGACCTGCGATCGCCTGTGCTCCCGGAAGGCACCCGCGTTCGTGCGACCCGAGAAACTCCGTCCGAAGCGCTCCGCCGTCCGCCGCGTCGAGCGGATCCTGCGCGACGAACTCGGCTGGCTGCGCGGTTTTCCCACCGCCGACGGCCGCTGGTGCACGGTGCCTCCGGCGGCACCCAGTGGGACGATCGACCTCGACGACGGAACGCTGCACGCGACCCGGGCCCGCGTGGTGTCGCTGCACAACGAGTTCCCGCGCGCGCTGCCGGAGGTCGTGGACGACGCCGACGCGTGGTGCACCGCGACCTTCGATCTGCTGACGGCGATCGACGGCATCCGCCGCGGTCGGCGGATCGAGCGGCCGGTCCCGCCGCTCGCCCCCGAACTGCCCGCCGACGACCCGCTGCGCGACGTCCACGACGCGCTGGTGTGGAGCCATGCCCTGCACCCGAGAACGGCGCGGGTGCACTGGAAGTGGATCCTGGACCACCGCACGCTGCTCGCTCGCAGCCGTGCGTGGGTGCCCGACGACGATCCGGTGTGGATCCTGCGCCTGGCGCAGTGGGCGCGGGAACTCGGCCGCAAGCACGCGACCACCGTGGCCGCTTTCCTGGCCGACCCCGGCCGCATGCCCTGGCGCACGGACGAAGCCCGTGAATTCCTCGTCCCGGTCCTCCAGGCCGGGGCGCGACAGCTCGACCCGGACAAGGTCGCCTGTTCCCGGGGCCGGCGCACCGTGCCCGAGCTGCGCCGTGTGCTCGATCGCATGGCCGCGGTGCCGCGCCGGACTCGCAAGCAGCTGCTGCGACTGCTCGCGGTGCTCACCCCCGAGGACGGAACCGACGACGACACGATCGGCCCGTGGGCGGAGGCGTTGCACCTGCGAGAGGCGCGGACCCGGTGGTATCGCGCCCGCATGCGCCGCGAACCCGAGTCCCCCGGGGCGGAGGCCGAATTCGAGGCCCTCGACGCTCTGCGCGAGCGATCCGAGCATTTCCCCCATCGGGTGCTCACGAATCTCGAACAGGAGTTCGAGGCCCTGGGCACGAGCAGATACGAGGCCCGGCTCGAACCCATGATCCGTACGCTGTCGGCCGTGCCGGCCACGTCGGGATTCCGGTGGACCCTGCTCGGCGCCTTCGTCGGCGCGTTCCGATCGTCGTGGTCGCCCGACCCGGTGCGCCTCGAGGAGACCTGGATCCGGGCGCTCCCCGATCTGTGGCGACGGTGGACGGCCGCCAGCGGCGGACGGACACCCGGCTGGCAACCGTGGTGGGACGCGTACCTCGGAGACTCCGACGACGCTGGTCCCGAGGACTGGGTCTCGTACCTCGATGAGGTTTCCACACTCGAGTCCTGCCTCGAACTCCTTCGCGCCCAGGACCGGCTGCCCCCCGAAGAGGACTTCGGTCGGATCGAGTGCTACGCGCGGTTCGTGCCCCGGTCGATCCTCACGGAGGTCTACGCATCCGGCAGTTCTCGCGAGTGCGATTGGTTGGGCCGGAAGACCGGGGCCGTCGCCGCAGTCCTGCTCGGTGAGAACGCGCGTAGCTGGAGGGCGCTGCTGCGCGCGCCGTGTCCCGACGACGAGGCAGCAGCCGTCGCCCTGCTCCGCGCCCTGCACGGGACGGTCGACGGGTCGACCTTCCACGAACGTGCGATCCCCGCCCTCGCCGAGGCGACCGATCGCGAGGTCGAGCACGCCGCGGCACTGGCTCGCCTCGTCGGAACGGCGCACGCGCGGGTCGAAGTCCGCGACGCCCCACCCGTCGATCTCGGCGTCGCCCTCCCGGCTCCGCTGCGGCGCGCGGTCGACACCCTGGCGGCGTGGGATCCGCAGGCGGGACGTACGGCGCGTCGGATCCTGCGCAAGGACCGGCCCGACCCCGCCGAACTCCGGCGCCGGATCGAGGCCCTGGAGGCCCGCGCCCCGTTGACCGAAGCGCAGCGCCGACGGGTCGACAGATGGCGTCACTACCTCGAACAGCCGCCCCCGATCTCCGAGGCGCGCGTGGGCAACCTCGTGGCCAGGTTCGAACGCGCGACGCACCGGGCCTTCCTGCGGCGCTGGATCGACGACCGACACGCTGCGGCGCGAGCACGTCTGGAGCGATGGTTGGGGCGCAGCGTCGATTGGTTCGACGACGTCGACGTCGTGCTCGGGATCGCGGAAACGCGGTCTCTCGAATCGTCGACGCGTGACGTGGCCTGGCGGATCCTGACCGTGCGTGCGGGCGAGCCGCCGTGGGACCTGCGCGGCCACGCGGCGAACCGGAGGTTCCTGCGCGAGGCGGCGGCGCACGGGGTTCGCGTGGACCCCTGGGTCGACCGCGCGCCGGTTCGTGTCGTCGACGTGGGCCACCGTGGGACCCTCCGCGCGACGATCGAACGCGACCCCCTGCAACTGCTCCACATGGGGCGGTGGTTCGACACGTGTCTCGCTCCGAGCGAACCCAACTACTTCTCCGTCTTCGCGAACATCGCCGACGTCAACAAGCAGGTGGTCTACGCCCGCGACGGGCGTGGGCGTGTCGTCGGTCGCGTGCTGGTGGCTCTGACGCGCAGCTTCGGTCTGCTCTCGTTCCATCCGTATGCACACGACGCCCGCGTCCGTTCCCTCCTGGAGGAGTACGTGATCGCGCTGGCCGAGACGCTGGACGTGCCGGTGGTCGCTCGCGGCGAGGTCGAGTCGTTGGTCGCGCGGTCCTGGTACGACGACGGTCCGGAGTCCCCGTGCGAGCCCGACCCCGTGTTCGACGACGACTCGGACTTTCGTCGGGCCCTGGCGGAGACCGACGACCCGCGCGACCTGATCGCACGGTTCCTCGGGCCGGAGCCGCGCCCGGAGGACCTGGCGCGGGTGCTGGAACTGCCCGAATCCGAGGAGCGCCCGGAGATCGCGGTGGCCGTCGCCGACTTTCCGCCCGACCGGATGTTCCTCGTCCCACTCGCCCTGCAACTGCTCGAGGTCGGACACGTGGAGCGGGCGGCACGCCTGCGCGATCCCCTGGTGTCTCTCCTTCGGGAGAGTGGTCGGACCGGATACGCGGACCAGTCACGGGCCTGGACGGCGCTCGGCCGCATCGATCCGTACCGAGCGCTCCGTCTGCTCCGCGAGTTGGAGCGGGGCCGCCCGGATCCCGAGGACCACGAGACCCACTCCTCCGTGTGGATCCGGGTCCGCCTGCTGCGGCGGCTCGGCCGTCTCCGCAAGGCCGCGCGGGTGATCGACTGGGCCGTGGCAGCGGGTGTCTTCGACGACGCCGACGCCGACCGGATCCGTCGCGTGCCCTAGCCCCGGATCCTCTTCGTCAACGCCGGCACACCGCCCATGAGCCGCGTGTACAGGGCGAGCTGGCCGCCGTGGTACATCTCCTGCGAGATGCCGTGGTGCAACCACGCCAGGCGGCTGCCCTGCTGGCCGTCGAAGCGCAGGATCCCGGCCAGGATGTGGTCCTCGCCCGTGCCGCGGAGCCTGTCGATGCCCGTCTCGAGCGTGTGCTCGAGGGCTTCGACCAGTTCGTCCTTCTCGCGCAGGTCCCGGACGTCGCCGGCGTGTTCCTCGAGCAGTTGCTCGAACGGCTTGCGCGTGAAGTCGCCGTCCTGACGACACAGCTCGCCGACCATCATCTCGCTCACCTCGAGGATGTGCGCGAGCAGTTCGCCCACGCTGCGCACCTGCTCGACGGGACGGAAGTCGTACTTCGTGGCGGGGATGTTGCGGGCTTCGCCGATCACCAGACCGCGGGCGTCACGCCAGGCGTCGAGGGCTTCTTCGAGATGGGACTGCATGGCGACCTCCGGGTGGGAGAAGCGAACGGGCGGTGCCACGCTGGCACCGCCCGTCATCGAAGCGCCTCGGCGCGACGACGTCAACGTCCGTCGGGGACCCCCCGACCCGGGGTCCACGGCACGCCGGCGGCGTCGAGCTCACGCTCGAGGGCCGGCAGGTCGGTCCGGACGATCGTCTGCAGCTCCTCGCTCAGGGCCTCGAGGCGTTCCACGCCGATGCGCAGGGTCTCGCGGTGCATGGGCGTGGGGCCGTAGGTCGAGCGCGACACGCCGGTCCGGGCCACGCCGATCCGGTCCTGGATCGAGATCGGACCTTCTTCGTTGTACCGTGCACGTCGGCGGTTGCCCCGCAGGCGCTCCTTCATCTGTTCGACCTGCCGCTCGAGCGCGCGGGCGATCGCGCTCGGGCCGTCGGCCGGAACGGGAGCCCGCGCGAGGGCGGCCTTGATGGTGTCGATGCGCTCGGCGGTGTCGTCGAGCAGCGAACCCACCGCGCTCACGCGTCCCTGCACGTCCTCGAGCTCGCGGTGGAAGGCGGCCACGTCGTCGAGCGGTGCGCCGGGCAGGCCGCGCTCGCGCAGGGGAACCAGGTCGAAGCTCTCGCGGCCGGCGAGCACGGTGACCTCGCCGCGATGACGCTGCACGAGCTCCACACTGTAGGTTCCGGGGGCGGCCAGGAAGCCGTCGCCCTCGTCGACCTCGCCGTCGGTCTCGGCGCGGTGCGTCGGGTAGCGCAGGTCCCAGGCCACGCGGTGGATGCCGGCCGAGGTCGGACCCTCGACGTGACGGACCACGTTGCCGCCGGCGTCGCGCACGGTCAGCAGGATCGTGGGTTCGTCCTCGAGTTCCTCTTCGCGCAGGGCGTCCCAACCGGGATACGGCGTGTCGCCGCCCTCGGCCGCGATCTCCTTCTCCTGTTCCTGGCGTTCCTGCTCGCGCGTCTTCAGCGCGTCGCGCAGGTAGTAGGTGAAGACCGCGCCGAAGGGCGGGTTCGGCGCCACGTAGAAGGCGTCGCCCTGGCTGGCCTTCTGGCTGCCGCCGAGCACGCGGCGCTGCACGTACCAGTCGGCGTCCTCCACCTCGAACAGGTGCGCCGGCGACTCCAGCAGATCCTCGTCGATCTCGCGCAGGGGCTCGTAGTCGTCGAGCACGAAGAAGCCACGGCCGAAGGTGGCGCCGACCAGGTCGTTCTCGCGCCGCTGGATCACGAGGTCGCGGTAGGCGATGGTGGGCGAGCCACTGAGCTCGATCCAGCGTTCGCCGGCGTCGAGCGTGAAGAACACGCCGAACTCGGTGCCCAGGAAGAACAGCTCGGGGTCCTCGTGGTCCTGCACCATGCGCCACACCACGTGGCGGTCGGGCAGATCGCCGGTCATCGATTCCCAGGAGCGGCCCCGGTCGGTGCTGCGCAGCACGTAGGGTGCGAAGTCGCCCATCTTGTGCGCGTCGAAGAGCGCGTACACGGTGTCGGAATCGTGCAGGTCGGCGCGGATGTCGTTGACGTAGGCGCGCTCGGGGACGTCGCCGAAGTCGTCGATCCGACGCCATGTCTCGCCGCCGTCCTCGGTCACCTGGATCAGGCCGTCGTCGGTTCCCACGTACATCAGGTTCTCGTCGAGCGGCGACTCGGCGATCGAGGTGATGGTGTTGAACATCGACATCGCGTAGAGGTCCCAGGGCGCGTCGATGCTCCACACGCGATCCATCATCTCCATGGTCAGACGGTCCTCGTCGCGCGTCAGGTCGCCGCTGAGCGCGCGCCAGCTGTCGCCGCGGTCGTCGCTGCGCCACAGGCGCTGACTGGCCACGTAGATCCGGGCGGGATCGTGCTGGCTGATCAGGATCGGGCTGTCCCAGTTCCAGCGGTCGTGGGGCTCGCCCTCGGCCGGCTGGGGCTGAATGTACAGGTACTCGCCGGTGACGCGGTCCACGCGCATGTGGTTCCCCTGCTGCCACTGCGAGTAGATGATGTCGGGATCGCTGTAGTCGATCGCCGGCTCGTGGCCGTCGCCGAACATGGTGATCCGCCAGTCGCTGTTGCGGATCCCGTGCACGTTGTCGGTCGTGGTCGGGCCGTACTGCGTGTTGTTGTCCTGGGTGCCGCCGATCACGTGGTAGAAGGGCTCGTCGTAGTCCACGTCGAGCTTGTAGAACTGCGTGACGGGCAGGTTCGACACGAACTTCCACGACTGACCGCGATCCCAGCTCTCGTACACGCCGCCGTCGCAGCCGGCCAGCAGGTAGTCGGGGTCGTGCGGGGCGAAGGCCAGGGCGTGGTTGTCGACGTGCTTGTACTGCTCGTTCACGCCCTCGAAGGTCTCGCCGCCGTCGGTGGTGCGGTGCAGCCGCACGTCCATCTGGTACACGGTGTGCCGGTGGTGGGGATCGGCGAAGATCTCCTGGTAGTAGTGTGGGCCGGTGCCACCGCTCAGGTAGTCGTTGCGCTTCTCCCAGCTCTCGCCGCCGTCGAGCGAGCGCCAGAAGCCGCCCTCGCGGTCGCCCAGTTCGATGGTGGCGTACACGATGTCGGGATCGTGGGGTGAGACGGTCAGGCCGATCTTGCCCATGTCCTCCTGTGGCAGCCCGGTCGTCAGCTCGCGCCAGGTCCGGCCACCGTCGACGGACTTGTGGATCCCCGACTCGGGGCCGCCGTTCATGAGCGCGGCGACGGTGCGGAGACGCTGGTGGGTGGAGGCGTACATGACGTCGGGGTCGGTCGGATCGAGGTGGACCTCGTTCACGCCGGTCCACTCGCCGCCGCCGAGCACCTTGTTCCACGTCTCGCCGCCGTCCTCGCTCATGTACAGACCGCGCTGGCCGCCGCCCGACCACAGGGGGCCCTGCGCCGCGACGTACACCACGTTCGGCGCGCCCGGCCGGATCCGGATCATGCCGACGTGTTCGGACTCCTCGAGTCCCATGTGTTCCCAGGTGCGGCCGCCGTCTCGGCTGCGGTAGACGCCGTCGCCGTAGCCCACGTGCCGGCCGCTCACGTTCTCGCCCGTGCCGACCCACACGGTGTCGGGGTCGTTGGGGTCGAGCGTGATGCAGCCGATGGAATAGCTGCTCTGGTCGTCGAAGATCGGCGTCCACGTGGTGCCGGCGTTGGTGGTCTTCCACACGCCGCCGCTGCCGACGGCCACGTACCACGTGCCGGTGTCGTCGGGGTGGATGACGATGTCGGAGATCCGGCCGCTCATCAGGGCCGGGCCGATGCCGCGCAGCTCGAGGCCGGCGAAGGTGCCGGCGTTCATCCTGGTGTCGTCTTCGTCGTCGGCGTGTGCTGGCGTCGCGACGCTCACGACGAACGCGCACAGCAACACGGCGAACCACGGGATCCGGTGCATGCGAAGGGCCTTTCGTGGGGCGATCCGCGCGATCGGTGCGCGAGGGCCGGAGGCGGGTCGCCGGGGTCTCGGTCGATGGACGGTCGATCCTAGTGCCCCGGCGGCGTCGATTCCAGCGCGGAAGCGGGAACCGACGCCGACAGCCGACCGCGCCGGATCGCACGATCTGGTATCCTCGCGGTGGAACCGTCGAAGGAGGACGTGATGCGCTGGTGGCTGTTGCTCCTCGTCGTCGCGGGGTCGGCCGACGCCCTCGCGGCTCCCTACGCCGTGGGCGTGTCCGACATCGCGTTCGTCGATGCCGATCGTGACGGGCGTTCGGTCCCCACCGACCTCTACTACCCGGCGGCCACGGCCGGGACCGACGTTCCGGTGGCCGGAACGGACGGAGAACGCTTTCCCGTGGTCGTGCTCGGCCACGGCTACCAGATCCCCGCCGATCGCTACGGCTGGATCGCCACCCGGCTGGCGTCGAGCGGGTTCGTGGTCGCCGCCCCGCGCACGGCCGGCGAACTCTTCCCGTCGCACGAGCAGTTCGGGCTCGATCTCGCCTTCGTGGTGCGCGCCCTGCGCGAGGCGGGCGACGATCCCCAGTCCCTCTTCGCCGATCGTATCGCCCCGACCGCGGCCGTGGCCGGTCACAGCATGGGAGGCGGCGCGTCGTTCCTGGCCGCGGCGAGTGACGCGTCGATCACTGCAGTCGTCAACTTCGCCGCCGCCGAGACGGATCCCTCGGCGATCGCGGCCTGCGGGCAGCTCGTCCGGCACGTGCTCATGTTCGCCGCCACCGACGACTGCGTGACCCCGCCGGCCGATCACCAGATCCCCATGTTCCAGGCGCTGCTCGAGGGCGACCGCACGCTGGTGAGCATCGACGGCGCGAGTCACTGCCAGTTCGCCGAGTCGAGCTTCCTGTGCGAACTCGGTGAGTTCTGTTCGCCGTCGATCTCGCGGACCGAGCAGCACGACCTGACCTGGTTCCTGCTCGAGCCCTGGCTTCGGGGCATCCTGCGCGACGAGCACGATCAGCGGGCCCTGTTCCAGAACCGACTCGAAGAGCAGGCCGGGATCTCGTTCCTGCAGGCGGGCATCCCCGTCGACGCACCGGCCGCAGCGGACCGTGCTCCGCGGCTGCGCGTGAGTCCGAATCCCTTCAACCCGGCCACCGAGATCCGGTTCGTGCTGCCGAATGCCACGACCGTTCAGCTCGACGTGTTCGCCGTCGACGGCCGCCACGTGCGGAGCCTGGTCTCGGACGACCGGGCCGCTGGTTCGCACACCGTGAGGTGGGACGGGCACGACGACGCGGGACGGAGCCTGGCCTCGGGCACCTACCGCGTCCTCCTACGAGCCGACGACCGGGTGCGGTCGCGCGCGGTGACCCTCCTGAAGTGATCCGGCCGGAGGCCACGAAGGCCCCCGGCCAGCGCTGTCAGCGTGATCCGTGGGGTTCCGGCTCCGTGAGGATCGGGAAGTACTTGATCACCAGCAGGTAGATCGTCCCCTGGATCGCGATCAGCCCGACCGTGGCGACCAGTTCCACCACGCTCGGGAAGTACACCGCACCGACGCCACCGTCGAAGGCGAGCCATCCGGCGTTCATGCGGTACATGGCGCCACCCAACAGGATGAAGCACGCCATCCGGAACATGCACGACGGTCGCTCGCGCCGGGACTTGTCGACGATCATCGCCACACCTGGTACGAAGACGAAGGCCAGCTCCAGGATCACCAACCAGCTCTGCCAGCTGCCGTCGAACAGACGCATGAACTGGTCGCGCCAGATCAGGTCGCCCACCCGCAGTGCGCCGAAGAACAGGATGACGTAGGCCATGAAGTGTGCGAGGCGCGTGAGCGTGTGGTCGTAGTTCGGGCGCCCGTAGCGGCGGCTGAACAGGATGTAGGTGGCGATCACCATGGCGTAGCCCAGGATCCAGCAGCTCACCAGGAAGAGCGCCGGGATCAGCGGCGTGTACCAAAGCGGGTGGACCTTGTGGCCGGCCAGCAGGTACAGCGAGCCGAGCGAGCTCTGGTGCATGGTCGGAAGCAGGATCCCCATGGCGATGATCCACGGCATGATCGCGTGCAGGACCTTCATTGCCTTCTCGGAGAATGCGGCCAGGCGCTTGCGGCCCGACTTGCGCCAGCGCTCGAGGAAGGCCGGCGACAGTTCGATCCACACCACGGCCACGTAGGCGGTGACGCACAGCGACACCTCGAGCAGCACGCTGTCGAGGTTCCACTCGCCCCAGTAGACGAAGACTCTCCAGATGTTCCATGGGCGGCCGATGTCGGCGGTCAGCGAGATGATGCCGATGGTGTAGCCCACCGCACTGGTCAGGAGCGCGTGGCGGACGATGGGATGGTAGCGATAGTGGTTCAGGACGTAGGTCACGAAGGCCAGGGCGTAGCCGCCCGAGCCGAGGGCCGTCAACACGATCACGTTGAAGACCTTCCACGTGCCCCACGGGAAGACGTCGGTCATGTTGGTCATGGGACCGAGGCCGACGACGAAACGGATCGCGACCAGGAGCGTCGCGATCAGACCGATGACGACGAGGGTTCGGTATCCGGCTGTCCACACGGGTCGGTGGACCGGCTCGACGGGTTGATGCGCGGACATGATCGCCTCCCTGCTCGGCGGATGTCTCCGCGGCGAGGGCGCGGAGCGCTCGCATCGCATCTCGATCGGCTTCAGTATAGGAATTCCGACATGGTGCACTGCATTGTGGAATAGTGAGGTCGTCGTGGGCACGCACGGAAACGATGACCCTGCACCACTTCGGTGGGCCGGGGCTTGATGTATCGTCATCACGACCGAGTTCCCGAGTTCGGGGAAGCCCCGATCGGAGCCTGGGGATCGAGCGGATGGTGTCCGCTCGACACATTCGTTCCACTGGACCGTTACCGTTCCGATTCCGCAGCCGATGCCGAAGGTTCCGGGTTGCCCCCATGGACGACGCACCGCTCTGTGGCATCGTGGACGGGACGCACACACCGCCCTTGGATCGATGCCCATGAAGCCACTGGCCCATTCCGAAGCCGTTCCCCACCGTGCCACGGTCGACGTCTTCGACAAGACCCGACGCTTCACCCGTGCGCGGGAAGCGATGGCTGCCGGCCTGTATCCCTACTTCCAGGCCATCTCCAGCTCGACCGCGAACACCGTACACATCGACGGCCACGAGCTGGTGATGGCCGGTTCGAACAACTACCTCGGCTACACGCACGACCCGCGCGTGATCGAAGCGGCCGAGTCGGCGGCCCGCACGTGGGGAACCGGCTGCACGGGAAGTCGATTCCTGAACGGCACGCTGTCGATGCACGAGGAGCTGGAGCGCGAACTGGCCGAGTTCTGTGGCAAGGCAGCAGCTCTGGTCTTCTCGACGGGTTTCCAGACCAATCTCGGGGTCATCAGTAGTCTCGCCGGCCGCGGCGACGTGATCTTCACCGACAAGCTCGACCACGCCAGCATCATCGATGGCTGCCGGCTGTCCTACGCCGACGTCCATCGCTTCGACCACAACGACGTCGAAGCGTTACGCCGCCTCCTGATGAAGGCGCCTCCGGAGGCGGGCAAGCTGGTCGTGGTCGACGGCGTCTTCTCGATGGAGGGCGATCTGTCGCCCCTCGAGGAGATCGTTCCGCTGTGTCAGGAGTTCGGTGCGCGGATCGTGGTCGACGAGGCCCACGCGGTGGGAGTCCTCGGCGAGACCGGCGTGGGGGCGAGCGAAGAGCTCGGCGTGCTCGACGAGGTCGATCTGCTGATCGGGACGTTCTCCAAGGCCTTCTCCTCGATCGGCGGCTTCGTGGCCGGCGACGACGAAGTGCTCCACTACGTGAAACACCACGCTCGCAGCCTGATCTTCAGTGCGAGCATGCCGCCCTACGCGCTGGCCACGGTGCTCAAGTGCCTGGAGTTGATGCGCGAGGAGCCCGAGCGCAGGGTGCGCGTGCGCACCCACGCGAACTACGTGAACGCGCAGTTGCGGGCCATGGGCTTCGACACCGGCCGGTCGATCACGCCGGTGGTGCCCGTGGTGATCGGCGAGAGCGACCGCACCTTCATGTTCTGGAAGCGTCTGTTCGCCGAGGGCGTCTTCACCAACCCGGTGGTTCCGCCCGCCGTGCCCGAGGGCGGATGCCTGATCCGGACCTCCTACATGGCCACCCACACCGAGGAACACCTCGATCGCGTGCTGTCGGCCTTCCGCACCGTCGGCCGCGAGTTCGGAATGATCGACGGATAGCCGGCCGGCCGGACCGAATGGGAAGGGGACGAGGTGGTGAACGTCGAGGTTCGTCCGGCCCGCGGGCGTGCCGAGCTCGAACGCTTCGCGCGCCTGCCGTGGACCATCTACGCCGACGATCCTGCGTGGGTCCCGCCGTTGATCCGCGACGTGGTCCGGACCTTCGATCCCGCGCACAACCCCTTCTTCGAACACGGCGACATCGAGCCCCTGTTGGCACACCGCGACGGCCGGGTCGTCGGCCGCATCGCGGCGATCCGCAACCAGAACCACGAGCGTACGTGGAACGACGGCTGCGGCTTCTTCGGCTTCTTCGAGTCGATCGACGACACGAACGTCGCGGCCGCCCTGGTCGAGGCGGCCCGCGTACGATGCCGCGACCTGGGTCTGCGGACGATGCGCGGTCCGGTGAACCCGTCGACCAACGACGAGTGCGGCGTGCTGGTCGACGGCTTCGACAGTCCACCCGCCGTGCTCATGCCGCATTCCCGCCCTTACTACGATCGCCTCCTGGGCGAGGCCGGTCTGAGCAAGGCCAGGGATCTACTCGCCTACTGGCTCGACGCGCCACCCGAAGGTGCGCCGGATCGCTTGCGGCGAGCCGCGGACATCGCCCGCGCGCGCAACCCCGAGGTCAACTTCCGTGCCTTCCGCAAGAAGGACTTCGACGCCGAGGTCGAGCGTTTCAAGTCGGTGTACAACGCGGCGTGGAAGGAGAACTGGGGCTTCGTGCCGATGACCGACGCCGAGATCGACCACATGGCCGCGTCGCTGCGGCAGGTCCTCGATCCCGGTCTGGTGCGCATCGCCGAGCACGGCGACCGCACGGTGGCCTTCGCCCTGGCCCTGCCCGACATGAACCAGGCCCTGCGCCACGCGAACGGGCGGCTCTTCCCCTTCGGACTGCTGAAGGTGCTGTGGCATTCCCGGCGCATCGACGCCGCCCGTGTGCTCGTGCTGGGTGTGGTCGACGAGTACCGCGGGCGCGGGCTCGACGCCGTGCTCTACGCGGATCTCTACGACCACGGAGCGAGCATCGGGTTGCGAGGGGCGGAATTGTCGTGGGTCCTCGAGGACAACCATGCGATCCGCAAACCGATCGAAGGGGCCATGGGAGCGCGCCCGTACAAGACGTACCGCATCTACGAGATGTCGATCGGAGGCTGAGACGTGACCGCTCCGGTGCTGGTGACGGGCGCGAACGGCTTCGTGGGCTCGCACGTGGTCGACGAGTTGTTGCGCCGTGGCGTGCCGGTGCGGGCGGCGGTGCGGCCGAGCAGTCGGGTCGAGGATCTTCCTTGCGATCGCGTGGACCTGCGGCGCGTCGACTACTCCGAGCCCGGGTCCGTCGAGACGCTGGTCGACGGCACACGGGGCGTGATCCACGTGGCCGGAGCAACCCGTGCCGGGAGCGAGGCCGCCTACGAGCAGGCGAACGTGCAGACCACCCGGACTCTGGTCGAGGCCTGCGTGCGTTCCCCGCAGATCTCCGACGGTTTCGTCCTGGTCAGCAGTCTGGCCGCGGCGGGGCCGAGCACGCGCGATCGCGCGCGCGACGAGGCCCAGCCGGAGCGGCCGATCTCGGCCTACGGGCGGAGCAAGCTGCGCGCGGAGACCGCGGTGCGGGAGCTGGCCGGCGACCGTCTCGCGTGGTCGATCCTGCGCCCGCCCGCCGTCTTCGGTCCCCGCGACCGCGACTTCCTGCGGCTGGCGCGCATGGTCGACCGGGGGTGGGCCCCTCGCCTGGGCTCGCTGCCGCAGAGGCTCTCGGTGATCCACGTCCACGATCTGGCCCGGGCGCTCGTCGACGTGCTCGGCGATCCGCGGGCCGTGGGCCGCACGTGGTTCGTGGCCGATCCGGCACCGACCGACTGGGACGAGATCGTCGACGTCCTGGCCGCCGCGTTGCAGCGCCACCCGCACCGGATCCCGGTTGCGACCGGATTGCTCCCCGTGGTCGCGGGAGTGTCGTCGGTGATCGGCCGGCTCGCGCGTCGACCGGGTCCGCTGCCGGCCGACCGGGTCGCCGACCTTCGCGCCGAGGCCTGGACCTGCTCGCCGGTGCGCATCGCGCACGAACTCGGATTCCGACCGACGGTGACCCTGCGCGAGGGTCTGCACGCGACGGTCCGCTGGTATCGCGACCACGGATGGCTGTCGTGACCGGGGTGGATCGTTCGATCGGAGACTTCGGACCGGGGCCCCGGCCCGTCGAGTGGGTCCTCTGCGTGTACCTGGTCGTGACCGCGGTGCTGCTGGTGTTCGGCGAGCGCACGCTGCCGCATGCCTTCCTGCGTGCCGGCCTGCACGTGGCCGCCGTCGGTGCGATCGTCCTGATGGCGCGCGCCGAGTCGAGGGTGCCCCCCGTCGTGGCCCTGATCCGCCGCGTCTTCCCACTCGTCCTCGGGCCGCTCTTCTACCTCGAGATCGGTGTGCTCAACGACGTGATCTGGGGCGAGCGCTACTTCGATTCCTGCGTCGTGGCCGTCGAGAGGGCCCTCTTCGGTGTGGACACCTCGCAGGTCTTCGCTCGCGCGTGGCCGTGGGCCTGGTGGTCGGAACTCCTGCACCTCGGGTACGGGTCGTACTACGCGTTGCCCGCGTCGTTGTTCGTGGTGCTGGCCGTGCGGAGGAAGTGGGCCGAGCTCGAGTGGTACCTGACCGTGCTCGCGTTGACCTTCACGTCGTGCCAGATCTGGTTCGTGCTCCTGCCGGTGACCGGTCCGTACCACTACTTCGGCCCGCTCGATCCGCCGGCTCCGGGGTCGTTCTTCCCGCCGCTGGTGAACTCGATCGTCAGCGGCGGGTCGTCGATCGGTACGGCGTTCCCATCGAGCCACGTGGCCGTGGCGTTCTGCGTGCTGGCGTGTGCGTGGAGAACCGACCGGACCACCGCCTGGGTGCTGGCCGTCCTCGTCACGCTGCTCACCGTGGGCACCGTGTACGGAGGCTTCCACTATCTCGTCGACACGATCGCCGGCATCCTGTGGTGCGCGGTGACGTTCACGTTGGGGTCGTGGTTGCACCGGTGGCTGCGGGAGCGTCGTCTCACACCCCGACGCGCCGGTAGGCCCCGTAGTAGGCCTGCCGCTCGCTGATCTCCGAGGCCACGGCGAGGGCCCAGGCTCCCCACGCGGCGGCGAGCAGGGCCGTGGCTGGCCAGGCGACCATGGCTCCCAGCGACGCGAGGACGAGGGTCAGCGTGGCCGCCACGGCGAGTCCCATACCCAGCGGAGTGGGGCCGAGCCGAGTGAGTTCGGCGTCGCGGCGACGCACGCGCACGCGATGTCCCAGCCCGAGTCGCAGTCCGATCCAGACGAACAGCAGGAGTGCGACCAGGCCCAGCGCCAGGGTCACCGCGGCCGAGGTCGGCAGCACGGTCGCCGGAGTCCGTGACCAGAGCAGCGCGTGCAGCGCGAGCCCGCCGGTCACGAGCGCGCTGGCCGTGAAGTTCACCGGGGTCAGGGCCGTGTTCCACACGGGAACGGTGCGCACGGTGTAGACCCTCGTCATGCCGAACAGATAGAGCGCCGCCGCGGGAAACGTGGACCAGGCGAAGACGGGCTCGCGGGTGGCGATCGCGGCCAGCGACGCGGCCAGGAATGTGACCGCCAGGAGGATCTCGCGGCTCAACCACGACTGACCGAGGTTGCGCAGCGCCCTCCATGCACGCACGGGCCGGCCGAGGTGGGCCGACGAGAGGGCCAGGGCGGCGAGCAGGAGCACGGCGGTGGCCGGCATGGCCACGCGGTCGACGGCGGCCGGATCGAAGGCCGGGCCTCGCGTCGACTCCTCGCTCAGGACCGCGCGCAGAAGGCCGGCTACGAGCGCGATGCCGGCGGCCATCTGCGACAGCAGCGTGAAGGCCACCAGCGACCACTCGCGCAGGCCGCGCGCGGGTCGTGGCGTGAGGTCGGTGTCGGGCTCGTCGGAGCGGTCACTCGCCGCGTGCGGTGCCAGGTGCAGGGCGGGTTCGGTGAGGTTCACCGGAGGCAGCGGCGCGCTGCCGACCGCCATGTCGGGGGCGCCGTGCCGTGCGGTCAGGTCCTCGGGATCGCCGGCATCGAGCGCGCGTACGGGGCAGGCCTCCACGCAGGCGGGATCACGACCCTGCTCGAGGTCTTCGACGCAGAAGGTGCACTTGCTCATGGTGCCGAGCGTGTCGCTGTACTGCGGTGCGCTGTAGGGGCACACCCAGCCGCAGTAGCCACAGCCGAGACAATGCTCTGGATCGATCAGCACGATCCCGTCGTCACGCCGCACGATCGCCCGCGCGGGGCACCCTTCCAGGCAGATCGGCCTCTCGCAGTGGTTGCACGAGATCGACAGGTGGTAGGCGAACACGTCCTGCCGCCAGGCCGCGCCCTCGCGGATCCATCCGCCACCGGCCACCTCGGACACGCGACGCCACAGGCGGCCGACCTCGAGGTCGTTGCGATCCTTGCACGCCACCTGACAGGCCTTGCAGCCCGAGCAGGTGGAGGCGTCGAACCAGAAGGTCGTCCGGCGCATCAGGATCGTTCCTCCACGCGGGCCACCTGCACCTGGGCCGTCTGCAGGGCGGCGCCGAAGGCGTAGGGCGTCCAGCGCTCGGACGTGAGCACGTTCACCGAGCCGCGCCGGTCGATCCCGTTCTCGTCGGGGGTCCACCAGCTTCCCTGCGGCAGGTTCACCACGCCCGGCAGGATGCGACGCGTGATCGCACACGGAATGCGGGTCTCGCCGCGGTGGTTGAACACGCGGACCTCGTCGCCGTCGAGCAGACCGCGCTCGGCGGCATCGATCGGATGGATCCACAGCCGCTGCGGATGGGCCTCGCGCAGCCAGTCGTTGTTGTCGTGCGTCGAGTGCACCCGCGCCAGCGTGTGGTTGGCGATGCACTGCAGCGGATGACGTTCGGCCTCGTCGCCGAAGGGGCTCTCCCATTCCTGGACGTACTTGGGAACCGCGGGCGCGACGTCGGGTCGGCCGAAGTGGTGCATGGCCAGCGAGAAGAGTTCGATCTTCCCCGAAGGCGTGGTCAGCGGATGCGCCTCGGGGTCACGGCGGAAGTCCTCGAGGGCGACGATCGGCTCGGTGACCGGCGTCGACCACGCGCCGACGTTCTGCTCGACCATCTCCTCGAAGTCGGGCAGGTCGGGCAGCCAGCGTTCGCGGTAGCGATCGAAGATCCACTTCGTCCACGCGCGCTCGTCGCGGCCTTCGGTGTAGTCCTCGCCCACGCCCAGGCGCTCCGCCAGATCGGCGGCGATGCGGTAGTCGCTCCTCGACTCGCCCAGCGGCTCGACGACCTGCGGCATCAGGATGACTTCCTGGCCGTACTTCCAGCCGTCCTCCAGTCCCCAGGTCTCGAACTGCGTGCAGGCGGGCAGCACCAGATCGGCGAAGCGGGCACTGGGCGTGAGGAAGTTGTCCTGGACGACCAGGAACTCGACCTTCGAGGTGTCGCGCAGCAATTCGCCGGTGCGGTTGAGGTCGCCGTGCTGGTTGGCGAGGATGTTCGACGCGACCGACCAGATCAGCTTGACGTCGCTCTCGAGCGTGTCGACGCCACGAGCGTCGAGCCCGCGCACGCCGTGGTCGCGGCCCATGCGGCGGCCCTCGCGGATGGCCTCGGTCCACAGGAAACACGGGATGTCGAGGCCGTAGTCGTTGGTGCCGGTGGGGAAGGCGTTCCAGAAGGGTCCGGCGGTCGGGGCGACCGACAGGCCGCTCGTCCACGCGCCGTGCACGCCCACGTTGCCGGTGATCGCGGCCAGGGCCATGCCCGCGCGCACGACCTGTTCGCCGTAGGCGCGGCGCTGCATGGCGTAGCCCTGGTACAGCACGCCCGGTTTGATCGTGGCGTACTCGCGGGCCAGGCGCACGATGGTGTCGACGGGAACGGCGGTGATTTCCGAGGCCCACTGTGGGGTCTTCGGCGTGCCGTCGCGCGTGCCGAGGACGTAGTCGGTGTACGACTCGGCCCCGGCGGCCTCGGCCGGCATCTGTGTGGCGTCGAATCCCGAGCAGCAGCGGTCGACGAAGTCGCGGTCGTGTAGTTCCTCGTCGAGGATCACGTGGGCCATGGCGGTCATCAGCGCCGTGTCGGTGCCCGGGCGCAGCGGGATCCACTCGTCGGCCAGGCTCGCGGTGCTCGGCGTGTGGCGGGGGTCGATGCACACCACGCGCGCGCCGCGTTCGCGGGCCTTCATCACGAAGTAGTCGCTGTTCGTGCCGTCGCGGGCCTCGGCCGGGTTCCATCCCCACATGAGGATCAGCTTGGCGTTCAGCCAGTCCTGGCGCTCGTTGCCGCACTTCGTGGTGCCGACCGTGTCGGGAGTGGCGATGTTGGTCGCGCCCCAGCTGTAGCTGTTGTAGATGCCGAGCTGGCCACCGATGCAGTTGAACAGGCGGCGCGCCGTCTGCGAGCCCGTGGTCTGTCCGTAGCCGCCGGTGCCGTAGGGTACGAAGAGCGCACCGTTGCCGTACTCGGCGCGGATGCGGCCGATCTCGGATGCGAACTCGTCGAGGGCGTCGTCCCACGACACGGGTTCGAAGGATCCGCTGCCGCGCGGGCCGGTGCGGCGCAGGGGCTGCGTCAGGCGATCGGGATGGTTCTGCCGCCGCAGGTAGGCACGGCCGCGCGTGCAGGCACGAAGACGCGGATTCGCGATCGGATGCTCGGGCCGGTCGTCGGTCTCGATCCGCACGATCTGCCCGTCGCGCACGTGGGCGCGCAACAGACATCGCCCGCCACAGTTGTGGGCGGGGCAGCCGGTGCGGACGACGGTGGTGCCGCCTTCGGCGGTCATGCGGGGCCTCGGGGCTCGGGCGGGTTCCGGGAACGGATCGAGTATCGGAGTCGATCGCGGCGGGCTCAACCGGGTGGCGGCCCAGGTCACGATTCTGGGGGCGTCACCGTCGGGTGCTCGGGGTCGGGAGTGCGACCACACCCCGCGGGGCGAGGCTGGCGGCCAGCATGACGGTGTCGATGTCCTCGTGCTCACGCCACGCACGGCTGTCCCGGGCTTCCGCGGACCGCCAGAACGACTCGATGGTCTCGCGCAGGGCAACGAAGTCCGCCAGGGCGGGGAAACGGTCCTGGACCGCCGCCAGACCGATGGACAGTCCGAACTCACGGAAGGCCAGTCGGGTCTCGGCCGGACCCGTCAGGCCCAGACGCCGCGGCCCGATCACGAGACCCGCGCGTGCCGACGAGAGCAGGTCGGCGTTGAGGGGATCGTCGGGATCGATCTGATCGAGGTGGACGAGGTCGAGGAGCAGACCACCGATACCGAGCGGATCGGTCGTGGCCAGTCCGCGTACGTCGATCATGTCCCGCAGTTGTTCGGCGATCGCGGTGAGGGTCGGCGCTTCGGGATCGTCGCCGAGGGCGTGACGGGTGGCCTCGAGCTGGCGCGCCGTGACGTGGCCGTCGAGCGGATCGTGCTGGCCGGTCGACGGGACCAGCGGCCGCGACAGGTCGATGCTCATCTTCCACGCCAGCGCCGGTCGGCCGAAGGGCGTGTCGCGGCGGCCGAACGCCTGCACGGCGGTCTCGCACAGTTCGCGCGACCAGCGGGCGTATCGCAGCTCGCCCGTGGTGCGCGCGGCACGGTCCAGCGCCTGCATCCAGCGCGTGAGGTAGTGGAAGTACTGTCCGTCGCGATCCCACTCCTCCTGTGGGTCGAAGGCATCGTGCCGTCCGCGCTCGGGGCGCTCCTTGCCGATCCGCAGGCCACCGCGTGTGGGATGGAGTTCGCCCTCGGCATCGTCCAGGCCGCTCAGCCAGCCCTGACGACGGTCGTCGTCGCGATGCCGGCCCAGCACGCGGTGGACCTGGTCGATCAGGGTGAGGGCGCGCGAACGGAATCGCGTGTCGCCGGTGTGTTCGTACAGACCGAGGTCGGTCATCACCGCGAAGGCGTCGGTCCACAGGTACCGGCGCGGCGGGTCCGACGACGTCACACCCGTGCGGTCGGCGAATCGATCGAGGAGGTCGACGGCTTCGAGCAATCGCGGGTCGGGCACGACGGGCTCCTTCGTGGAGGAACGCAGCGTGCCCAGCCTGTGGCTCGGGAGCGGGCGGCGCATCGGGGGCATTCCGACCACAGCGGTGGTCCGCCCCCGAGGCGATGGCGTCGGGGCGGGTCGCTCAGCCCGCCGGCGACAGGTCGGTGGGCGGCAGCGGCATGTCGTCGATCACCGTCCGGAGCAGTTCCTGCTTCTCGTCCCACGGCAGGAAGGCGTGACGGAAGCCGTTCAGCGCGATCTCGCGGACGTGGGCCGCACCCACGCCGCACTCGCTGTGCGTCCGCCAGAGTTCCTCGGTCACGCTGGTGCGCGTGAACAGACGGTTGTCGGTGTTCACGGTGACGGGAACGCCCGCCTCGACGATCCGACGAATCGGATGCTCCTCGAGACTCGGCACGACCTTCGTCTGCACGTTGCTCGACGGGCAGATCTCCAGGGCGATCTGACGGTCGACCACGTAGCGCATGAGCGCCGCGTCCTCGACCAGCGTGATCCCGTGGCCGATCCGGTGCGCGCCGTTGTACAGAAGCGCCTGCCGGATCGAGTCGGGGCCCCAGGCCTCGCCGGCGTGGATGGTCAGCCCGAGCAGGTGGTTGCGGGCGTGGTAGAAGGCCGACAGGTGGGCCTTGGCGGGGTTGCCGGCCTCACCGCCCGCGAGGTCGAAGGCCACGACGCCGCGGTCGGCGTAGGCCACGGCCAGCTCGGCCTGCTGCAGCGAGGCGCTCTCGAAACGGTCGCGCAGCCCGCAGATGATCAGCCCCGTGCGGATTCCGAACTCCTTCTCGGCCGCGGCCAGCCCGTCGAGCACGGCCTCGTTCACCTCTTCGAGGCTCAGGCCCTCCTCTGTGTGCAGGATCGGGCCGTACCGGACCTCGAGATAGCGCACGTTCTCCCGCGCGTTGTCCTCGGCGAGTTCGTAGGCAGCGCGGCGCAGCGCGTCGGGCGACTGCAGCAGCGGAATCGTGTAGCCGAACCAGGCGAGGAAGGCCTCGAGCGATTCGCTGTCCTCGATCTGCATGAGCACGTCCTGCAGACCGTCGACACTGTCGGACGGCAGCAGGTCGAGTTTGCCCTGCTCGCGGGCGAACTCGAGCATGGTCTCGAGCCGGAGCGAGCCGTCGAGGTGGCAGTGGAGTTCGGCCTTGGGCCAGGCCAGGAGTTCGTCGCGGGTGAGGACGGTGGCGGCCTTCATGGGAGTCCTCGTAGTGTGAGAGCTGGTCGACGCCGGCCGGTGCTCGGCCGGAAGGTATTCCGCCCAACATAACAACGGATCGCGCTTCCCGCGCCCCCCGGATCCCTCTTCGCTCGACGACGACGTCGCCACGGTTCCGATGATCGCACCACCGGACCAGGATCCCCGCTGGCTCGCCAAGGCCAGCGACAGCTCGCTGCGCCGGCTGTTGCCCGGCCTGAAGCGGACCTTCGAGGCCGAGGCCGACCCGGCGGAGTGGGACCACTTCGAGGCGCGGCTGCGCGAGCACTTCATGCGCTTCTTCAGCCGGTTCCACGCGCTGTACGGGCACCAGTACGACTTCTTCTACCACCTCGGCGAAGTGGTGCACGCGGCCACGGCCATGTGGCACCAGCGCCCCGACGAGCTGAAGGCCCTCGACGCCCTGCGCGAGGTCGATCCCGGTTGGTACGCCTCGCGGCGCATGGTCGGGGCCATGTGCTACGTCGACCTCTTCGCCGGCGACCTGCAGGGTATCCGCGATCGGATTCCCTACCTGAAGGAACTCGGGATCACCTACCTGCACCTGATGCCCGTGTTCGACGTGCCGGAGGGAGACAACGACGGCGGCTACGCCGTGCGCAGCTTCCGCGAGATCCGGGCCGACCTCGGCACCATGGACGACCTGGCCGAGCTGGCCACGGAACTGCGACACCACGGGATCTCGCTGGTCCTCGACTTCATCCTGAACCACACGTCCGACGAGCACGAGTGGGCACAGCGCGCGCTTCGTGGCGACGAGGAGTACCAGGACTACTACCGGATGTTCGACGACCGCAGGCTGCCCGACGCCTACGAGGGCAGCATGAGCGAGATCTTCCCCGACGACCATCCGGGGTCGTTCATCTACCGCAATCGCATCAAGAAGTGGATCTGGACGACCTTCAACAATTACCAGTGGGACCTGAACTACGAGAACCCCGAGGTCTTCGGCCGCATGGCGCAGGAGATGCTGTTCCTGGCCAACCAGGGGGTGGAGATCCTGCGCTTCGACGCGCTGGCCTTCGTTTGGAAGCGCCTGGGGACCACCTGCCAGAACCTGCCCGAGGCCCACTGGGTGATCCAGGCCTTCAACGCGTTGGTGCGGATCGTCGCGCCGGCCGTCGAGTTCAAGTCGGAGGCGATCGTCCATCCCGACGAGGTGCGCAAGTACGTCGACCGCGACGAGTGCCCGCTCTCGTACAACCCCGAACTCATGGCGCTGCTCTGGGAGGCACTGGCCACGCGTGACGTGCGTGTGCTGAACCACGCCGTGCAGCGCCGTTACGAAGTGCCCGAAGAGTGCGTCTGGGTCAACTTCCTGCGGTGTCACGACGACATCGGTTGGGCCTTCTCGAACGAGGACGTCGAGGCCGTCGGTTTCGATCCCGACGCACATCGACGTTTCCTGACCGACTTCTACACGGGACGCTTCCCGGGGAGCTTCGCCCGCGGGGCGCCCTTCATGGAGAATCCCCTGACCGGCGACGCCCGCGTGTCGGGCATGTTGGCGTCGCTGTGCGGACTCGAGAAGGCCCTCGAGGAAGGCGACGCCCACGAGGTCGAACTGTCGGTACGCCGGATCCTGCTGCTGCACGGCATCGTGATCACGCTCGGCGGCCTTCCGTTGATCTACCTCGGCGACGAGATCGGCATGCTCAACGACCACTCCTACCATCAGCACCCGCAGAAGATCGGGGACTCGCGCTGGCTGCACCGGCCTCGCTTCGACTGGGAGCGGGTCGAGCACCGGCGCGACGCCGACACTCCGGAGGGTGCGATCTACCAGGGTCTGCTGCGCCTGGTACAGCTCCGGCAGCAGAACCCCGCGTTCACCCGCAACGGCGACACCGAGTTCCTCGACACCGGGAATCGACACGTGTTCGGATTCCTGCGCGACTACGAGGACCACGGGGTGCTCGTGCTGGGCAACTTCACCGAGCACGGCCAGGCGGTCGAGGCGCGGCGTCTGAGGCAGATGGGCATGCGCAAGACCATGGTCGACCTGTACGCCGGGCGCTCGATCACCGCGACCGAGAAGCTCGTGCTCGAGCCCTACGAGTTCATGGTGTTGTCGCGCGTGGGGTGACGGTCAGTCCCGTCTCTCGCCGAGCAACCAGCGCAACGGACGCGGGATCCCGTCCTCCGGCCGCACGCTGCCCGGCCCGATGCGGATCCATTCGACGCCGGCGTCCACCTGTGGAAGGTCGATCGCAAGGTCGCGGACCTCGATCCCGGACCACGACAACCGATGACCGGCGTCGTCGGTGCTCACGCCGCACGAGCGGATCACGAGCACGACGGGGCCGATCGACGGCGGGCCGGTGAGTTCGACGGACACGTCCTTGCCGTCGTCCGCCGAGTCGACGTGGAGTCGCTCGAGCGTCCACTCGTCACCGAGCCAGCGCTCCGAGATCAGATCCCGTGCGGCGTTCACCAGTCCTCCCAGGGCGCGGTCCCGCAGCTTCCTCATCCGGCTCGCTCCTCGGGCTCGCACGACGGTCACGGCGTGGTCGATCATGGCCAGTTCCGGAGCGGAACTCAAGCGCCGAGCGCGCCGACCGAGCGTTCCCCACCGCGCATTGGGGTGTCCCACCATGGTCGACGGAACCCTGCACGTGCGACCTGTACCGGCAACTTCGTGTTCCCGGTTCGCGAGCCGACTTCCGAGGAGGCCCTCCATGCACGCCCCACGCCGCATCCACCCGTTCCTGAACGTGCTCCTGGTGAGCGTTCTGCTGCTTCCCGCCGTGGCCACGGCCCAGATCGACGACGAGGGCGTGGCCATCGCGCGTCAGCTGTCCGACGCGTTCGAGTCGGTGGCCGAGATGAACCGGCTGTCGGTGGTGAGTGTGGTGTCGACGGGAACCGTGCCCTCGCCGGATTCGCGCAGCCCGTTCGAGGGTTCGCCGTGGGAGGAGTTCTTCGGGCGTGACTTCTTCGAGCGCTTCGATCCGTCGAGCAACGACGGCCAGCGCATGCGCCTGGGGCAGGGCAGTGGCGTGATCGTCTCGAAGGACGGCTACGTCCTGACGAACAACCACGTGGTGGCCAACGCCGACGAGGTCGAGATCGTGCTCGGCGACGAGCGGCGTTTCACGGCCCAGATCGTCGGCACCGACCCCAAGACGGATCTGGCCGTCCTGAAGATCGACGCGCCCGACCTCGTGCCCGCCCGCCTCGGTGACTCCGACGCCATGAGCGTGGGCGAGTGGGTGGTGGCCGCGGGCAACCCCTTCGGGCTGACCGCATCGGTCACCGCCGGCATCGTCAGCGCGCTCGGCCGGTCGAACATGGGGATCACCGACTACGAGGACTTCATCCAGACCGACGCAGCGATCAACCCCGGCAACAGCGGCGGCCCGCTGCTGAATCTCGACGGCGAGGTCGTCGGCATCAACACCGCGATCATGACGCGCTCCGGCGGCTCGATGGGCGTGGGCTTCGCCATTCCGTCGAACATGGCGCGCGACATCATGAACAGCCTGATCGAGACCGGACGCGTGGTCCGCGGTTGGCTGGGAGTGGGGATCCAAAGGCTCACGCCGGAACTCGCCACTTCCTTCGACTTCGAGGGCGACCAGGGCGTGCTCGTGGCCGAGGTCGACGAGGGCACGCCGGCGTACCGTGGTGGCCTGCGCGCGGGCGACATCGTCGTGGCCTACGACGGCCGGCCGCTCGAGTCGATGGAGGGATTCCGGACCGACGTCGCGTCGACGCCACCGGGCACCGAGGTGCCGATCGAGGTGTTCCGCGACGGCGAGACGCGGGAGTTGCGCGTGGAGGTCGGCGAACTCGAGACCCGCGGTCAGGTGGCGAGCCGGCCCGACGAGGACGGGATCGAGCTCGGCATCGGCGTGCAGGAACTCACGCCCACGCTGGCCGAGCGCATGGGGATCGACGACGAGACCGACGGGGTGGTCGTCACGCAGGTGCGGTCGGGAAGCCGTGCCGCCGCAGCCGGAGTGCGCCGCGGCGATCTCATCGTGGCCGTGCAGGGTCGGGACGTCACGTCGATCCCGGAGTTGCGCGAGGCCCTGGACGACACGCGGGGCCGGGGATCGATCCGTCTGGCGATCGTGCGCGGGGGAATGCGGATGTACGTGGTGGTGTCGGACGTGGGTTGATCGCGCGGACATCGGGGCGAGTCGATGAGCGAATGAAGTCAGAATGCTGACCGTCCATTTGACGCATCTCTCGACTGTGTTAGGGTCTGCGCTCGTCTGCGCAGGCCACCTCTCGGCTGTTTTGCGGCCTGCCTCGCCCTGAGAACCCCCGAAAACCGCCGAATTCCCTGTGCCAGAGAGCAGTTGGGAGGCGCCAAGCCCTGCTGAGCAGCCGCCATCCGGGTGATCCAGTCGTTTGTGCGGGGCGCAACAGGAAGGACGGTACGTGACCCACGAAGTCCATCCCGAAGAAGCTGCGTCGAAACGCAAGCTCGCAGAGAAGTTGAAACGGGCCGAGAAGACGGCTCGCCAGAAGGCCATCAAGGAGCGCGAGAAGTTCCGCGGCCTGCAGATCCGACCCACCGCGTCGTTCTTCGACGATGCCGAGGCCAAGGAGCCCGGCGAGGACAACTGGGAAGGGTTCGGGTTCGACATCCACCCGCACGTGACGCTCACATCGTCTCTGGTGCTGGCGGTGTTCATCACCCTCACCCTCATGTTCCAGGACAAGGCGGCGGCGGTCGCCGACAGCGCGCTCGCCTGGATGTCGAGCGGCTTCGGCTGGTTCTTCATCCTCGCCGCGAACATCTTCATCGGAGCGGCGTTGTTCTTCGCCTTCAGCCGCTTCGGGAAGATCAGGATCGGTGGATCCGACGCCCAACCCGAGTTCTCCACACCTGCCTGGTACGCCATGCTGCTCAGCGCGGGCATGGGGATCGGTCTGATGTTCTGGAGCGTTGGCGAGCCCATGTTCCACTACGCCACGCCCTCGCCCATGTTCAACGGCATCGAGCCGCAATCGCCCGAAGCGGCGCAGGCGGCGATGGGGGTGACCTATTTCCACTGGGGCCTGCATCCGTGGGCCATCTACGCAGTGGTCGCGTTGGGTCTGGCCTTCTTCGCCTACAACCGCGGATTGCCGCTGACGATCCGTTCGATCTTCCATCCGCTCCTGGGCAACCGGATCCACGGTGGCTGGGGCAATCTGATCGACGTGCTGTCGGTGTTGGCGACGCTCACAGGTCTGGCGACGTCGCTCGGACTGGGCGTGAAACAGGTGAACGCCGGTCTGAACTACCTGTTCGGTCTGAACATCAGTCCGGAGATGCAGGTCATCCTGATCGCCGTGATCACCGGATTCGCCGTGATGTCGGTGATGGCCGGCCTCGATGGCGGCGTGAAACGTCTGAGCGAGTGGAACATGGGCCTGGCGGGCATCCTGATGATCTTCCTGCTGATCGCGGGCCCGTCGATCTACATCCTCAGCGGCTTCACCCAGAACATGGGCTTCTACCTGACCCACCTTGCCGAACTGAGTCTGTGGACCGAGACCTTCCGCGAGTCGAACTGGCAGGGCAGCTGGACGGTGTTCTACTGGGCATGGTGGATCTCGTGGTCGCCCTTCGTGGGCATGTTCATCGCCCGTATCTCGAAGGGCCGTTCGGTCCGCGAGTTCGTACTGGGCGTGATGATCGTTCCCACGCTGCTGTCGTTCGTGTGGATGTCGGTGTTCGGCGGATCCGCCCTGTCGCTGCAGGCGAGCGGAACCGCGGACATTCTCTCGGCGGTGAACGAGGACGTCTCGACGGCGCTCTTCGCCATGTTCGAGCACTTCCCGATGACCCAGGTGCTGTCGGGCATCGGAATCATTCTGGTGACGGTGTTCTTCGTCACCTCCTCGGACTCGGGCTCGCTGGTCGTCGACCATCTCACCTCGGGTGGGAAGCTCGACTCGCCGGTTCCGCAGCGCGTGTTCTGGGCCGTCATGGAGGGTGTCGTGGCCGCGGTGCTGCTGCTCGGCGGCGGATTGAGTACGCTTCAGACGGCAGCGATCACCACGGGGCTGCCCTTCGTCGTCGTTCTGTTGCTGATCATCTACGCGCTCTACGTGGGTCTATCGCAGGAGCTCTACGTGGAGGAAGCGGTCGAGAAGAAGCTGCAGGACGTGGTGGAACAGCACCGTGTGACCGAGGCGGTGGCTTCGGCGCAGGAGGACCTGACCGACGCGAAGGACGGCAAGCCGGTGTCCTGAGCCCATTCGACCGGTGTCGGGGGTTTGCGATCACGTGATCCGCGATCGCAACCCCCCAAGTCACCATAATCGACGTAGTCGAAGTGATTGCAGGGAGTTCGCGCGGCCGTGCGCCGGAATCACGGCCAGGGCGCCACGATCGTGCGGAACTTCTGCAAACTTCCCTTGAAACTCTCACGCGAGATGTCAGAGTCACTGGCGTCTGACGTCGTATCGGAGATTTCTGCGCCTCCATGCCGAACCCATCGGGTTCGTTGCCCCCTCCGTGTGCCGGGCACGCGTAGGCGCGGGCTGGCCGTGTCACGAGCGCCGGCGTCCAATGCCGAAGCGCGCGTCGGAAATTCGTCTTCGAAGCGGCCGCGAGCGATCTCCCGCTGTTCGAGCGGGACCCGTCCGCATGACGGGACAGCCCGGCACGATCGCTCGCCGGCGACCCTCAACGAATGGATGTCCATGAAGAACTCCGTGAACGAACGACCGAATCGCATCCCTGGCCTGATCCTGCTCGCCGCCATCGTGGCGCTGGCCGGACCTCTGGCCGAGTTCGCCCGCGCGCAGGACGCGTCGATCAACTACGGCGGGGCTCTCCGCTACAACTACCGTGTGCAGTCGTGGGACTCGGCCGAGAGCAATCGTGACAAGGGTGGAGAGTTCCTGCTCGACACGATCCGCTTCGAGGCCGACGGCTCCTACAAGGACCTGACGATCTCCGCCGAGTACCGTTTCTACTCGGGCTACCACATGCTGCACCACGGCTACGTGAGCTGGGACTACGCCGATCACTCGGAAGTGATGCTCGGTGTGCACCAGGTGCCCTTCGGGATCACGCCCTACGCCTCGCACAACTGGTTCTTCGACGTCGGCTACTACGTCGGTCTCGAGGACGACTACGACGCGGGCATCCAACACGTGACCACTGGTGACAACTGGGACCTGCGTCTGGCCTTCTACAAGGAGGACGAGGGGAACGGTACCGGGAACAGCCGGGACAGCGCGCGCTACTCCTACGACGTGATCCGAGGCGATCTGCCCAATCCTCTCGGCGGAACCGTCTCGCGCAACAACGAGGAGATCAACCAGTTCAACGGCCGGTACGCCTACACGGTCGAGCACGGCGAGAACGCGTCGACCGAGTTCGGCGTGTCGGGCCAGTGGGGTCAGGTGTACAACAACGACGTCGCGGAGACGGGCAGCCATTGGGCCTGGGCCGCGCACGCGAACGGCAACTACGGCAAGTGGAACGTCATGGCCTCGGCCATGGGCTACAGCTACGATCTGGAGTTGCCCGAGGACGATCCGCTGGGCGAGTTGGCCGACAAGGTCGTCGCCTTCGGTGCCTACGACTTCCCGTACTGGATCGCGGCCGAGGGGCAGGTCTACTTGTTCAACGTCGCCTACAGCTCGGGCTGGGGCCTCGGGCCCTTCGAGAACCTGACCTTCTACAACGACTACAGCACCATGCTGAAGTCCGAGGACGACTGGGAGACCACGCAGCAGAACGTGCTGGGCTTCTCGGGTGCGGCCGGTCCGCTGTACTGTTACTTCGACATCGCCATGGGCAAGAACCACCCGTGGCTCGGCGACTTCCCGTCGACCTGGACCTACGGTCTGGCGACCGGCGATCCCGACGCCGACTGGGAAGTCCGCTACAACATCAACTTCGGCTACTACTTCTAGGTCGTGACAGCTGCGCGTAGCCAGGAGGTGAACGCATGACCGACGACGTCGTGATCGAGGCGAAGAACCTCTTCAAGGTCTTCGGCCCGGATCCCGGCCAGGCCTTTCCCTTGATCGAAAAAGGTCTGAGCAAGGAAGAGATCCTGGAGAAGACTGGCTGCGTCGTGGCCATCAACGACGCGAACTTCCAGGTCCATCGCGGCGAGATGTTCGTCGTGATGGGCCTGTCCGGAAGTGGGAAGTCGACCGTGATCCGGTGCCTGAACCGGCTCATCGACCCGACGCGCGGACAGGTACTCGTGGGCGGCGACGACATCATGCAGCTCAGCGACGAGCAGCTGCGTGAGGTCCGTCGCAAGAAGATGTCCATGGTCTTCCAGCACTTCGGCCTGTTGCCACAGCGCACGGTGCTGAAGAACGTCGAGTTCGGGTTGGAGATCTCCAACATCGATCCCGAGGAACGGCGCAAGAAGGCCCAGGACGCCCTGGAGCTCGTGGGGCTGGCCGGCTACGAGTCGAGCCTGCCCAGCGAGCTCAGCGGCGGGATGCAGCAGCGCGTGGGCCTGGCCCGGGCGCTCGCCAACGATCCCGAGGTCCTGCTCATGGACGAGGCCTTCAGCGCGCTCGACCCTCTGATCCGCACCCAGATGCAGGACGAGCTGCTCGCCCTGCAGGACAAGATGCACAAGACGGTGGTCTTCATCACCCACGATCTCGACGAGGCGCTGAAGATCGGCGATCGCATCGTGATCATGGGGCCCGGTGGGAGCATTCGTCAGATCGGCACGCCGGAGGAGATCCTCACCGAGCCCGCCGACGACTACGTCGCCGAGTTCGTCGAGAACGTCGACCGGACCAAGGTGATCACGGCCTCTTCGATCATGAAGAAGGCCGATCCGGTGGTCACTCCGAAGGACGGCCCCTCGGTGGCCGTGCGCCGCATGGAGAAGCTCGGCATCTCCACGGTGTTCGTGACCGATCACAACCGCGCACTGCGCGGGATCGTGAACATCGACGACGCGGTGAAGGCCCGGAAGGACAAGACCCTCGAGGGCATCCTTCGCGAGGACGAGGTCTACACGGTCTGGCCCGAGACCCCGCTCAGCGAGCTCATGGGGCAGGCCATGACCTGCCGCTATCCGATGGCCGTGGTCGATCATGACGGGCGTCTGTTGGGACTGCTCGACCGTGCGACCATCCTGGCCGAGGTCGAGGTCGAGTCCGACCAGGTGCAGACGCTGACCGAGCTGCAGCAGTCGCAGGACGACGCGGGAGAATCCGGCGAGACCCCGACGCAGGAGCAGGAATGATGTTCGCTACCATCGGAATCGCACCCCTGGCCTTCCTCGACGCACTCGACGTCGGCAACTTCTTCGAGAAGATCATCAGCTGGCTCGAGACCAACCTCGCGCCCTTCTTCGACGGCCTCGGGGCCTTCATCGAATGGGTGCTCGGTGGGATCGAGGCCGCGCTGATGTGGCCGCACTGGGCCGTGATCATCGCAATCCTGGTCTTACTGGCCTGGAAGTCCGCCGGCTGGCGTGTGGCCACGTTCTCGGTCATCGGCCTCCTGCTCGTGGTGCAGATGAACATGTGGGACGAGGCCATGGAGACCCTGGCTCTGATCGGCACCTCGGTCATCATTGCCCTGGTCGTCGCCGTCCCCCTCGGGATCTGGTCGTCCAAGAGTGACACCGTCGAAAGTGTCGTCCGGCCGATCCTGGACTTCATGCAAACGCTCCCCGCGTTCGTCTACCTCATTCCCGCCGTGCTGTTCTTCCAGCTCGGCAAGGTGCCCGGGGTGGTGGCGACCCTGATCTTCTCGTTGCCGCCGACGGTGCGTCTGACGAATCTGGGGATCCGTCAGGTGCCGAAGGAGATCAAGGAGGCGTCGCTCTCGTTCGGTGCGACGTCTCGACAGACCCTGTTGAAAGCCGAACTGCCCGTGGCCCTGCCGACCATTCTGGCCGGCGTGAACCAGACCATCATGCTGGCCCTGTCGATGGTCGTGATCGCCGGACTGATCGGCGCCGGCGGCCTGGGGAACCAGGTGGTCAAGGGCATCACGCAGCTCAACATCGGGCTCGGATTCGAAAGTGGGATCGCCATCGTGATCCTCGCGATCTACCTCGATCGTGTCACCCAGGCGCTGGGCACCGCTACGCAGCGGGACTGATGACCCAGCCGAAAGGAGAGTTCGTCATGAACCTTCGTCGTTGGACCGGCCTCGTGGCCGTGTTCACCCTATTGACCTTCCTGCCCGCCTGTGGCGGCGGAGGTAATGGTGGTGGAGGCGAGCAGGCTGCTCAGACCGAAGACAAGACCGCCGACCTCGTCTACGTGAACTGGGAGGAGGGCGTGGCCTACACGCACCTGGCCAAGGTCATCCTCGAGGACAAGATGGGCTACGACGTCACCATCACCGCCGCCGACGTGGCTCCGGCCTACGCCGCCGTGGCGCAGGGTGACCGGGACGCCTTCATGGAGACCTGGCTGCCCGTCCTCCACGCCGACTACGTCGAGCGCTTCGAGGGCCAGGTCGTCGATCTCGGCCACGTGTACGAGGGCACCCGGAGTGGTCTGGTGGTTCCCCAGTACGTGACCATCGACAAGATCAGCGAGCTGAACGCCCACGCCGACAAGTTCGACGGCGAGATCACCGGCATCGATGCCGGGGCCGGCGTGATGAAGACCACCGAGCAGGTGATCGAGGACTACAACCTCGATCTCGAGCTCATCGCGTCGAGTGGTCCGGCCATGACCGCCGCCCTGCAGAAGGCCTACAACGCGCAGGATTGGATCGTGGTGACCGGCTGGCGTCCGCACTCGATGTTCGGGCGCTTCGACCTGAAGTTCCTCGAGCAGGACCCCGACAAGGAGGTCTGGGGCTCCGGGAACATCCACATCATGGGCCGCAGCGACCTGGAGCAGGACAAGCCTGAGCTGGCGCAATTCCTGAAGAACTACTACTTCACGGACGCCCAGCTCAGCGGCCTGATGGTCGCCCTGAGTGGTCAGGACGACCTGGAAGCTGCCGCGCGCGAGTGGATGAACGCGAATCCGGATCTCGTCGAGAGCTGGATCCCTTAGTCCGTACCGGGACTCAATCCTGACGACACCGAGGCCGCCCTGGGGAACCGGGGCGGCCTCGTGTCTTCGGAGCCGAGGATCGTCGCCGGATGGTGGCTCGCCAGCGGAGCCTCGGATGCGCTACGCTTCCGGTGGTCCCGCTTCGGGACCACGAGCCGCCCGTTCCCCCGCCGGACGGTCCCCATGAAGCGAGTTCCGACGATGTCGCCCACCCGGATCACGGTGGTCTACGCCCTCGGCGCGACCATCTGGATCCTGGTGTCCGATCGACTCGTGGGTCGCTGGTTCCCCGACACCGACTCGTTCGTGTTGCTGCAGAACCTCAAGGGCCTGGCCTTCGTGGCGGCCTCGAGCGCGTTGCTCTACAGCGCCGTCGCCTTCGAACGTCGACGGGTCGAGCGCGTCGAACGGGCACGTCACAGCGACCGGGAACTGATCCGTCTGCTGACCGCTCTCGTGCGCGACGTCGTGTTCCGCTATCGCACGGTCGAGCCCCAGGGCTTCGACTACGTCAGTCCGGCGGTCATCGAACTCACCGGTCACTCCCCGCAAGAATACTACGACGATCCGGGTCTCGGCCGTCGCCATGTCCACGAAGAGGATGGGGCGGTGCTCGGCGAACGCATGGAGGAATCGCGTAAGCGACCCGTGGTCATGCGCTGGAAACACCGGGACGGGTCGACGATCTGGACCGAGATGAAGACCATCGCCGTGCACGACGACCACGGGAACGTCGTGGCGATCGAGGGGATCGCCCGGGACGTCACGGCCTTCCAGCGGGTGAACCGGCGTCTCGAGGTCGCTCTCCGCGAAGCCGAGCAGGCCCGTGGAGCGGCCCAGCAGTCGGAAGAGTACTCCAACCGCCTCCGTGAGGTGATCACCGATCTGGTCGAGGCGTCGACCACGGACGAGGTCCTTGCACTGATTACCGAACGTGCGCACGACACGGCGCGTTCGCAGTCCTGTATCGTCGGCCTGGTCGACCCGACCGGCCGCTACCTCGAAATCGCCGACGCGATCCACGGTGGAAAACGGTCGCTGGACGATTACCAGCGCATTCCCCTCGAACAGGACACGATCCCCACGCGCATCGCCCGGACGGGGGAAACCGTCTGGTTCCGGACACCGGACGAGGCGGAGCAATGGCTGCCCGGGGCGCGTGCGACGTTCGAGAGCTTCGGATCGACCAGCTACGCGGGCCTTCCGCTGGTCGTCGAGAGCCGCGTGATCGGCGTGCTCTCGTTCGCCTACGACGCCCCCCACGACTTCGACGACAGCGAGCGCGGATTCCTGCGGGCCATGGCCCACCAGTGCGCCGCGGCCTACGAACGTACGCGTCTGCGCGAGGCGACCGTGCAGTCCCAACGCCGTCTGCACACGCTCTCGCAGCAGATGATCGAGGCGCAGGAGAGCGAGCGCCGACACATCGCACGCGAATTGCACGACGAGCTGGGCCAGCTGCTCAGCGCCATGAACTTCAATCTGCACATCGCCATCGAGAAGCAGAAGGAGGTCGGCGGGGTGGTGTCGGCGGAACTCTACGACACCGTCGATCTCATCGAGGAGATGTTCGACCAGGTGCGAGCCCTGTCCCGAGAGCTCCGGCCCGCGATCCTCGACGATCTGGGGATCGGACCGGCCGTCGACTGGCTCGTGGAGCGCGTCGCCGAACGGTCCGGACTGGAGATACACCTCCACGATCGCATCGATCCGGACACCACGATCCCTTCGTCGATCGCCACCACTGCCTACCGTATCGTCCAGGAAAGCCTGATGAACGTGACGCGCCACGCGCGGGCCCGGTACGTGGACGTGGACCTCGGCATCACCGAGAACGGCCTGCAGATCGAGATCCGCGACGACGGTCGCGGATTCGACGTGGCCGAGGCCTTCCAGAGCGCCACCCGGGGTAGGAGCCTGGGCCTGCTCAGTCTGAGCGAGCGCGCCGAACTCGTGGGCGGGTGGACCGAGATCGTCTCCCGGATCGACGAGACACCGGGGACCACGGTCCGGGCCTGGCTCCCCCTGTCGCCGCGCGTCCTCGCACGGTGAGGTCGGTCACCGGGTCCGGGGTATCGCAACTCTGCCGACATATGGCAATCCGGGTCCCCGGTGTGCTCCTCGGCACAATTCCACACTTGAGGCCCTGAGCCTTTCCCCGACCCTTTCGGGAGGACCTCGCGCCGCGAACGACGGAGACTCCCTGCCGTCGACGTCCGCATCCGCTCAGGAGGCTCGACATGCTCATCCCCCGCGCCGGCACGATGTCGGTGATCGTGACCCTCGCGCTGCTGGCGAGTCCTGCCCTCGCCGAAGACCACTCGGAATACGTCGAAGGCCCCTTCGAATCGGGGCCCGAGGTGACGGAGACCTGCCTCTTCTGCCACGACGACGCCGAGGAGGTCATGCAGAGCACGCACTGGACCTGGGCCCAGCCCCGGGACGGCGACGGCGACGACAGCGGCGATCTCCACGGTAAGATCAACGCGTTCAACAACTTCTGTATCGCGGTGAGCAGCAATTGGCCGCGCTGCACGAGCTGCCACGCGGGCTACGGGTGGGAGGACGCCTCCTTCGACTTCGACGATCCCAACAACGTCGATTGCCTGGTGTGCCACGATCGCAGCGGGACCTACCGCAAGGATCCTGCCGGTGCCGGTGCCCCGGCCGACGACGTCGACCTCACCGTCGCTGCTCAGAGCGTCGGTGGCCCGCCCACGAAGGAGGCCTGCGGCAACTGCCACTTCTACGGGGGCGGCGGTGATCACGTGAAACACGGCGACCTCGACAGCTCCCTGCTCGACGCCTCGTACGAGTTCGACGTGCACATGTCCGCCGACGCCATGGACTTCAGCTGCCAGGACTGCCACACGACCGAGGACCACCAGATCGCCGGCAACGCGCTCGCCGTGTCGCCCGACCACGGCAACGCGATCAGCTGTCTGGACTGCCACGGATCGGAACCGCACGAAGGCCGGCTGCTGAACCAGCACCAGCGGGTGGCCTGCCAGACCTGCCACATCCCTGCCTTCGCCAAGGGACGTCCGACCAAGGTCCACTGGGACTGGTCGGAGGCCGGGCAGGACCTCCCAGAGCAGACCGACGAGTACGGCTTGCCCACCTACTCGAAGAAGAAGGGCCGCTTCGTCTGGGACAAGAACGTCGAGCCGACCTACGCCTGGTACGACGGTACGGCCAGTGTCTACGGCCTGGGCGAGACCTTCGATCCGGCCGAGCCCCTGGTGCTGGCGGCACCGAACGGATCGGTGGACGATCCCGACGCGAAGATCCATCCGTTCAAGGTGCACACCGGCCGCCAGATCTACGATCGCGAGCGGAACGTCCTGATCGTTCCCAAACTGTACGGCGACGGCGGCTACTGGGAGGACTTCGACTGGGCGAAGGCGGCCGAGTTGGGCATGGAGAGCGTCGACCAGCCCTTCAGCGGCGACTACGGCTTCGCCGACACCAAGATGTACTGGCGGCTGAACCACATGATCGTGCCCGGAGATCTGGCCCTGCAGTGCCGCGACTGCCACGCCCGCGGTGAGAGTCTCGACTGGCAGGCGCTGGGCTACGAGGGCGATCCCATCCGGACCCGACGGTCGGAGAACATCGTCGATCCGGACGAGAGTCGTTGACGCCGAGCGAACGCGATGGGGACTCGTCCCGACCGGCACCGGGGCGAGTCCCGACGAGAAGACGGAAGGCTTCCCCGGAGGACGAACCCACGGGTTTGCCCAGGTTGGAACCCAGACCACTCGAACGGAGGATCCGATGAGCGACTACCACGAGCCGTGGGAAGCTCTTCCCGAGGACGCGCGCGACATCCATCGCGCGTTGGTCAGTCTGAAGGAGGAGATCGAAGCCGTGGACTGGTACCACCAGCGTGTGGTCCTGGCCACCGACCCCGGCCTGCGCGACATCCTCGCGCACAACCGCGACGAGGAGATGGAGCACGCCTGCATGACCCTCGAATGGTTGCGGCGCAAGGTGCCCGCGTGGCACGAGTACCTGAAGACCTACCTCTTCACCGAGGCCCCGATCACCGAGATCGAGGACGAAAATCATCACGGCGGCGCCGGGGAGTCCTCCGGTGGCGACGACGGCACCGGGCTGGGCATCGGCAAGCCCGAAGGAGGTCGTTGACATGAGTCTGCTCCGACGTCACGTGGCGCCGCTCGCGCCCGAAGCCTGGGAAGAGATCGAGGACGCCGTCCGCGACGTGCTCATGCCCTGCCTCATCGGTCGGCGCGTTGTCGACCTCGACGGTCCACACGGGCTGGACAAGGCCGCCGTCGGTCTGGGGCGCCTCGAGGTCCCGAAGAAGGGCAACGACGGCCCGGTGGGCTTCGGCGTACACCGCGTGCAGCCACTGGTCGAAGCGCGTGCAGTATTCGAACTGGGGCTGTGGGAGCTCGACAACCTGGCCCGCGGCGCGAAGGACGTCGACCTCGGCCCGGCCGAGCAGGCCGCTCGCGACCTCGCGTCGTTCGAGGACGGGGCGATCTTCAACGGGTTCGAGGCCGGCGGCATCACCGGGCTCACCCAGCTCGACGAGCACGACCCGATCAAGCTCGACCTGCAGATCGACGCCTTCGCCGGTGCCGTGGGCAGTGCCGTGCTCGCGCTCAGGGACCAGGCGATCGCCGGTCCGTACACGCTGGTGCTCGGCCCCGAGGCCTCGCGTTGGCTGGACTCCCAGTCCTGTGGCTATCCGCTGCGCCGGCAGATCGCGGGGATCTTCGAGGGGGACATCCTCTACAGCCCCGTGATCAAGGGCGGCCTGCTGGTCAGTCAGCGCGGCGGCGATTTCGAACTCACCCTGGGCCAGGACGTCGCGGTGGGCTACGAGGCCCACCCGAACGGCACGGCCCGGCTGTTCCTGACCGAGTCGTTCACCTTCCGGATCATCGAGCCCGCGGCGGTGGTGGTGTTGAAGCTCTAGGGACCCGGCCAGGAACGATGATCCGATCGGACGGGGGTGGGCCGGTGGCTCGCCCCCGTTCGTGTGCCGTCACAACCCGAAGGGGTAGGTCTCCGGGACTCCCTCCAGATCCCCCGTCTCCAGACCTCGCACCGCCGCCGTCTCGTCGAACCACACGTACTCGTCGAACTGCACGGGCAGCGAGGCCTGGAAGTAGTGGCTGAGCAGCTCCGACTCGGGCCGGTAGATCACGCCGATCGCGCGCTGGAGGCGGGCGTGTCGCAGATGGTCCCGGAGTTCCGACCGCTTCGGATCGCGCAGGTGCAACAGGAAGGCCTCGACCGACGACTCGTGGCAGAGCCGCTCGTAGCTGTCCTCGTGCGAGGGGCGCACGTCCATGATTTCCATCGGTGCGTCCCAGTTCTGCGCCGCGGCGACCTGCCCGTGGTGGGTGCCGAATCCGATGGCGTACGCACGCTCGCCGAAATGCTCGCGGCAGAGCTGACCGATGTTCAGTTCGCCCCGGGCACTCATCTCCGTCGCGCGGGCATCGCCGACGTGGGAGTTGTGCGCCCAGACCACGGCGCGGGTGTCGGGGCCGCGGTGGTCGAGTGCTGCGAGCAGCGTGTCGAACATGTGCTGGTCGCGCAGGTTCCACGACTCGCGGCTGCCGTAGTACATGGTCCGGTAGTAGCGCTCGGCGTCGCGGACCACGGTGGCGTTGCGCTCGGCGTCGAAGAACTCGTCTCCGTCCAGCTCGAGGTACTCGATGCGTTGCTGCAGGAGCTCGCGGAGGGTCTCGATCGCGTCGTTCTCGCAGGACTCCATCCGCCCGGAGATGGCGGCCCGGCCGTAGGTCGCGGGATCCATCTCCCACGGCGAGAAGCAGGAGTAGCGGACACGGGCGGCCTTGGCGGCCTCGGGGTCGACGCGCTCGAGGTACGCGAGGACGGCGCCGATCGAGTTGTTCAGGCTGTAGAGATCGAGCCCGTGCAGCGAGACCTTCCGATCGTGCGGGCGTTCGCGATTGAAGTCGACGAGCCAGTCGACGAAGTCACGTGTCTCGGAGTTGCGCCACATCCACGAGGGGAAACGGGAGAAGGGCGGCACGCGAAGACGATTGGGACTCCGCCCCCGTACGTAGCCGTCGAGGGCACGGGTATCGGGCCAATCGGCTTCGAGGGCCACCAGGTCGCACTTGCCGGCGCGGATCAGTTCCTGCGTGATCCGCGCGCGCATGCGGTAGAAATCGCTTGTCCCGTGGCTCGCCTCGCCGATCAGCACGACCCGGGCGTCGCCCACGCGATCGACCAGAGCGTCCACGGCGGTGTCGTCGATGCTCGCGAGGGGTTCGGCCTCCTCGCCGATCAACGTCGCCAGAGCGCGGCGTTCGGGCGGGGCCACGATCGTCGGTTCGGGACGGTGGGGTGGGACCGCGGGCGTTCCGTCGGCGGCCCATCCCTCGGTTCCCACCAGGGGTACGAACTGCACCGCACCCAGGGACTCGTGCTCGTAGTCGTGCTCACCGGTGCGTGTCACCAGCAGCAGCTCCTGCGATCGGAGATCGCGGCCCACGGGGACGACCAGGCGGCCGCCCACGGCGAGCTGACGCCGCAGGCTCTCGGGGATGTCGGGGCCTCCGGCGGAAACCAGGATCGCGTCGTAGGGTGCGTGTTCGGCCCAGCCCTGCGTTCCGTCGGCGCACCGGACGTGCACGTTCTCGTAGCCGAGTTCCCGTAATCGGTTCGCAGCGGAGTCGGCGAGACTCCGATGGACCTCCACCGCGTAGACCTCGGGTGTGATCCGGCTCAGGACGGCGGCCGCGTAGCCAGACCCGGCGCCGACCTCCAGGACCCGCTCGTTCCCCTGCAGGTCGAGGGCGTTGATCATGAGCGCCACGATGAAGGGCTGCGAGATCGTCTGCCCTTCCTCGATCGGCAGCGGGGCGTCCTCGAACGCGAATTCGGCCATCTCCTCGCCGACGAAGCATTCGCGCGGAACCGTGCGCATGGCCTGGATGATCCGGGGGTCGGTCACCCCTCGTGGCTCGATCTGCTGAGCCACCATCCGGTGCCGCTGTTCGACGAAGGTGGAATCCTTCATGGCGTTCTCTCCTCGCGTGTGCACGGAGGGAGGGTCGCTTCCGGCCGGATCGGATCCCATCGGTCCCGCGAACGACGCCGGCCTGCGACGACGCACTGGATCCCGATGGGGGATCGCCCCACCCGGACGATCACCGGCCCCAAACGACCAGAGAAATGGCCAGGGCGGCCAGCCCTCCCCCAACAGCAGGCGGTGGTTGCGGTACCAGGCCACGCCGCGGAGCCGCTCGGTCTCCTCGCGCCACAGCCGCGCCTGCTGCAGGTAGAGCGGCAGCAGGAACCACACGAAGAAGATCAGGATCAGCGCCGGAAGCCACTCGTAGTGGAACACGGCGATGCCGTCGTGGTACCCGCTGCCCGGCAGCCCGACGAAGGTGCTGCCGCTCATGTTGGAGACGTAGAACGACAGACCGATGATCGGCCAGCGCAGGTTGCGTCCGGCGAGGAAGTATTCCTCGGAGCCACCCGCGGGGGGTCTCTCGTGCGAAGTACCAGCCGAAGAGGACGCGTGTCCCGATCACGTGGACCAGCAGGACCACGAGATCGACCGTACGCACTTCGAGTGCCGGCATCGCACCCCCCGTCGGTGTCGGCGACGACCGGCCTGCCGCCGCTCCGCCCGCACCTTGTCGTGGGGAGAGCGGCGGCGCCCATGGGGAGATCCCGAAGATCGAGTCTGGGCTACTCGGTGGGCTTCAGGTAGCGGCCGAGGAACTCGTAGACTTCGCGCCGGGATTCGCGTGCGCGAACGCTGTCGACGCGGTTCATGGAATGACCGCCCGGGAAGTCCTCGTAGATCTCGTACTCGAAGTCCTTGTCGTGGGCCTTCAGGGCATTGATCAGATGTTCGACCTCGAGCACGTGCACGTCACGATCGTTGGTCGTGGTGTGGATCAGCAGCGGTGTCTGCAGCTTGTGCGCATTCCATGCCGGCGAGCGCTCGCGATACTCCTCGACGTTCTCGTAGGCGGTTTCGCCGATGTGGTAGTCGACGGAGTAGAGATCGCGGTAGCCCTGGGTCTGATAGCCCATGCGTGCGACGAGATCGCTCACGGGGACACCGGCGTAGGCCACGTCGAATTTCTCGGGGTGGTCGAACACGCTCATCAGCGCGATCAGACCACCATGACTCCACCCCAGGATGCCCACGTGTTCGGGGTCGACCCCGTCGACGGCTTCCACGGCCCAGTCGCGAGCGGCGACCACGTCCTCGATCTCGAGTCCGCCGTAGTCGATCGCCTCGTAGGTCGACCGTCCGTAGCCGGTCGATCCACGGTACTCCGGTGCGATCACCACGTAACCCTCGGCCATCAGCTCGCGCACGATGTGCGTGTAGTAGGTGTTGAAGTCGCCGTGAACGCCGCCGTGAGGGAAGACCATCAGGGGGAGGTCGCCGGTCCGGTCACGGGGCGTGAAGACGTAGCACCAGATCTTGATCGGGTGCCGTTCGTTCTCGATCCCGTAGGTCTTCTCGTCACGGGGATTCGGCACGGTGGGAATGTAGACCTTGTCGATCTCGGCCACGTCGCCGACGCGCTCGAACCACAGGACGTCGTCGACCTTCTTCTGCAGGCGATCGATCGCGAAGTCCTGGTTCTCGAGGTGCTTCTCGAGGGCGTCGAGCTTCTCGAGCAGCTCGGCCCGGCTGGGGCCGTCGCCCTGTGCGAGAACGATCGAAGGGCAGACGATCGGCAGGAGTACCAGGAGCGCGAGGATGCGGTACGGCATGGAGGGTCCTCCGGAAACGGACGAAAGGATCGGTGTTCCTCGACCATAGATCCGGGCCAGCGGCGCGTCCACCGGTCGGCCCCGGCCTCGGTGCCCCGCGCTGACTCCGGTCATGGGTTTGCGACCGCGCCGTGGATCCTGCACTCTGGAGTACAAACGACGGAATCGTTGTCGGCCCGTCGCACCCGGAGGGGAGAGTCGATGGCTTCGGACGCCCTACAGCCTCTCGCGCTCTCGCTCGGACTCGGTCTGCTCGTCGGCCTGCAGCGGGAATGGGTGGGTGGCCACAGCATCGGGATCCGGACCTTCCCGATGATCGCCGTACTCGGCTGTCTGTGTGGGCTGCTCGCCGAAGTGTGGGGTGGCCTGATCATCGCCGCCGGACTGCTCGTGCTGGGTGCCCTGCTCGCGATCAGCCATCTGGTACGCGAGCACCACGGTCTCGGCGGAGCCGCGCACGACGGCACGGTCGGCGAGCCGCCCGGACTGACCACCGAGATCGCGGCCGCGCTGATCTTCGCGGTGGGAGCAGTGCTCGCAGCCGGACGCACCGAACTTGGACTGGCCGCTGGCGGGGCCGTGGCCGTGCTCCTGCACTGGAAGCGTCCCCTGCACCATTTCGTCGAGCGTGTGGGACGCACCGACCTCACGGCGATCATCCGTTGGGTCTTGATCGCCCTGGTGATCCTGCCCGTGCTGCCCGACCGCACCTACGGCCCCTTCGACACCATCAATCCCTTCGAGATCTGGATGATGGTCGTTCTCATCGTGGGGATCAGTGTGGTGAGCTACCTCGCTTCGAAGTTCATCGGTCCGCGCAAGGGGTCGGTGCTGGGAGGTCTGCTGGGGGGATTGATCTCGAGCACGGCCACGAGCGTCAGCTACGCCCGCCGGGCGCGCGAGTCCACGTCGTCGGCACCGATCGGGGCCTTCGTCGTGCTCGTCGCATCGACGGTGGTGTTCGTCCGCGTTTCGATCGAGGTCGCCGTGGTCGCCCCGGACGTCCTGCCGCGCGTGCTTCCACAGTTCGCGGTCATGACGGCGATCATGGCAGCCATCGCCGGCGTGGCCTGGCTCCACGCCCGGTTCAGCGAGCCCGAGACCCCCGAGCCGAAGGATCCTTCGGAGCTGCGGTCGGCCATGATCTTCGGGGGCCTGTACGCGGTGGTGCTCATTGCCGTAGCGGCCACCGAGAGTCGCTTCGGCGACCGCGGACTCTACGTGGTGGCGGCCCTGTCCGGACTCACCGACATGGACGCGATCACGCTGTCGACCGCGAAGATGATCACCGAGGAACGCATCGGGATCGACACCGGCTGGCGCATGATGGTGATCGGGGCGCTCGCGAACAACGTGTTCAAGGGCGTGGTCGTCGCGGCACTCGGTGGTCTGCCGATCGGACGCCGGGTGAGTGTCGGCTTCGCGGCGTCCCTGGTCGGCGGAGCTCTGCTGCTGTGGTTGTGGCCCTGAACTCGGCTCACACGCCGGCCGGACGTCGGACGTAGTAGGTGTTCCCTTCGTGGTCCACGCGGACCAGTCGCCCTTCTTCGATCAGTGCCTCGACCACGTGCCACGGAGCCCCCCGTCGCTCCAGGGTGCTGCGAACCGCGCGTTCCCGCATGGGGTGCACGCCGGCGATGGCGAGGATCGCCTCGGCGGGATCGCCGGTCGTCGCGAAGTCGTCGCCCTCGTATCCGATCAGCAGCTCCACGTCACGGACTCGCTCCCGGACGATCCGCTCGAAGATCGTCAGGGTCTCCGCATCGGGTCCGTGGATCGCGGATTCGGCTGGCGGGCGCGTGGGGACCGACAGGTACGCGCGCCGGGGGGCGATGCGCCCCAGGTAGGCGGCCAGTCGACGGGCGTGGTCGGCCGAGTCGTTCACGCCGGCCACGAGCATGGTCTCGGTCACGAGGGTGCCGCGGAACTCCGTGGCGAAGCGCTGGAGGCCCTCGAGGACGGACTCGAGATCGAGGAGACCATGGGGCCGATTGATCCGGCGCCACGTGACCTCGTCGACGGCGTCGACCTTCACCGAGACCCAGTTGGCTCCGGACAGGTCGGCGCGTACGCTCCGACGATCGATCAACGAGCCGTTGGTCATGACCGCGATCGGGATCCCCGTTCGATGGACGCCCTCGATGGCGGCACCGAGGCCGGCATCGAGGGTCGGCTCACCCTCGGGGAGGAAGGTCAGGGTGTCGACGAGGGCGTGCTGCTGCTTCAGCTCGACCAGCCGGTCCTCGACCGTGGCGACGATCGCATCGGGTGGGTGGAACTCGCGCCGGTCGGCCACGAGATGCCGCGTACGCCCGACCTGGCAGTAGATACACGAGTAGCTGCAGGTGCCCGGCGGAATGTGATCGATTCCCAGACTCCGCCCCAGACGACGGGAGGGGACCGGTCCGTAGATCTGCATGGGAACACCTCCCGGTCGGAGTGCGCGTTCGGATCAATCGGTCCAGATCACCAGGATCTCCGCCCCGCGCTCCGAGCGGAAGGGTCCGTGGTCGGAATGGGCCGGGATCCACTGGTACGAGCCGCGCGCGAGTCGTTCGCCCCCGGTTTCGACCTCGCCGTCGAGCACGTAGTGGTGCTCGGTCATCACGTGCGAGTGACGATCCATGTCGAAGCCAGCGGGAAGTCTCAGGATCACCGTGCGGGGTTGTCCGTCGGCACCGCGATGCAGCACCTTCCGTTCGGTACCTCGGGGGTAGGTGTCGGCACGCTCCCAGGCAACCCGGGTCGTGTCGACGGCCGTGGTCGTCATCGGTCTCACCCTTTCTCGGCGCGGGTGGGTTCGCCGTCCACGAGAACGTCCCGGAGACCGACCGCGATTCTCCGACCCGGCCCCCTTGCGACTTCGCTCCGCGCCCTCCAGCCTGGAATCGAGGGCCGGTCGAGCCCGGCCCGTTCGACTCCATGTTCGTCGAAAACGGAGGAGACGACGATGGCCCAGGTGAACTATCCCGCGAGCTACGAGAAGGTCCAGAAGGACATGGGTGCCTATGGGAAGGTGCACCCCGAACTGATGAAGGGCTTCGAGAACCTGCACAAGGCGGCCGCCAGCGACGGGGCGCTCGACGCGCGGACCAAGGAACTGATCGCACTGTCCATTGCGATCACCGTGCGCTGCGACGGTTGCATCGCCTTCCACGTGCACGACGCCCTCGAAGCAGGGGCCAGCAAGGAAGAGATCGTCGAGGCGATCGGGGTGGCGATCATGATGGGAGGCGGTCCATCGGTGGTGTACGGATCGGCTGCGCTCGAGGCCGTCGAGCAGTTCCAGGGACAGGATTGAGCGTGGATCGTACCGACGGAGGCCGGCGGTTCCTCGACCAGATGGGACGGACGGTGGTCGTTCCCGAACGGGTACCGCGTATCGTGTCCCTGGTGCCCTCGCAGACCGAACTCCTCTACGACCTCGGCCTGGACGCCGCGGTCGTGGGTCGCACGAGTTTCTGCATCCATCCGCGGGAGAAGGTCGACGGCGCCCGGGTCGTGGGAGGAACCAAACGCTTTCGCTTCGACGTGATCGACGAACTCGCCCCCGATCTGATCATCGGGAACAAGGAGGAGAACTACGTCGAGGGGATCGAGCGTCTCGCCGCCTCGTATCCCGTGTGGATGAGCGACATCGAGACGCTCGACGAAGCCCTCGACATGATCCGCGCGGTGGGGCATCTGGTTCATCGCCAGCAGCGCGCGGACACCCTGGTCACCGAGATCGACGAGCGATTCCGGGCGCTCGCTCCGGCGCGCCACCGCCGTCGCGTGGCCTATCTGATCTGGAGACGGCCGTACATGGCCGTGGGCGCGCACACCTTCATCCACGATCTGCTCGGTCGCTGCGGATTCGACAACGTCTTCGCGACGCCGGAGCGGGCCCGCTATCCGGAGGTGTCGCTCGACGAGATCCGGGCCGTGTCGGCCGATCTCGTCCTCCTCTCCTCCGAGCCCTTTCCCTTCGACGAACGGCACCGCGAGGAGCTGGCCGACCTTCTTCCCGACGCCGACATCCGTCTGGTCGACGGAGAGATGTTCTCGTGGTACGGAAGCCGGTTGTTGCTCGCGGGCGAGTACCTGAGGAAGTTCGTCGTGTCCCTCGGCGAGGTCCGCTGAACGATCCGTTCCGGGTGTTGGCGGGCCTGTGGCATACTCGGAGGTGACGGGAGACATGCCCCCTCGCCGAAGAGAGACCGATGCGCGTCCTGCTGGCGTCCCTTCTGCTCATCGCCCTCGCCGTCGCCGATGCCCCGGCGCGCGACGAGAGTCCGATCGTGATCGTGGAACTCGCCGACGGATCCACGCTTCGTGGTCGGGTGGTGGCCGAGGACGACACCGCGATCGTACTCCTGTCGTCGTCGGCCGGACGCGTCGAGATCCTGCGCACCGAGATCCGCTCGCTGCGCGAGATCGACGCCACCGACGAGCAACGACCGGGGCGCGATCCCGACGTCAACACGGTCTTCTTCACGCCGACACCGGAGACGATCGGCGAGGGCAATCGATACTTCCGGAACTTCCTGCTGTTCTTCCTGAACGCCGGCTTCGGCGTGACCGACGACCTCGACATCAGTGTCGGGACGTTGTTCCCCATCTCGACCGAGCTGCTCAGCCTGAGCGGCGGGGCGAAGTGGCGTCTGCTCTCGCGCACCGAGGCACCGGTCGGCTTCGCGCTCACCGCGAACGCGACCGTGATCGAGGACTACGCCTTCGGCTTCGCCGGCGGCGTGGTCGGAGCGGGGGACGACGAACGCAGCCTGAACGTCGCGGTGGGACGCAGCTTCACCGAGGACGGCGACGACGACGGCCTGGTGTTCCTGGTGGGGGCGGACGTCCGACTCGGCGACAGCACCAAGTTCCTGATCGAGTGGGGCAACAGCAGCGACGCGATCGAGGAGAACGGCGACGCGTTCACCGGCTTGATCAACCTCGGAATCCGATGGCACGGCGAGCGGATCAGTGCTTCGCTCACCGGACTCCGCCCGCTGGTCGACGCGGGCGACGCACTGCTCTTCCTGCCCATGACCATGGTTTCGGTGCATTTCTGAGGGCGGGGCTCTCCGGGTGCACCGGCACGAGAGGAGAGCTGCGATGACGAACACGAGCCATAGCCCCCTGCTGGGTTCCAAGATCGGGATCTTCGGCAAGGGGGGAGCGGGCAAGAGTACGGTGACGGTATTGCTCGCCCGCGCCCTGCACCGACAGGGCCACGAGGTCGTGGTGGTCGACGCCGATTCCACCAACGTCGGCCTGGCCGAGGCCCTGGGCTTCGAGCGGACGCCGACGCCCCTGGTCGACCACTTCGGAGGCATGGTCTTCGGCGGCGGTGCCGTGACCTGTCCCGTGGACGATCCCACTCCGCTGCCGGGAGCAGACCTCGATCTCGACAGCGTCGACACGACCTATGTCGGGCGCACCGAGGGAATCCGTCTGCTCGTCCTCGGCAAGATGGGAGGTCTGGGAGCGGGATCCGGCTGCGACGGACCGATCTCGAAGATCGCCCGTGATCTGCGTCCGCACGAGGGCGACCGCGACGCAGTCACCCTGCTCGACTTCAAGGCCGGCTTCGAGGACTCCGCGCGTGGAGTGCTGATCGGGATCGATGCCGCGGTGGCCGTGGTCGACGCGACACCAGCGGCGGTGCACATGGCGGCCGACCTGACCCACGCCGTCGACGCGGTCCGCCAGGGAGCGCTCCCGGCCACGGCCCACCTCGGAGATGCCGCGCAGGTCGAACTCGCCCGCCAACTGTACCGGGGAGCGCGCGTGCGGGGGGTGGTTCCCGTGCTCAACCGAATCGGTGACGCGGAGACGGAGCACTTCGTGCGCGGTCGCCTGCGAGAGCTCGGCGTCGAGCCGGCGGCGACGATACCCGAGACGCCGCAGATCACCCGTGCCTGGATGCAGGGCGAGACGCTCGGCGCCGACGAGTTCCGGCAGCCGATGGATCGGGTGATCGAGTCACTCGAGGAAGTACTCATGGTGGGTGGGGAAAGCCCCTAGAGGGCCGAGGAAACATTCCCGATGCAAGCAGGGCACGGGCTGACCCAACGTTCGAACGAAGGGAGTTCTCGGAGAACCCCGGAACAGGAGGACAGTCATGGGAAGTGAGGGTCTTCGCAAGCAGGTGCAGAGTCTTCTCGACCGGGCCGGGGTCGAACTCGACGGATCCCGTCCGTGGGATCCGTCGATCCACGACGAACGCTTCTTCGCCCGCGTGCTGTCGCAGGGCTCCCTCGGTTTCGGCGAGTCCTACATGGACGGCTGGTGGGACTGCGAACGCATCGACCAGCTCGTCGAACGCCTGAAGCGCGCCCGGCTCGACCGCGCCGTCCGCGCGCGCCCGCCCCTGTGGAGCCTGCTGAAGGCGAAGGTCCTCAACCTGCAGTCGCGCGCCCGGGCGTTCGAGGTCGGCGAACGCCACTACGACCTGGGCAACGACCTCTACGAGTCCATGCTCGATCGGCAGATGATCTACACCGGTGCGGTGTGGGACGGTGCCACCGACCTCGACACGGCCCAGGAGCGCAAGCTCGAGCGCGTGGCCCGCAAGCTGAAGCTGCGTCCCGGTCATCGAGTTCTCGACATCGGTTGCGGTTGGGGAGGCACCGCGAAGTACCTGGCCGAGAACCACGGCGCGCGCGTCGTGGGCGTGACCGTGTCCCGCGAGCAGCAGCGTCACGGCCAGGAGCTGTGCCGTGGCCTGCCGGTCGAGATCCGCCTGTGCGACTACCGCGACGTGCACGAGACCTTCGACCGCGTGGTCTCGCTGGGCATGATCGAGCACGTCGGCCAGCGCAACTACCGTACCTACTTCGACGTGGTGCGTCGATGCCTGCGCGACGAGGGTCTGTTCGTGCTGCAGACGATCGGGGCGTCCGAGGCCGAGCCCGAGCCCGACCCCTGGATCGAGCGCTACATCTTCCCGAACTCGATCCTGCCCTCGGTCAAGCGTCTGGGCGACGCCTTCGGCGATCGCATGGTGCTCGAGCACTGGGAGAACTTCGGGCCGCACTACGATCGCACGCTGATGGCGTGGCACGAGAACTTCGAACGAGCGTGGTCCTCGCTGCGCGAGCGCTACGACGAGCGCTTCCGCCGCATGTGGCGGTTCTACTTGCTGTCGTGCGCCGGCGCCTTCCGGTCGCGGGCGATCCAGCTGTGGCAGATGGTGTTGTCGCCCGAGGGAGTCGTCGGCGGGTACCGCTTCGATCCGCCCCGCTCAGAACGCCTCGAGGAAGGCCAGGTAGAATCCGGTGCCTCCCTGGTCCGAGAAGCCCAGGTCGGCGCGGACGTGTAGGTTCTCCTCGGTGCTCAGTTGCAGGCGTGCGCCCACGCCGTACACGGCGTGCAGGTCGCCGAGCGACAAGGCGTCGAGGCCGTTCACGACACGTCCGACCCCGGTGAACACCACCGCCCCGAGCCGCTTCCAGTGACCGGCGCGTACCTCCGCCTGCAGGGTGTACAGCGTGCGGTCGCGAAATCGGCCGCCGAAGTATCCGCGCAGCAGGTTCGCGCCACCCAACGAGGGCAGGCGGTCGAAGGGCACGTCGCCCGCCGTGTGGCGGAAGGTGAAGCGCGTGGCCAGGATCGGGGCGCCCGGCCAGCCCTCGCCGATCGCCCGAAACGATCGCAGGTCGATCTGGTGGGCCGTGTGGTCGGTATCGCTGCCCAGGGCGGACGTGCTGACGTCGGTGGCGGCCTGTAGCCACCATCCCGAGCGCGGATAGAACACGTGGTCGCGGCCGTCGTGGATCAGCGACCAGCCGACCTGCACGATGCCGGTGCCGTCCCAGCCGGTCGGCCGCAGGCTCTCCAGGCGACCGCCGTCGACCCTCCGGACCATCTCCTGGGTCCGGGCGTAGACTCGCGGTCCGGTCCGCCACCGTCCGCCGAACTCGTACTCCAGCAGGGCACTCGCTTCGAATCCACGTGGCGTGTAGACCTCCGACCCGCCCTCCCGAGTGTCGTTGCCGAAGCCGAAGAAGTCGGCCGGGAATTCCTGGAATCCGACCAGGGCCTCGAGGTGCCAGCGTTCGCGGTCGAAGTAGCGCTCGAACTCCGCGGCGATCGAGTACTGGTCGCGCGCGGTGTAGATGAACAGCAGCCCCGAGTTCTCGCTGCGCGCGCCCTCGACCTGCCGCCGGGTGATGAAGCTCAGGGAGGCTCCGCCACCGAGTTCCGTCTCGTCCTGGTAGAACAGGAAGGGGAAGGGGACGATCGTGAGCGAGCGGCCGGGATCTGCGCCGTCCTCCGCGGGTGCCGGCGCCGCGACGGTGAGGACGACGAGACAGACGAGGGTGTGGAGACAGCGGATCGCGGTCGGACTCATCGGGCGTCTCGGGACTCGGGGCTGGGGTGGAGGGAGTGGCCTTGCTCTCGCCCGGCATTGTAGCCTGATCCGCGTCCCGTTGCAGGCCCGGGTGCGCCGTCGCGCCGGCGCTGGCCCGGAGGTGAGCCTCGCGCCGGCGCGGGGCGGTCGCGGCGCATTATCCGGATCAGCCCTCGTCGACGATGTAAACCTCGTCGTGCTCCCGCACGTGATCGCCCACCTTCACTCCGACGCTCTCGCCGGGATGGGCCTCGTTCACCGGATGATGATCGATCTGCATCGAGCGGATCGGCTGCATCAGGTCGGTGGTGTGGCCGATGATGTGGACCCGGTCGCCCACGCGCAGATCGCCGTCGGTGAGGTCGATCGCGGCGACTCCCAGGTGGGAGTACCAGTGCGAGACGGTTCCGATCCTGTGTTCACTGATCTCGTTCATGGCTTCGCCTCCAGCGTGAAGAGACTCTGCCGGGACTCGTTCCATTGAAGCACACCGAGGTCGCGGGCCGCTTGATGCCATTCGATCATTTCCCCGGTGGCCCGGGATCTGGTCTCCTCCGGGGTGTCACGGCACGCCCGGAACGGGAGGAGTCGTCATGACCATGGCCATGCTCGCGGTACCGGTAGGACGTCGCAGGACCACGCGGCTCGACGTCGGCGTGCCGGCGCCCGTGCTGCACGTCGACGTCACGGCCGGGCCCACCGAGATCACGTGGCAACTCGACGCCGGCAGCACCTTCGGCCCCCACGACCGACTGGTGGTGGTGGCCAAGGATGATCCTCTGGATCCACCTCCGAAGGACTATCCACCGGTGTCCTGGCCCTTCCTGCGTGGAGGGGCCGACCACGAACTGCGCGGAGACGAGGGCATCGATCTGCTGGCGAGCGGTCCGCTCCGCCCCGATCTCGACCGGAGCGTGTGGGCCTACGAGATCCAGATCCGCGATCGACACGACGAGGTGGTGGCGACGAGCGATCCGTGGATCGTGGTCGAGAAGCCCTGAGTCAGCCGTCGCGCGACGCGGCCTCGGTCTTGGCCGAGCGCACGTGTGGCGTTCGCCTGCAGCGCGCCGCACTCAGTTCTGGTGGTGCAGTGCACGCAGGAACCGTTCGCCGTAGCGGTCGAGCTTCTTCGCGCCCACGCCGTGCAGCGAGCCCAGCCCGTCCAGGTCGACCGGTCGGTGCCGCGCCATCTCGGCCAGGGTCCGGTCGTGGAAGATGACGTACGCCGGGACGTTCTGCTCCTGGGCGATGTGCTGGCGCAGCGCGCGCAGACGTTCGAAGAGCTCTTGTTCGGCCCCTTCCAGGGCAACAGCCGCCGCCGGGGACGCCGTCCGAGCTGCCGCACGGCCCGGCTTGCGCGCGGGTTCCGGAGTGGGTCGTTCGACCTTCAGCTCGACGCTTCGTTCACCACGCAGCACTTCCCAACTCGCTTCGGTGAGACGCAGGACGCCCTTGCCGTCGACGTCCACGCGCAACAGGCCGGCCGCCACGAGCTGCCGGGCGATCGAGCGCCAACCGTGGGCGTCGTGCTCGGGACCGATTCCGAAGGTGCTCAGCCGGTCGTGTCCGAAGCGCGTGACCTTCTCGGTGGTTCGTCCGAGGAGAACGTCGATCACGTGGACAACGCCGAAGCGCTCACCCGCGCGACGCACGCAGCTCATCAGTTTCTGCGCGGCCTCGGTCGCGTCACGGGTCTCCGGAGGCGACTGGCAGTTGTCGCAGCAACGCTCCCGGATCGTGCCGTCGACCGACGTGTCGTCGAAGTAGCGCAGCAGACCGGTGCGGCGGCAATCCGGGCTCTCGGCCCAGCCGACCAGTTGCTCGAGCTTGCGGCGTTCGGTCAGGCGGTGTCGGACCGGAGTGCCGTCGTCGTCGTTCACCGCTCCGATCATCTGCGATGTCCGCACGACGTCCTGCCATCCGAACAACATCCAGCAGTCGGCGGGCGCACCGTCGCGGCCGGCACGGCCGGTCTCCTGGTAGTAGGCCTCGAGCGAGCGGGGCACGTCGAGGTGGACGACGAAGCGTACGTCGGGCTTGTCGATCCCCATGCCGAAGGCGATGGTCGCGACGACGACGACGCCGTCCTCGCGCAGGAAGCGACGCTGCACCGAGGCGCGGTCGGCCGACTCCATGCCGGCGTGGTAGGCATGCGCGTCGACGTCCTCCTGGCGCAACCAATCGGCCACCTGCTCGCACTTCCGTCGCGTGCCGCAGTACACGATCCCTGCCTCGGCCCGGTGTCGGGTGACGATCCACCGGACGAGTTGACGGCGGGCGTCGATCTTCGGGGTGACCGCGTACTCCAGGTTGGGCCGGTCGAAACCGGTGACGAAGACGTCGTCCGGCGACAGGTCCAGTTGGGCCGCCACGTCGCGTCGGGTCGGGGCGTCGGCCGTGGCGGTCACGGCCAGACACGGGACCTGCGGCCAGCGCTCGCGGAGTCGCGACAGCTCGCGGTACTCGGGCCGGAACTCGTGACCCCACTGGCTGATGCAGTGCGCCTCGTCGATGGCCAACAGCGACCACTCCGTGGTGTCGGCCACCGACAGGAACCGCTCGGTGACCGCCCGCTCCGGCGCCACGTACAGCAGTTCCAGGGCTCCGGCCCGCAGGCGTGCGAGCACGTCGTTCTGTTCCGCCCACGACTGCGAGGAATTGAGGAAGGCCGCCGGCACGCCCAGCTGTTCGAGCGCATCGACCTGGTCCTGCATGAGCGCGATCAGGGGCGAGATCACCAGTCCCGTGCCGGGGCGGGTGATCGCCGGGATCTGGTAGCACAGGGACTTGCCACCGCCGGTGGGCATGACGAGCAGCCCGCTGCGCCCCTTTTCGACGTGGGCGATGATCTCGGCCTGCGAGGGGCGGAAGTCGGTGTAGCCGAAGAGATCGGTGAGGACGGTCCGGGCGTCGGCGGAGACGTCGCGTTCGGTGGTCATGGATCCTGGCGAGGAAGCGTCGGTGAGCGGAAGGCGCCGCCGCAGCATCGCGGCTGGCGGGCCACGGCGTCAAGGCCACGGTCCCGGGATCTCCCGATGGAGCCCGTCACACCTTCACCCTTCCTCCCCGGCCGCGCCCGGGAGGACTCTTCATGACGTGGAATGCATCTCGAACCGGGAAGGGGAAGGCATGGCCTCCGGTGGAACCACGCGTTGGCTGCGGCGTCTCGGGATCCTGGTCGTGATCGTCCTGGCGATCGTGGCGCTCCGCGTCACCGTGTTCCGCGAGGATCCGATCGAGGTCGAGGTCTTCGAGGCGGAGACGGGACGGGTGGAGTCGACGGTCGTGAACTCCCGGGCCGGCACGGTCGAGAGCCGTCTGAGGGCGGGCATGAGTCCCGGGATCTCGGGCCTGGTCGCCGAGATCCCGGTGGAGAAGGGTGACCGCGTCGAGGCACGCGAGCCCCTGCTGCGGATCGACGACGCCGAGCACCGGGCCAACGTGCTGTTGGCCGAACGCTCACTCGAGGCCGCGCGCGCGACGGCCGAGGAGGCCTGCCTGTCGGCCGAACAGACCGCGCGCGACCTGCGGCGCACGCAGAACCTCTTCGAGCGCGCCCTGTCGTCGGACCAGGAACTCGAGGACGCCCAGACGCGAGCGAGCGTCACCGCCATCGAGTGCGAAGCCGCCCGTGCCCGCGCGCGCCGCGAAGAGGCCTCGCTCGAGTCGGCGCAGGCCACGCTGGCCAAGACGGTCATGCGCGCCCCCTTCGACGGCGTCGTCCTCGACGTGACCACCGAGGTCGGCGAGTGGATCAGCCCGTCGCCGCCGGGCGTCATGATCCCGGCCGTGATCGACGTCATCGCGCCCGACTCGCTGTACGTCAGCGCGCCCATCGACGAGGCCGACGTGGCCGAGGTGCGCGTGGGACAACCCTGCCGCATCACGCTCGACGCCTACCGCGATCGCTCCTTCCCCGGCCGCATCACCTACGTCGCCAGCTCGGTGGTCAGCGAACGCGAGGAGAGCCGGACCCTGCTCGTCGAGGCCGTCTTCCTCGAGCAGGACCTGCCCACGAATCTGCTCCCGGGTCTTTCGGCCGACCTCGAGATCATCCTGACCGCCCACGAGGACGTCCTGCGGATCCCGACCTATGCGCTGGTCGAGGGAGACCGCGCACTCGTGGTCGAGGACGGAAGTCTGGTGTCACACGAACTCGAGATCGGCCTGCGGAACTGGGAGTACGTCGAGATCGTCGACGGGCTCCGGGAGGGTGACCGCGTGGTGACGTCGCTCGACCGTCCCGAAGTGGTGGCCGGCGCCCGCGTGACCGTCCGGCAGACTGCGCCATGATCGAGCTCGAGGGCATCGAGCGGGTGTTCGTGGTGGGCGACCAGGAGGTCCACGCGCTCGACGGCATCGACCTCCACATCGAGTCCGGAGAGTACGTGTCGATCATGGGGCCTTCGGGTTCCGGCAAGAGTACGCTGTTGAACGTGATCGGCTGCCTCGATCGTCCCACGTCTGGCGAGTACCGGCTCGACGGTCGGCGCGTGGCCGATCTCGACGAGACCGAACTCGCACGACTGCGACGCGAGACCATCGGTTTCGTGTTCCAGACCTTCCACCTGGTTCCGCGTCTCGACGGTCGGGCCAACGTCGAGCTGCCGTTGCTGTTCGCCGGTGTCGAGCCGAAGGAGCGGCGTCGCCGGGCCGACGAGGCCCTGGCCTCGGTGGACCTCCAGGACCGTGCCCACCATCGCCCCGCGCAGCTCTCGGGCGGACAGCGCCAGCGTGTGGCCATCGCGCGGGCGTTGGTCACGAGGCCGCACGTGATCCTGGCCGACGAGCCCACCGGAAATCTCGACACGCACTCGGGCGAGGAAATCGTACGCCTCCTCGAGTCGCTGAACGGCGAGGGAATGACCCTGGTCGTGGTGTCGCACGATCCCGAGATCGCCGAGCGCGCCTCGCGGCGCGTGCGGATCGTCGACGGAAGGATCCAGGACGACGATCGGGAGGAGCGGCCGTGAAGCTTCGCGATCTCGCCGGGTACGCCGGGGGCGGGCTCCGCGGGCACCGTCTGCGGACCGCGCTCACGTTGCTGGGCGTGACCATCGGTGTGGCCGCCGTCGTGGTGCTGACCAGTCTGGGCGAGGGAGCGCGCCGTTACGTGGTGGGCGAGTTCGCTTCGCTCGGGTCGAACCTGGTGATCCTCGTTCCCGGCAAGACCGAGACCGAAGGTCTCGGGCCGTTGGTCGGCACCGCCGAACACGACCTCACCCTGGACGACATGGAGGCCGTGGAACGCCGCGTGCCGGGTGTCCGGAGCGTGGCTCCGGTCGTCGTCGGAACCGCGCGCGCCGAGTTCCGCGAGCGCGGCCGCGACATCACCGTGCTGGGGACGACCCGTCCGATGCTCGACGTGCGCAAGCTCGAAGTGCGCGTGGGCCGTTACCTGCCGAGCGAGACCACCCGGGGGCCGATCTGCGTGCTCGGCGCCACCGTTGCGCGCGAACTCTTCGTGAACCGCAACCCGCTGGGCGAGACGGTCCGTGTGGGCGGCATGCGTCTGCGCGTCGTCGGCCTGATGGCCCCACGCGGACAGTCGCTGGGCATGGATCTGGACGAGGTCGTGCACGTTCCCGTCGAGACGGCCATGCATCTCTTCGATCAGTCGAGTCTGTTCCGGGTGGTGATCGAGGCCCGCAGTGCCGAGGGTCTCGATCGCCTGCAAGAAGAGGCGCTGGCCCTGCTCGCCGAACGCCACGGCACCGAGGACGTCACGGCGATCACCCAGGACGCCGTGCTGTCGACCTTCGACCGTGTCCTGGGGTCCTTGACCATCGCGCTGGGCGCGATCGCGGCGATCTCGCTCACGGTGGCCGGCATCGGGATCATGAACGTGATGCTGGTTGCGGTGAGCGAACGCACTCGCGAGATCGGCCTGCTCAAGGCACTGGGGGCCACCCGGCGCCAGGTGCTGACGGTGTTCCTGCTCGAGGCCTCGGTGATCTCGGGGGCCGGAGGCCTGCTCGGTCTGGCCCTCGGACTGGCGGCCAGTGCCACGCTTCGGTTCAGCGTGGAGGGATTTCCCGTCCAGCCTCCGCTGTGGGCCGTCGTCGCCGCGCTGATCGTGTCGGCCACGGTGGGCGTGGCCTTCGGACTCGTTCCCGCGCGTCGGGCCATGCGGCTGGATCCCGTCGACGCGCTCACGGGGCACCGCGGATGATCCTCGAAGACGGATTCCTCCACGCCGCGCGCGCGGTCCGCATGCACCGGCAACGGTCGTTGCTCACGATGCTCGGGATCACCATCGGCATCGGCTCGGTGATCCTTCTCACCAGTGTCGGCGAGGGGCTGCGAACCTTCCTGGTGAAGGAATTCACCCAGTTCGGCACGAACCTCGTGGCGATCAATCCGGGCAGCGTGGAGACCTCGGGCCTGGCCGGTGCCGTGGGCGTGACGGTGCATCCGTTGACAGTCGACGACGCCGAGGCCCTGCAGCGCATTCGCGGTGTGGCCGAAGTGGTGCCGGTGGCCATGGGGACCGCTGCCGTCGAACGCGGCCGCCTGTCGCGCAGCGTGTTCGTGTACGGCGTGAACCACGCCATGCCAGAGGTGTGGAAGATGGACGTGCGCGTGGGGCGCTTCCTCCCCGACACCGGCATGCAGCGGGCACCGCCGGTGTGCGTACTCGGCCCGACGCTCAAACGTGAACTCTTCGGCGCCGAGAACGCACTCGGTGAGTTCGTGCGCGTGGCCGGCCGTCGCTTCCGGGTGATCGGCATCCTCGAGAGCAAGGGCGAGTTCGTGGGCATCGACATCGACGACGCCGTGTACGTCCACGTGTCCCGCGCCCAGTCGATGTTCCGCGGCGACGAGTTGCAGGAGATCGACCTGATGCTGCACAGCATCGACCTCGAGGAGCGAGTCGAGGCCGAGGTGACCCGGATCCTCACCGAGCGCCACGGGGGTGAGAAGGACTTCACCGTGACGTCGCAGACCAGCATGCTCGAGAGCCTGGACCGGATCATGGACATCGTCGGTCTGGCGGTGGGGGCGATCGCCGGGATCAGTCTGCTGGTCGGTTCGATCGGCATCCTCACCATGATGTGGATCTCGGTGAATGAGCGGACCACCGAGATCGGCTTGTCGAAGGCACTCGGCGCCACCCCTCGGCAGATCCTGGGACTGTTCCTGGCCGAGGCGGCCATTCTGTCGACCGGCGGCGGGATCCTGGGACTCGCCTTCGGCCTGGGCATCGCCGCCCTGCTGGACACGGCCGGCCTTCCCATGCACACGCCCGTGCTGTTCGTGGTGCTCGCCCTGGTCGTCTCGTTGTCGGTGGGGCTGCTCAGCGGGATCCTTCCGGCCCGGCGGGCCGCCCGTCTCGATCCGGTCGAGGCGCTGGGGGCGGAGTGAGACGCAGTCGACGTCCCGGCCGGACCACGCTACCGTAGCACCACCTCGATCCGTTTCCCCGGGGAGCCGATGACCCTTCTCGTCGTCTACGTCACGCTCGCGCTCGCGGTGTCGTTCATTTGTTCGATCCTCGAGGCGGTACTGCTCAGTCTCACGCCGTCGTACATCTCGCTGCTGCGAAGGCGGCGGCCACGGGTGGGGCGGATGCTCGAGTCGTTCAAGAATGACATCGACCGGCCGTTGTCGGCGATCCTGTCGCTGAACACGATCGCCCACACCGTTGGTGCGACCGGTGCCGGGGCCCAGGCCGTGCGGGTGTTCGGCGAGGCATGGGTCGGTGTGATCTCGGCCGTGCTCACGCTGCTGATCCTGGTGCTGTCGGAGATCGTGCCGAAGACGCTGGGGGCTACCTACTGGCGTGCCCTGGCGCCCTCGGTGGCCTACACCCTGCGGGGACTCGTGGTGTCGATGGCGCCTCTGGTCTGGCTGTCGCAGGGGATCACCCGGCTGCTCTCGCGGGACCGGTCGGTGACCACCGTGAGCCGCGAGGAACTGGCCGCACTGGCCGAGAGCGGATGGCGCGAGGGCGTGTTCGAGGCCAGCGAGTCGCACATCCTCCAGAGCCTGATGCGTGCCGCCCCCCTGCGTGCCCGCGACGTCATGACCCCGCGCGTGGTCGTGGGGACCCTGCCGGAGTCGCGAACGATCGGTGAGATCGCCGTCGACGCACCGCAGCTGCGCTTCTCGCGGATTCCCGTGCACGGCGAACACCGCGAGGACCTCACCGGCTACGTCCGCAAGGACGAGCTGCTGATCGCCAAGTTCCACGGCGAGAACGAGCGGGCCCTGACCTCACTGCGTCGTCCACTCCTGGTGGTCCCCGAGTCCCTCCCCCTGGTCGATCTCTTCGAGCAGTTGCTGGCCGAGGGGGACGTGGTCGCCCAGGTGATCGACGAGCACGGTGGACTGGCCGGGCTGGTCACCATGGAGGACGTGGTCGAGACCTTCCTCGGTCTGGAGATCGTCGACGAACTCGACTCGGTCGAGGACATGCGCGCCTTCGCGCAGCTGCGGTGGAGGCGGCGGGCGCGGGAGCTGGGGTTGATCGAGGAGGAGGAGGACGGAGGCGTGGACTCGACTCCGCAGGACCGATGACTGCCGTCAATGGGGGCGCCGAGCCGATCGGCGCCAGCGGGTGTCACCGCATCTGTGCCTTCAGGCCACTCCAGCTCGTCGTCTCGTTCGGCACGGGACAGCTCACCAGGATCTGCCCGTCGTCCCACG
>CAZQHE010000006.1:0-56002 GCA_964593155.1 uncultured bacterium
CGACGAAGTACGACCGAGCCCGTTCCTCCCGGGCCGACCGTGCTCGAACGGCCCCTCGGATTCGGGGCCGGTTCCGCGGGCCGGAGCAGCGAGAGGCGTTCCGTCGCCCGCAGAAGCGACGACGTCGACGTCGTCGGCGGCGACGACGTCGTGATCGACACGTTCGATCTCGACGTCACGTCCTTCCAGTACGTCGAACTGGCCGCGGCCGAGAACGGAGATCTCTACAGCGCGGTGTACGCGAACCCGACGCCCGAGGCCTTTCATCGGACCCTGATCCGTCGCAGTGCCGACGACGGTCAGACCTGGCAGACGATCGGGGACCTGAGCGTGATCGATCCCGAATCCCAGGAACTCACCGCCTTGCACGTGGTCGAGGGAATCGTCGATCGCGTCTACGTGTTCTACCAGGCCCGTGACGAAGACGAAGACGAGGGACCTGTCTCCTATACGGACCTCCGCGTCGCCCAAGCCGCTCTCGGCGTGGCGTCACCCACCTGGGAGGTCAGTACGGTCATGGATCCGTTCATGGTGGGCATGACCAGTGCGAGCGTCACCGACGATTCCGAGGAATTCCCCGACGCCTGGCTCTACGTGGTTTCCGAGGGGCTCGGCGACGAACCCGGAATCTGGTTCAGTCGTTCGCCCGACGGCGGCATCACCTGGACCACGCCCGTTCGCATCCTGAGCTCGACGGCCGGCAGCGCCGAGCAATACGTGAATCCCGCGATCGAGTTCGGACGCGGAGGACGACTCCACGTCGTCAGCACCTACTCCGCACCTCTCGACAACAGCGTCCGCTACATCCGCTCGACGACCTACGGAGCGGGGTGGTCCAGCACCGAGTGGGAGCTCACATCGGGGACCGACGGCGTCCTCGATGACGCCATGGACGTCGCCACCGATCCGGTCGGCCCTGGGGTCACGGTGCTCGTCACGCAGGATGATCCCTTCATCGGAGCGGCGCCCCGACTCTTCCGATCGCTGGACGAAGGCGCCAGTTGGAGCGTCGACGACGTCACGGACGTTGCCCATCTCGATCGAGCGTTCGCCGCGGACTGGAGCGTCGAGGGAGACGCACTCTTCGTCATGGGAATGGACGTCGAGGAGGGGACGGGCTTGTCCCGTACCGCTCACGTCGAGGCGCCGCTGGAGGATCTCACGGCCTTCTCGGCACCACAGGTGTTCGGAGACTTCGGGGTCTCCGCGAGCCGCGCATCGTTCGGTCTTCACCCCACGCGTCGGCCGCCGGCCATGGCCGCCTACGTTTCGGTCCTCCGTCCACCCTTCGATGTCGACATCGCCTTCGACGGCGCCTGGCGCGGCGGCCCGGGCTACCCGGACTACGAACCCGGATTCCCCTTCGCCATGGCCGCGGGCGCGCGCCGCACGCCCCCGGCGCTGGTCGACCTCGACGGTGATGCCCAGCTCGAGATCGTCTGCGCCGACACCGATGGCGAGGTCTACGTCGTCGAGCCCGACGGAAGCCTGGCGCCGGGCTGGCCGGTGAACGTGGGCCCGATCGTCGACGACGACGCGCCGGTGGCCGTGGGTGACCTGGACGGAGACGGCGTGCCCTCGATCGTGGCCGGAATCTCCGGCGTCGGCGTCACCGCGCTCGCACCCGACGGCACGGTCCGACCCGGGTTTCCGGTGGACCTGGACACGAACTTCCGGACCTATGTCGCCATCGGGGATTTCGAGGCCGGCATCGGTCGGCAGATCGTCGCAGTCACCGGCGATCGCCTGGCCCGGATCGACGGCGAAGGCACCGTGACCTTCGCACCATCGCCTCTGCCCGGCGGCCACGTGGGACCGCCCGCCATCGGTGACGTCGACGCCGACGGGTCGGTGGACATCGTCTACTCCTACCTGCGCCCCACGGGCGAGACCGGCGTCCATGTCCTGGCCGGGGATCTGAGCGGAGTTCTCGCCTCGCGTGACCTCGGCGGTGCCCCCGTGAACGCGGTCTCGCTGGGCGATCTCGATGGCGACGGCGACCTCGAGATCACGGTGCCGCAGGCGAACGGCACACTGCAGGTCCTGCATCACGACCTGACGGACGTCGCGGGCTTTCCGTACGTGACGGGAGACGACGAGTCGCTCAGTCGGGTGACGATCGAGTCGCTCCCGGAGTCCGGCGAACCTGCGCTCGTCTTCTCGAACGTCCTCGGGAGGGTCCACGTGGTCGGCGTCGACGGGACCGACGCTTCCGGGTTTCCCGTGAACGCTGGCAGCGACGCCTTGCAGGTGTTGCTCGGGGCTCCGATCCTGACGTCGGTCGACACAGGCCTTCCCTCGACGATCGTCACGGGTTCGAGCGACGACACGATCTGGGGTTTCCGCGAAGCGGACGCGTCGCTCCCCGCCGGGTGGCCGCGCGTGATCGGCGACGCGATCGAGGCGACTGCGGCCGCCGGCGACATCGATGCCGACGGCAACAACGAGATCGTCTTCCTGGGCAACGAGCAATTGCACGTCTTCGACGTCGAGGTTCCCGACGGTGCGAGCGGCTCGGTGTGGTGGCCCATGTCCGGCGCCGATCCGCAGCGGACGGGATGTGCGGACTGCAGCGCCGTGGCCACCAGCGTGGAAGCGGCCCCGGTCGCGAACGCTGTGCGCCTGCGTCTGGCCTCGGGCAACCCGGTGCGCGGTGCGGCGGAGTTCGCGTTCGTGCTGGCCACGTCCGCCACGGTCGAACTGCATGTCTTCGACCTCCGTGGGCGCCGCGTGCGGGACATGGGCGGCAGACGCATGCAGGCCGGCGAGCACCGGGTCGTCTTCGACGGCCGCGACGACCGCGGACGGAAGCTGGCCCAGGGCACCTACCTCGCGCGCCTGGTCGTCGACGACGTGGTCCGCCGCCACGACGCGAAGAAGTTCGTGTTCCTGGATTGAAGCCGAGGGGGCGCCTGCCGGCGAAGAGGGCCCAGACCACGGTTGGCCGGCGTGGACGAGGCGTCGTTGCCGGCTGAGTCCCCTTTCTCGCGAACCCGGTTTTCGGGTCGTCAGCCGAAAACGGATGACTACGGCGAATGTCATCCTGCAAGGGATGACATTCCGCCTCGTCAGCCCCGCCGGGCTGACGTCTCTCGACCCCGGAATCCTCGAATGTCACCGCACGCCGCCTGGTCATCGGTCGAACGCCACGTCCCGGAGAATGATTCAAATTCACTACGGCACCGCGGACCGATCTGCGCGATCCTGGGCTCACATTGTGAATCGGTCACAGCGTGAACGGCGTACGAGCGGGAGGACGATCCGCCGCCGCGCCGCGCACCTGTCCCCGGGAGCTTCCATGTCGACCCTTCCCGAAGCCGTCGTCGCCCGTCTGAGCGACTACCGGCGCCATCTCCAGCCGCACCACGAGAGCGGACGCGAGCGGATCTTCTCGCACGACCTGGCCGACCTGGTCGGGGTGACCGCCGCGCAGGTGCGGCGCGACCTCATGACCGTCGGCTTCACGGGCAGTCCGGCGCGCGGCTACGACATCGAGGCCCTGATCGCCAAGATCAACGAGATCCTCGGTCCGGTCGGGGTCGAGACCATGACCCTGGTCGGCGTGGGCCACCTGGGCCGGGCGCTGCTCTCCCACTTCGTGCGACGCCGCCCGAACGTGCACATCAGCAGCGCCTTCGACGTCGACCCCGGGGTGATCGGGACCGAGATCGGCCACTGCGAGATCCGTCACGTCGACGACATCGAGACGACCCTCGCCGAATCCCCGGCCCTCGTGGGGATCATCGCCGTTCCGCGCGACTCCGCGCAGGAGATGGCCGACCGGCTCGTCGCGGCGGGCGTGAGCGGTCTGATCAACTTCGCACCGGTGCGCGTGAAGGTCCCCGCGGGGCTGTACGTCGAGCACATGGACATCGCGACCTCGGCGGAGAAGGTGCTCTTCTTCGCGCGCCAGCGGGCGCAGGCGGCCGCCGACGGTTCGGGCGATTCCGAGCCCCTCGAGCCGAGCGCCTGAGGCACGGGGCGGTTGCCCCGGCCCCGATCTGCCTTACTCTTGCGGTTCCGCTCCGGGCCGCTCCGGGCTCCGGAGCGGCCTTCGTCGCCTGTCTGCGCCCGCCCCGAACTTCCGCGAGGAGCCCCGCATGACCGCCAAGGACTTCGCCCGTCCGACCCCGATCGTCTACGCCCGCGGCGACGGCATCGGCCCCGAGATCATGGACGCCACGCTCGAGATCCTCGACGCGGCGAAGTCCGAACTCGAGCTGCACGAGATCCAGATCGGCCAGAAGGTCTACGAGAAGGGCGTCACCGCGGGCATCGAGCCCGGCAGCTGGGACCTGTTGCGGCGCACCGGGGTCTTCCTCAAGGCCCCGATCACCACGCCGCAGGGCAAGGGCTACAAGAGCCTGAACGTGACCACGCGCAAGTCGCTCGGCCTGTTCGCGAACGTGCGTCCCTGCCGCAGCTACCACCCCTTCACGCGCTCGCTGCACCCGGGCATGAACGTGGTCGTGATCCGCGAGAACGAAGAAGACACCTACGCGGGGATCGAGCACCGGCAGACCCAGGAAGTCACCCAGTGCCTGAAGCTCATCACACGCCCCGGCAGCGCGAAGGTCATCCGCTACGCCTTCGAGTACGCCGAGCGCAACGGCCGCAAGAAGGTCACGTGCATGAGCAAGGACAACATCATGAAGATCACCGATGGACTCTTCCATCGGACCTTCGACGAGATCGCGGCCGACTACCCGCAGATCGAGAACGAGCACGTGATCGTGGACATCGGCTCGGCCATGGTGGCCGACTCGCCCGAGCAGTTCGAGGTGATCGTCACGCCGAACCTGTACGGCGACATCATCAGCGACATCGCCGCGCAGGTCGCCGGGTCCGTCGGGCTGGCCGGCAGCGCGAACATCGGCGACCAGGCGGCCATGTTCGAGGCGATCCACGGCAGCGCCCCGCCGATCGCCGGCAAGAACATCGCCAACCCCTCGGGTCTGATCCACGCGGCCGTGATGATGCTGGTGCACGTCGACCAGACCGAATCGGCCGAGCTCGTGCGCAACGCCTGGCTGAAGACGATCGAGGACGGCGTGCACACGGCCGACATCCGCCTGGCCGACAACCTGAACCCGGTCGTGGGCACCAGGGAGTTCGCGCAGGCCGTGATCGACCGCCTGGGCGAGAAGCCACGCAAGCTGCAGGCGGTGCACTTCGGCCACGGCAGCGACCACGCCGTTCCGGCCGCGCCCCCGAAGCAGAAGAAGGAGATCGTGGGCGTCGACGTGTTCCTGGACTGGGACGAGGACGGCCGCGACCCGAACGTGCTCGGCGCGAAGCTCCGCGAGCTCGACGGCGAGGGCCTGAAGCTCAAGATGATCACCAACCGCGGCGTGAAGGTCTTCCCGGAGGGTCTGCCCGAGACCTTCTGCACCGACCACTGGCGCTGCCGCTTCGTGGCGCAGCAGGACGGAGCCACCGTCACCCACGACCAGATCCTGGCCCTGCTCGGACGCGTGCACGGTACCGGCCTGGACTTCATCAAGACCGAGCACTTGTGCACCTTCGACGGTGAACTCGGCTACTCGCTCGGTCAGGGCGAGTAGACCGGACCACGTGCCGCGGCCCGGCCCACCACGCCGGGCCGCGTGGGATCCGGACTTCGACTTCAAGAGACGATGAAGATCCGGCCTCGGAGATCACGGATCGTGGCGGGCGAGTCGACGCTCCCCCACTCCGGTGCTAGCTTCTCCGCCGTTCGGCGCGCCCCTCCCACCGGCTGCGCCACTGTTCCGCGGAGGAACCCATGACCCTGCGCCGCTCGCACCGCTTCGGCCTGATCACCGCCCTCGCGTGTGCACTGCTCGTCCCGGGGTGCGAGGACGAGGTGAACGACGACAGCGGAATTCCGAGCGACGAGCAGTTCCTCGAGGCCACCGAAGCCGGATCCCTGATCATCGCCGGCGGAGTGAACACGAATCTCGGTCGCTTCCGCGCCTTCGGTGCCTTCGAGACCCTGTCGAACGTCGAGAAACGTCTGCTGGCCTTCGTGCCCGCCTCGGTGGTCGCGGCACTCGACCACTCCGAGACGGCCGAGGCCACCTACGACTCGAGCGCCGGTCGGTGGGAGATCCAGGGCTCGGCAGCCTCCGGCGACAGCCTGGCGTTCGAGTACTCCGCCTCGGTCGCCTACTTCGACTCGCTCGGCCGAACCATGCCCACGATCGTCGACACCCTGACCGAACGCGGGGCCCTACGCGAATCCGTCGACCTGTTCTTCCGCACCGGCGACTTCGACAGCACCGCCTCCTACGAGGCACGTTTGCGGATGCAGATCGAGGCCGACGTGCACGTCGGCGGCACGGCCGTGGCCCCGGCCGACACCTTTTTCGTCACGGGCACGTCCTCGGTGTATCGTCGGGCGCTGGCCCCCGACGACACCTCCGAGGTCGCGCTCGCCGACGTGGGCATGGCCGGCGAGATCGGCCCGGAACGCGGCCGTGAGACGCGCTGCTTCCGTTCGAACGAGTTCAACCTGTTCTGGGACCGCTGGCGGGCCGACGTCGCGCTCACCAATGCCGCGGTCATCCGCTTCGACTGGCTCGACCCCGGCGAAACGATCGGCGACCGCGAACGGATCCGTTTCACCCAGCAAGTGACCTTCAGGTGCGTGGAATGATGAAGACTTCGATCGACATGCAATGGGACGGGGGCCTTCGCTTCCAGGGAACGAACACCTGGGGCAACACCATCGTCGCCGACGCGGCCCGCGAGGCCGGGGGCGACGAGAGCGGGATCAAGCCCACCGAGCTGCTCCTGTACGGCGTGGCTTCGTGCACCGGCGTGGACATCGTGCGGATCCTCGAGAAGCGGCGTCAGAAACTGACCTCGCTGACCATCCGCGTCGAGGCCGACCAGAACGACGACTACCCGAAGCCCTTCCACACCGTCCGCGTGCACTACGTGGCGAAGGGCGAGGACCTCGACCCGAAGGCCCTGGCCAAGGCGATCGAGCTGTCCGAGGGCAAGTACTGCGTGGTGAGCCAGACACTGCAGGAGCCGGCCGAGATCACCACCAGCTACGAGATCGTCGACTGACCGTTCACGGTGCCTGCGGTCGGTCGCGCTCGCGGTCGACGATGCAGTAGAAGCCGAAGGGCTCCTCGGTCTCGTTGCGCAGCCGGTGGACCTCGAGCGGCGCGACGTAGGCCACGTCGTGCACGCCCAGCTCCTGCCGCTCGTCGCCGCGTTCCAGCACGCCGCGCCCCCGCGCGCCGATGATCGTGTGCGTGTGCACGTGCTTCTCGCGGCTGGTGTGTCCGCCGGGTTCGACTTCGAAGTAGCGCAGGTGGAAGGCCGTCCGCTCGCCGTGCGGCCCCACCAACTCGACCCGGCGGACGCCGCGGAACGGCAGGCGGTCGTCGTCCTTGTAGCGGGTGCTGGGCCGGTCCTCCCACTCGTAGCCATCGATCTGGCGGATCAGCGACCGCACCGACGCCGCGTCGGCGGGGAGTTCGCACGACGACACCTCTTCGGCCACGCGCTCCTCCTCGCCGAAGTGGTCGCGCAGCCGATCGACGAAGCGGGCGGTGGCGGCCTCGAGACCGTCGTCGGCGCCGAGCAGAGCGCCACCCACCAGGAACACGGTGTCGGGACCGTAGTGCGCGGCCATGTCGTCGATCCGGTCGAACCCCATGCCGCCGGCCGGAGCCGGGAACGACGTCGGATGATCGCCGAGCGGTGCCCGCAGGGCACGGCCGATCGCCGCCCCGACGTCGGGTCCGAACTGGAAGCGCCCGCCGGCGTTCGGGAAGATCGAGACGTCGGCCCCGGCCAGACGGAACAGCGTTCCCAGCAGGATCTCGGGCGTCACGCCGTGATCGGGCCCGAGCACCGATCCCCCCGCGCCGGCCGGATGCGCCAACAGGATCAGGCCGTGGCGCCGGCCGAGGTCCGCCACCGCGTCGAGACCGAGGATCATGGGCGACACCAGGACCGCCCCGAGCCCGAGCCCGCGCAGGGCCGTCGCGCGGCGCTCCACCTCCTGGGGCGGACCGGCCAGATGGGGTGCGTACAGGCAGGGGCGCGCCCGCCGTGCGTTGGCGCCCGCCACCGCCTCGGCGCAGCGGGCCACACGCTCGTACCAGGCCTCGAAGCCGGGATCGTTGAGGTTCTGGTCGTCCTTGATCAGGTCGCCCCCGCCGGCGGCGAAGGCGCCGGCGAGGCCGGCCATCGCGTCGACCGACAGGCCCCGCGGCTTGATGGCCGTGGCCAGCAACGGCCGCCCGTCCACTCCCACCGCGTGACGCAGACCGTCCACCCCGAACCGTGGTCCGGGCAGGGCACCGAGCAGATCGTCGGGCAGATGCAGATCGACCAGCCGGACTCCGGGCAACAACGACACGTTGCCGTACACGAGGTTCACGAGCTGTGACAGCTGCCCGCAGGCCAGTTCGGCCGGATACCGCAGCTGGACGTCGAAGAGGTCCGCGGAACCGGCCGGCCGCGGTGCTCCGACCCGGGCCACGACGGTCTCGCGCACCGCGTCGGGGACCAGCGCGGGCGGCAGCTCCACCGTCTGCTCGTAGGCCACCGCGCGCGCCCGCGCACGCACTTCGTCCGCGGTGCCCCGGAAGCGATAGGTGGCATTGATGAACGACGTCACGGCGAACTCCCGGTCCGGAGGTCGCCGTGGAAGGTAGTCGCGGTCCGCGCGGACGTCATCCACGCGCGGTTCAGCGGATGCCCGCTCGCACCAATTCGGCCGAGTAGGCCTTGTCGCTGCCCTGGATGTGCGAGGTGAGCCAATCGCGGAGGAAGCTCATCACCTCGACACCGAGCACGAAGTCCCCACGCTCGACCCGCGCCTTCAGGTCTTCGACCCGCTCTCGCAGGTGGTCGTGCTCGCGGCGGTGTTCCGCGGCGTCGCCGTAGCCGACACGCGCGAAGAGCTGTTCCTCGTAGCGGAAGTGCTGATCGGTGTAGGCGACCAGGTCCCGGAAGATCCGGCGCAGCACCGCGTCGGTCTCGCCCGACTCCATGGCCGCGTTCAGCTCGTTGATCAGGTCGACGATCTTGCGGTGCTGCTGGTCGATCGACGGGATCCCCACGCTCAGCGTATCGTTCCATTCGATCAGGGCGGTGGTCGTCATCGTCCGGCTCCTCGTGGTTTCGGCTCCTGTTCGCACCATGAGGCGAACTCCCTGTCGTTTCGGGCCGGGCCGCAGGATGGGATCGATATCGGACCTCCGCCCCTTTGGCTTGAGTCCCGGCTGCGCGGCTTGGAGCCGGGCCGAACCCGTGTAGAATGGGGAGTCGACGACCGCACCCCTCCGGGAGCCGCCGAGCGTGCCCAGCGCCCGATTCCAGACCTCCACGCCGTCGACGCTCGACGCCCACGAACGCACCCTCGTCCGGGCCCTCGACCTGGTGCCGGCCCCGACCGACGGCGGCGGCCCCGGCGAACACGTGCTGCTCGACAGTTTCGACGGGCGCGTGGTCCGCGACGGCGGCATCGTGGTCGGCCGGCGCGCACCCCACGGCTGGGAGCTGCGCTGGACCGACCTCGACCGGGCCGAGGATCGCGGCCTGGTGCGCGTGGAACGGGTGGATCCGGTGGCTCCGTCCGATCTCCCGCGCGGGCCGGTCGCCGAGAGGCTCCGTCGTGTCCTCGACATCCGCGCCCTGGTCCCGCGCGCTCGCGTGCACGAGCGGCCACGCCTCTGGGAGAAACGGGACCGACGCGGCAAGGTCGTCCTGCGGCTGCGCGTGGTCGAGGGAACCAGTGTCGCCGGCGAGGGATCGACGCGGCCCGATCCGCTCCCGCCCTGTCTCCACCTGCTCGGCCTCACGGGATTCGAGCGGCAGTTCGCCGCCGCCCGCGCACAGGTCGAGGCGCTCGAGGACGCGCAGCCGGTGCCGTCTCCCTGGGCGGTCGAGATCCTCGAAGCGGCCGGCGTCGAGCCCGGCCGCGACCCCTCGAACGTCGACCTGCACCTGCGCGCCGACACCCCCGTCCCCGAGGCCCTGCGCGAGATCTTCGGGGCCTACCTCGGCGTGATCCGCGCGCATCGCGAAGGAACGCGGCGAGCCCTCGACCCGGAATTCCTGCACGACTTCCGCGTCGCCGTGCGCCGCACCCGGGCCCTGCTCCGGGGAGTGAAGGCCGCGCTGCCGGCGGCGCTGTACGATCGCTTCCGCGAAGAGTTCCGCTGGCTCGCCCGGCAGACGAGCCGCGCCCGGGATCTCGACGTCTACCTGCTCGACTTCGACGACTTCGCCGCGCGGCTCGCGACGGCCGACCGCCCCGCGCTGGATCCCGTCCGCCAGTGGCTGGAGCGTGAGACCGCGCGCGAACACGCGCGTCTGGCCGAGACGCTGGCGGGCGAACGCGTCGACACCATCCTCGACGACTGGGCCGCGGCGATCGGGTCCGAGGCCTTCGGCCGCGAGCCCGCCAAGGGGGACCGTACCGCCGGCGCCTTCGCCGCCCGCGTCGTCGACCGGGCCCACCGCCGCGTGCTGCGCGACGGCCGCGCGATCACCGCCGCGAGCCCCGACGAAGCCCTGCACGACCTGCGCAAGCGCGCCAAGGCCCTGCGCTACCTGATCGACGGCTTCCGCGGCGCCTTCGACCGCAAGACGGTCAAGAAGCAGATCCGCCACCTGAAGGATCTGCAGGACAACCTGGGCCGCCACCAGGACCGCGCGGTGCAGGTCGAGACCCTGCGCCACATCGCCGAATCGCTGGGCGAGGCCCCGCCGACCACGTTCATGGCCCTGGGAGTGCTCGTCGAGCAGCTCGACCGCGACCGCCACGCCCTGCGCGACGAGTTCGCCGACCACTTCGAGGCCTACGACGCCCCGAAGCGCCGACGGACCTTCGAGCGGATGCTCGCCCGCGCGCGCGAGGCCGAACCCCGGAGCGAGCGGACGGGTTCGGCGTGAAGACCCTCGCCCTGTACTCGATCAAGGGAGGCGTCGGGAAGACCTCGGCGGCGGTGAACCTGGCCTGGATCGCGGCCGAGCGCGGCGCGCGCATCCTGCTGTGGGATCTCGATCCGCAGGCCGCGACCACGTGGTTCCTGCGCGTCCGCCCACGCATTCCGGGCGGTGGACGACATCTCCTGCACGGCGACGGCGATCTGCGCGAGCGTGTCCTGGCCTCCGACCATCCGCGGCTCGACCTGCTCCCCGCCGCGCTCTCGTTGCGCAAGCTCGAGCGACGGCTCGAGCGCAAGGGTGCCGCCGTCGATCGCATCGCCTGCCGGCTCGACGCGATCGCCACCGAGTACGACTACGTGGTGCTCGACTGCCCGCCGGGCATCTCGCTCATGGCCGAGAACGTGTTCGAGGCCGCCGACGCGCTGGTCGTTCCCCTGATCCCCTCGCCGCTGTCCGTGCGCACGCTCCACCAGTTGATCGAGTTCCTCGTCCCGCGCCGCTGGGACCAACGGACCGTGCTGCCGTTCTTCTCGATGGTCGACCGGCGCAAGAGCCTGCACCGCGAGCTGGTCGAGCGGCTTTCGGCCGAGGGGCAGGTGGTCCTGCCGGCGGCGATCCCGAACGCGACCGAGGTCGAACGCATGGGGGTGCACCGGGCCCCGCTGGTCGGCACCAGCCCCCGCTGCGCGGCCGCGCGGGCCTACGAGGATCTGCACGACCGCATCGAGCGTGCGCTATATGGCGACGATCCCGTCGACCGGTCGGCCCGAGCGCTGGGACCGCGCCTCGACGTCGGCGATCGTTCCGGCCGGTGACGTCCCGGCGCAACTCCGTCTCCCGCGCACGCGTTCTCCCCGCACGTGCCGTCCGACCGAAGGACTTCCATGGACGCAGCATCCCCGCCGACGACCGACCGCCACGTGCCCGTTCGTCTCCCCGACGAGGACCGGCGGCCCGGTGATCCGGACGAAGGCGTCCGGACCGGGCTGCAGGTCGCCGGCACCGTCGTCGCCATCGTGGCCGCCGTCGTCGCGATCGCCGAGTTCGCGGTCGGGCCCCTGCTCCTGCCCGGCGGCCCGGACGGGGTCCCGACCGGTTCCCTCGTCGCGCGAGGACTGGTGGCCGCGGCCTTCGTCCTGGGTCTGCTGGTCCACGCCGTGGCGCGGTACGGTCGGCTCACCCCGCCGCAGCTCGTACACGTGGGCCTGTTCGTGGAGCTGCTCGGCGGGCTGTTGCTGGCCACGCACGGTCTGCTGGCGCACCGCGCGGCCACGGCGGTCGGACCGCAGCCGTCCGTCGACGGCCCGACCTTGCTGGGGGTGTGGGTCCTCCTGATGCCGCTCGCAGTCCGTGCTTCGTGGGGGTGGGCCCTGCTCGCGGGGCTCGTGGCGGTGGGCTTCGAGCCGGGACTCCTGATCCTCCGGGCGTCCCTGGCCCCGGCCCTCGAGGTCGACGCGGTGGCGACCGTGTGGGCCTTCCGCGCGAACTTCCTGTGCGCGGTGCTCGCGGTCGTTCCCGCGCTGGTGCTCGAGGGCGCACGGCGGCGACGCGAGCAGGAGCGGCGGCGCACGGAGTACACGCTGGTGGAACGCCGCGACGGCGCCGGGCCGGGCGAGGTGTGGCGCGCCACCCACCCCCGCCTGGTGCGCCCGGTCGCGGTGCGGATCGTGCGCCCGGCAACCGGAACGACCGCCGAACCCTCCCCCGCCCTGCTCGAGGACTTCGCCCGCGCAACGGCCGAGGCGGCGCGCCTGGAGTCTCCGCACGCCGTGGCCACGCTCGACCACGGCCGCGCCGACGACGGAACCTTCTTCGCCGTCACCGAGTGGCTCACGGGCCTCGACGCCCAGCGCATGGTGGAGCGTTTCGGTCCGCTGCCCGAGGAGCGCGTCGCCTACCTACTGGGTCAGGTCTGCCATGCCCTGCACGACGCGCACCTGCGTGGCCTCGCTCACGGCGACCTGAAGCCGGCCAACGTGTTCAGTTGCGTGAAGGGCATCGAGGTCGACTTCGTGAAGGTGGTCGACTTCGGACTGGACGCCCCGGTGATCCCCGAGGCCGACGGTGCCCACGGCGTGGCCCGCGGCACTCCCGCCGTACTCGCCCCCGAGCGCGTGTCGGGCGCGCCCGCCGACGTCCGCGGTGATCTGTACGCCCTGGGCTGTCTGGCGTACTGGATGCTGACCGCGGAGCCGGTCTTCGCGGGCGGGCCGGTCGAGGTCCTGGCCCAGCAGCTCGGCGACGAGCCCACACCGCTCACACGACGGACCGACCGGCACGTCGACCCCGGGCTCGAGGCGCTGGTGATGGAGTGTCTGCGGAAGGACCCCGAGCAGCGCCCCGTCGACGCGCGCGAGATCGGACGCCGGATCGCCGCCACCGGCCTGGCCGGCCGCTGGACCGAGACCGAGTGCCGGGCCTGGTGGAGGGATCACGCCCCCGAGGTCCTCGGTGAGCCCGTCGATGCGGTCGAGGACTCGGACGAGGTCGCGCAGCCCTCGGTCGGCACCACGCTGCGCGACGACGAGGACACCGCGCCGGCCCCACCCGAACCCAGCTTCTTCCGGCGCCGCGCCGCCCGGCGACGCGAAGCAGCGGAAGAGACCGACGAACGAAACGACGACTAGAATTCGTCGACGTCGAAGATCTCGATCGGTCCCTCGAGCGTGCGATGCACCGGGCACCGGTTCGCGATCTCGTGCAGACGCGCCCGCTGCTCGTCGTCCAGATCACCCGTGACCTCGACCTTGCGACGGATCCGCGACAACTTGCCCTCGCCCGTCTCGCACTCCTCGCAGTCGTCGGCGTGCACGCGGTCGTGCTCGAGGTCGACGCGCACGTCCTGAAGGTCCCATCCCTTGCGCTCGGCGTACATGCGCAGCGTCATGGCGGTGCAGGTGCCCAGGGCGGCGAGCAGGAACTCGTAGGGCGTCATGCCCTGGTCGTCACCGCCGGCGTCCTTCGGCTCGTCGCCGATCACGGAGTGACCGCGCGACGTGGCTTCGTGCTGATACTTCTCGACGTGCAGGATCTGCATGTGCGTACTCATGGCAAAGACACCAACTCGACGTCGAAGACCAGGGTGGCGTCGGGCGGAATCGCCGGCGGTGCGCCGGCGGAGCCGTACCCCAGTTCGGGAGGAATGATCAACTTGCGCCTGCCGCCCACGCGCATCGATTGCAGGCCCTCGGTCCAACCCGAGATCACCTGGTTCAGACCGAAGGTGATGGTCTCACCGCGGTCGACCGAACTGTCGAACTTCGTGCCGTCGGTCAGCCAACCGGTGTAGTGCACCTCGACCCGGGCACTCGGACCCGCCGGCGATTCGCCCGCGCCGGGCTCGAGCTCGTAGTACATGAGACCACTGCCGGTCTTCGTGGCCTCGCCCGTGACGGGCGAGCCCGGGAAACGGTTCTTCTCTTCGCTGCTCACGATTCCTCCTGTCCCGAGATCCACCACGACGACGGCGTTGCGGCCGCTCGGCAGCGCCACGGTCACCGCCGCCCGCATCGAATCGGGGTCGAGGGTCGCGCGGTATGCACGGCCGCCGGCGTGCTCCTCGGCTTCGGTGATCGCGCCGACCAGGCCGACGCCGGATCCGAGATCTTCGTGCACCCGCGCCGGATCGGGGGGAACCGTGCGGAGATCGGCTCCGGCGCCCGTGGCCACGGCCAACCCCAGCGCGAGCACGGTCCTTCGCATCAACGGTTCCGCGGCGGTCGGGGCACCGGCGGGAGCGAGTCCACCAGCACGGTGCTCGTCACCCCCACCCGGAAGCCCGGGTGGAAGTCGTTGCGGAACCCGGCGTAGACCGTCTTCTCGCCGAGCCCCTCGCTCAGCGTGAACGCCACGGTGTCGGCATAGGCACGCCACGTGGCACCGGTGAAATCGGGCGACTCGCTCAGGAGCATCTCCCCGGCCTCGGTGACGACCGAGGTGACCAGCACTTCGCGCTGCGTGGTCACGCCCGCGCTGTCGACGACGGCGACGGTCGGGGTCCCCACCGGACCCGCGCGCAGGAACTGCACCACCGACACCGTCGAGAACCCGAGCTCGCTCTCGGCCAGCAGCTCGAAGGTCCACTGCTCCGCCTCTTCGTCGAACCCGGACTCGAGCGGCAGTCGGAAGGGCACGTAGGGGTCGTCGGGTTCGGCCACGGTGATGCGCCCGGTGCCGGTGGTGTCGGCGGGGTCGGAGACCTGCACGACGACGTCGACGACCCCGGGGCCGGTGGCGACGTAGGTGACCGTGTCGTCCACGGCGACCGCACCGCCGCGGTCGAGCGAGGGAAACACCCCGGCCACGGGAGAGAACTGCGGCTCGAAGCGTGGACGCAACGTGATCCCGTCGATCGGTCCGAGACCGCCGGTGCTGCGCCCCCGGTAGCTGACCCGCAGGGTGTCCGCCGCGTCCTCGAAGGGAGGAATCGAGAGTTCGATCTCGGCGCGCACTCCGGGCGTGATGCCGAAGCTCAGCGGATCGGTGAAGGAGCCGTCGAAGGAGAACTCGACCTGGGTCGACACGCCGCTGCGGACCACGAAGGGTACCTCGAGACTGCGGGCCAGACCCGTCCCGGAAGCCGTCCGCACCACCAGCGGTGCGTCCACCGCGACCACGTCGCTCGGCACCACCACCACGCCCTCCGCCCGCACGCGGTAGTGGTTCACGCGCTCGGGGTCGTAGTCGAAGTGCGTGGCCCGGATGGGTTCGCCGGCCAGCGGTTCGGCGTAGCGCAGTCCGCTGGCCGGGGTGTCGACGTCGTCGGGATCACCGACCGCGTGCAACAGCGTGTAGCTGGTCAGCGCGGTGTCGGTGCCCGTCTCGAAACCCGTCTGGTCGGGCAGGATGTTGCGCCAGGTGACCACCACGGAGTCCCCGGCCACCGAGGCCGTCAGATTCCAGCCCTCCCCGGCGTCGGGACTGTTCGGGTCGAAGGGATTGCTGTTGTCGGGTGGGTCGACGTCGCGCGAGCAGGCGGCGAGTCCGGCCAGCAGCGCGAGCGCCACCACGGCGCGCTTGAGGATCAGAACGTCCATCGCCATCCCATCTCCACTCCGAGGCCGCGCGCCGGCGAGGACGCCGACGACGAGAACGCCGGGCTGTCGACGGTCGGACCGGCGAAGAAGTTGCCGTGGGCGCGCCAGGCGTCGAAGACGCTGTAGGCACCGATGGCGATGATCGCCGCGGTCGCGTAGGTCCGCAGGTCGTTCTTCGACTCGACGTCGTCGAAGGTCGAGTCCATGGCCTCGCGCGCGCGCCGGATCTCCGCCGAGGTGATCGCGTCCTCGTACCGGGTCACCGCCTCCAGGTAGTCGTCGCGCGCGTCCTGGTACTGCGCCTCCGCCCCCGCCAGCGACAACCAGGCTCCGATCTGCAGGGCCATCATGGTCCAACCGGTGACCGGACGCCGCTGGTAGAGCTGCCCCAGTCCGGCCAGCACGGCCGACGATCCCATGGCCTGCCAGCGGCTGAGCTCGACCAGGTCGAGCTCGATGGTGATGCTGTCCTCGGGGCCGTCCACCTGCACGGGCTCGCGGTGGACGGCGTAGCCGGGGGCGCGCACGGTCAGCATGCGCAGGCCCGTGGCGATCTCGATCGGTTCGTCCAGAGGGAGCTCGCCGCGGAGCTCTCCGTCGATCAGGACTTCGGCCCCGTCGGCACCGCGCAGGTCGAGCCGCGCGGCCTCCGCGGACACGGCGAACAGGAGAAGAGCGAGGAACGCGACCGTGCGGCACGCCGACCCGGGCGGGATCGGCACGACGGGACTCGGTGGATGCATCAAGAGCGGGGACTCCTGCCGGGTTCGTGAGGACGGCTGGCGATCGGCCGCGACATCCGTCGCAGTATAGGGGAGCACGGACGGGGTCTCAATCGGCGGACTGCTCCGCGCCGGCGATCACGCGCTCGAGCGCGGCCAGTCCGTCGGTCAGGCACGCCGGCCCGGGCTGCAGCACGAGGGCCGCGTCGATCTCGTGCACGCGGCCGGTGCGCACCGCGGGCAGGGTGTCGTATCCCGGGCGCGTGGCGAAGGCCTCGGCGTCGAAGGGCTTGCCACACCAACTCGCGGCCACCACCTCGGGCGCGGCCTCCACCACGAGCCACGGATCGACGGTGCGTTCGGCGGCCATGGGCGATCGAGCGCGCTCGGCGAAGACGTCGACGCCCCCGGCGATCTCGATCAGCTCGCTCACCCACCGGATCCCGCAGATCTGCGGATCGTCCCACTCCTCGAAGTAGACCCGCGGCCGGTGCGGGCGGGAGGCGGCCCGGGCGCGGGTGGCCTCGATCCCGGCCACGTACCCGTCGACGAGCGCGCGGGCACGGTCGCCCGCATCGACCAGACGCCCGAGCGTGAGCACGACCTCGCAGATCTCGCGCAGGCTGCGCTGGTTGAAGATCAGCACCTGCAGCCCCGCCTCGATCAACGCGCGGGCGAGTTCGCCCTGGATGTCGGAGAAGCCGATGCACAGGTCGGGCTGCAAGTCGCGGATCTTCTCCACGCTGCCCCCGATGAACGCACTCACGACCGGCTTGTCGCGCCGGGCCTCGGGCGGACGCACGGTGTAGGCGCTGATGCCCACGACCCGGTCCTGTTCGCCGAGGGCGTAGAGGATCTCGGTGGGTTCCTCGGTCAGGCACACGATCCGCTCGGGAACGCGGCCGCGGATCGAGGCCGCATCGAGCGGACTCATCGGATCCGATCACGCCGCAGCGCGTGCGACAGACAGTGCGGCCCACCCCGCGCGCGGCTGAGTTCGTGGCTGGGAAGGAGAATGCACGTCGGTGCGGGCCGGTCGAGGTCGACGGACACCCGGCCGTCGATCACGTCGTCGGCCTCGACCACGCGGTAGCCCCGGCCGGCCAGGCACTCGGCCGTGGCCACGTTGCGCTCGTACAGCACGATCACGCCGGGGGACAGCGCCAGGGCGTTGGCCCCGTCCGTCCACTGTTCGCGCTGCTGCATCAGCGGGTCGTCGCCCCCGCACGGGATGGGCTCGAGGTCGACGCGGCGGCCCCGCAGCACCGTCAGCAGGTCGGTCGCCGGACGTGGGCGGGGATCCTTCTGGTGCAGGTCGAACTCGTAGACGCTCGCCGTGTCGTCGTGGCCGGGCAGGATCACGGGCGGGAAGACCAGGCAGTGACCTTCGTCGACCTGCGTCATCACGGTGTCCAGATGCATGTACGCGCGCTTCTGCGGCAGCGATGCCACGATCAACCAGCGCGGTCCGTTCTCCATGCGGGTGAGCGCGCGCACCACGTGGCGCACCCCCGAGCGGTTCGTGCGCTCGGAGTAGCCGATCACGACGACGTCGTCGGACAGGACCATGACGTCGCCGCCCTCGATCCGCGGCTGGTGCATGCCGATGTACAACGGACGATCCGGTGAGGCCTCGAGCGGATCGTGCAGGACCGGCGTCGCCGCGAGGTCGGGATGGAAGCGGAACACCGTGCGCGCCAGCAGGACCTCGCGCGTTCGCGTGAGCGTGGCCATGGCCGAGAACAGCACGCTGTCGGCCACCACCACCTGCGGATCGCGCTGGAAGCACCAGTTCGGCACCGGTACGACCTCGAAGAGTTCCTCGCTCGACAGGACGTCGCTGCCCTCGGTGAAGCGCACCCCGGTCACGAACATGTCCACGAGGTCCGACGGGCTCGACGTCTGCATGCGCTCGCCCACCGGCGACGACACGTCGTCGAGCATGGCGTTCAGCATCCACGAGCGCGCGCCCTCGGCCGCGAGCGCCTCGACGAGCAGGTCGCGCATGTCGTGCACCCGGACGTCGACCGCGCCGAGCAGACGCCGGAAGCGCTCGTGCTCCTCGCGGGCCCGCTCTCCGAACAGGATGTCGTCGAAGAGCAGTTCCTCCATCATGTCGGGGACCATGCGGTCGACCTCGGGTCCCGGCGCGTGCACGAGCACCTCGCGCAGTCGGCCCACCTCGGAGCGCACGTCGAGCATGTCGGTTCCTCCGTGCGGCTCAGCGGTGCCGGCGGGGCCGCGGGGTGCGGGAACGGGGATCGAACACCAGCTCCACCGGACAGTGGTCGCTGCCCGGCACGTCGGCGTGGATCCGGGCGTCGACGATACGATCGGTCGAGCCGGAGTCCACGAAGAAGTAGTCGAGACGCCAGCCCACGTTCCGGGCGCGCGCTCCGCCGCGCATGGTCCACCAGGTGTAGGCGCCTTCGAGCTCGGGATTCAGGTGGCGGAAGGTGTCGACGTAGCCGGCCTCGACCAGTCGATCGATCCACTCCCGTTCCTCGGGCAGGAAGCCCGTGTTCTTCGCGTTCGCCTTCGGGCGGGCCAGGTCGATCTCGCGGTGCGAGGTGTTCAGGTCGCCGCAGAACACCACGCGCTTGCCGCGCGCGCGGAAGTCCTCGCAACGCTCCAGGAAGAGTTCGTAGAAGCCCAGCTTGTACGGAACCCGGCTCAGGTCGTCGCGGCCGTTGGGGAAGTAGGCGCTCAGCAGCACCCAGTCGCCGTAGTCGGCGATGATCGTGCGGCCCTCGACGTCGAACTCCTCCTCGCCCAGACCGAGCTCGACGTCCCGGGGCTCGTGCCGGCTGAGCAGACCGGTTCCGCTGTGGCCCTTCTTCGCCCGCGACGGATTCCACACGGCGTGGTAGCCCAGCGGCGCGGCCAGGGCGGGGTCCATCTGCTCGGGCTCGGCACGGACCTCCTGCAGACACAGCACGTCGGGAGACGTGGTGTCGAGCCAGGGCAGGAAGCCCTTCCTGTGCACCGACCGGATGCCGTTGACGTTCCAGCAGAAGAGTCGCAGCGCCGCCATGGACGTCCACCCAGCGGGGAGAACGAAGAAGCCCGGCCGACGGGTGCCGACCGGGACTTCGTGATACCAGCATCGCCGAGTGGCGGCAAGGTCAGCGCTCGAAGCGGAAGAGGTGCTGCTCACCGTCGATCAGGACGAGCGCGGTCAGGGGGAACTGCGCGTCGCCCGGCTCGAAGTAGCCCCAGAAGGCCTTGCCGTCGTCCGGATGCACGCGGACCCGGGTCGGCGACGGCATGACCGTGGAACCGCCCACCGTCGCGCCGGGATCGACCGCGGCGTAGCGCTGTGGATCCTCGCGATCGCGGCGGGCGTCCTCGGGTGCACGACCGTCGCGCTTGGACTCGACCAGCGGCGTGTGCTCCCGGTGGGCCAGGCCGTCGGGCTCGATTCCGCGCGTGGTGTCGAAGAGTCCGTGGACCGGGCTCGACGGCGTGGCGGCTGCGCGCGCGCCGCGGCCCCGCAGCCCGTGATCGGCGCCACCGTCGAACTCGGACCGGGGTGTCAGCCAGCGGCCCTGGGCGTCGACCAGGTGCAGGTCGCTGCGGGCAAGGTCGATCCGGGTGTCGGACCGGTTGAGCACGATCACGTCGAGGGCGAACACGCCGTCGACCTCGAAGGTGGTCGCGGCCACCAGCACCTCGCGGTCGCCGGCGACGAGCGCCTGCCGCATCACCGACTCCGGCCCGAGCAGGTCGAGGTCGCCCAGAGTCGCGATCGGAACCGAGTACTCGGTCTCGATCCCGCGCAGGTACACGGTGTCGCCGGGGCCGGGATCGGTGTTCGGAGAGGGGGCCTGCGCGCAACCGGTGAGGACGATCAGACCGGTACCGGCGGCGAGGAGGAGTGCGCGTCCCATGCTGTCTCCCTGGTCGTGGAGCCGGGAATCGAGGGCCGTGGCCGACGCCGTCGATCCGGGCGGCCACCGCCCGCCGGGTTCTGCAAGATCCGAGCCCTCCGGCGGCCCCTCGCCCGGGCCCGGCCGCGGGAGGTCCGCCGACGGATCGCGATGCCGCGTCGTTGCGCGTCCCACCCCTCCGGAAGGCCTCCGCGGCGGCCTTCTCCGATCGCGGCGTGCACGGCGGAAGCCGATCGCGCGCAGTCGTCTACCTTGTGGTTCATGACTGCGCCGAACTCCATCGGACCCTCGTCCCCACGACGGTCCCGCCGCCCGCGCCTGGTGATCCTGAGCGTGGCCGCGGGGGTGCTGCTCGGGGTGGCGATCGCCGTGACCTTCGACCTGTTCGGGCCGCGCGAGACCGGTCTGGCCTCGGTCGACGTCCTCATGCTCGACCGCAGCCCGGCCCAGGGCGCGAGCTACGTGATCGAGCTCGAGTCCGTCCGGGCCGGCTACCCCGTGATCCTGCACGTCGACCGCGACGGCTTCCCGTCGATCCTTTTCCCGACCGGCCGTCTGGCCCAGATCGGACCCGGCCACCGGATCCGGCTGCCCGATCCGCAGGGCAACGCCACCTGGTGGGCCGGTCCGGAGGACGCCGGCACCCTGCTGACGGTGCTGGCCGAGAATCCGCCGGCCGACGTGGACCGTCTGGTCGAGTTGGCCGAGCGGGCCGCCGCCCGGGCCGACGACTCGGAGGACGCGCTGCGCAACGTGGAGCGCGTGATGCGTCGCCGACTCGGTGAACCGCTCGCGGTGGAACTGCTGCCGGGGCAGGACGGCTGAATCGGCCACCTGCGGAGGGCGGGCCGCGGTGCTAGTTTGGCCGGTCGTCACGCACGCGTTCTCGACTCGACCCAAGCGGAGGAGCACTCATGGCCGATGCGAAGGCCGTCAAGCGGGTCGCCGTCACCGGCGCCGCCGGCCAGATCGGATACGCCCTGCTGCCGCGCATCGCGGCCGGCGAGATCTTCGGACCCGACCAGCCCGTCCAGATCCAGTGCCTGGAGATCCCCCCGGCCATGGACGCCGTGCGCGGCGTGGGCATGGAGATGCTCGACGCCGCCTTTCCGCTGCTCGCCGGCTTCACCGCCAGCGACGACCCGCGCGAGGCCTTCGAGGGCGCCGACCTCGCCCTGCTCGTCGGCAGCAAGCCGCGCGGCAAGGGAATGGAGCGCAAGGACCTGATCCGCGAGAACGGCCCGATCTTCACCGGCCAGGGCAACGCCCTGAGCGACGTGGCGAATCCGGACTGCCGGGTGGTCGTGGTGGGCAACCCCTGCAACACCAACTGCCTGATCGCCCAGCACAACGCGCCGAAGCTGAAGAAGGAGAACTTCAGCGCCATGACCCGGCTCGACCACAACCGCGCCGTGGCGCAGCTGGCCGAGAAGGCCGGCGCCCACAACACCGAGGTCGACGGCGTGATCATCTGGGGCAACCACTCGAACAAGCAGTACCCCGACTACCACCACGCCACCATCGGCGGGAAGCCGGCGCTCGACGTGATCGGCGACGAGGCCTGGCTGCAGGGTGAGTTCATGAAGACCGTGCAGGAGCGCGGCAAGGCGATCATCGAGGCCCGTGGCGCGAGCAGTGCGATGTCGGCGGCCAGCTCGGCGATCGACCACGCCCACGTGCTGTTCCGCGGCACGCCCGACGGCCGCTGGACCAGCATGGCCGTGACCAGCGACGGCAGCTACGACGTGCCCGAGGGACTGATCTGCAGCTTCCCCGTGCGCTGCCCGGGCGACGGCACCTACGAGATCGTCCAGGGCCTGGAGATCGACGACTTCGGGCGCTCGGCCTTCGGCAAGAGCATCGACGAGCTGCAGGACGAGCGCGAAACGGTGGCCGACCTGCTCGGCTGAACCGACTGCGTCTGCCCCTCCACGAGGACGGCGTCCCGGAAACCCCGGGGCGCCGTTCGTCTTCGTGTCTGCGGCGTTGGACGGTTGGGACCACGGCCCTCCGCGGGTATGCTCGGACCAAGGTCCGTCCCTCGTCCAGGAGCGTTCCCGTCGTGAAGAAGTTCTTCATCGGTTGCGGCGCCTTCGTGGTGCTCGTTCTCGTGCTCGCCATCGTGGGGATCTACGTGTTCAGCCAGTGGGCGCAGGGCATCCTGCCCGAGATGGAGGAGTTCGCACGCAACCGTGCCGAGCTCGTCGAACGCTACGGCTCCCTGCCGGACTATGTTCCTCCCCTCGACGGATCGTACGATCCGGGTCTCTTGGCCCGCTTCGTCGACGTGCGCGAAGCCCTGCAGCCGCGGCAGGACGCTCTGGCCGCGGATTTCGACGCGATCCTCGGACGGGGCCCCGACGAGCGGCCCAGCGGTATCGGCGGCTTCCTCGACGAGATGCGCTCGGCCATGGACATGGTCGCGCGGACGGCTCGCTACACGGCCTTCAGCGACTCGGTGCTGATGGCCCACGAGATGGGCCGGGGCCAGTACGGTCACATCCAGCTCGTGTTGCTGTACGGATGGTCGAACCTCGCCGACGAACGCGCCGAGTGGGCCGCCGCGCTCGAGGCCGGCCGCTCGGAGGACGAGGCCATCGAGGCGGCGGCCGAGCTGTTCGACGCCCACGCCCGCCGGTCGCGGGAGGTGCTCCGCGAGCACCTCGCGAACCTGCGGCGCGAGATCGATGCCCGGGCCGCCGGGGATTCCGCGCGTGCCTTCCTCGAGCGGGTGGAAGGCGGCTCGCAGGAATTCCCCTTCACCGATCCCGTCCCCCCGGCTCTCCGCGAGGGCTTCGAGGCCCACGAGGTCCGGTTGCGGACGACGACGCCGCGAACCCTGGGGCAGTGGCTGGCCGAGGCCCCGGCTCTGCTCGAGGAGGAGGATTTCGATGAGTCGAGGAGCCGCGAGGTCACCGTGGAGTTCTGAGCGGGCCAGCCTGTGGACGGCTGCCCTGGTCCTGGTCCTGGTGTCGGGGCCACCGGACCCGGCCACGGCACAGGTCGAGTCGCGGGCCTGGGCGCGCGACCTGCCCGACCTGGTCGAGCGGGTCGAGCCGGCGGTCGTGCAGGTCCTGAGCACACGGTTCGGCGGTGTGGCGCAGGATCCCTCCCGGCCCCCGCGACAGCAGACGACGACCGGCGCCGGCGTGATCGTCGATCCACGTGGCTACGTCCTGACCAATCACCATGTGGTCGAGGGCGCGCGCCGGGTCCGGGTGGTGTTGTCCCCCGCCCGCGACGTCGGGCACGAGACGCGCTCGGTGCTCGAGCCCCGCGGCGAGGTCCTGGGAGCCCAGATCGTGGGGACCGACCTCGAGACGGATCTCGCGGTGCTGAAGATCGACGCCGACGACCTCGTGGCCCTGCCCTTCGCCGACAGCGAGGCCGTGCGGCAGGGCCAGCTGGTCTTCGCGCTCGGCAGTCCGCGGGGGCTGAGCGGCTCGGTCTCGCTCGGGGTGGTCAGTGCCACGGCACGCCAGTTCGAGGACGGCAGTCCGATGATCTTCATCCAGTCGGACGTGGCCGTGAACCCGGGCAACAGCGGCGGTCCGCTCGTCGACACGCGCGGACGGCTGGTCGGGATCAACACCTTCATCGTGAGCGGGTCGGGCGGGAGCGAAGGGCTGAGCTTCGCGGTGCCCAGCAACATCGCGCGCACGGTGTTCGAGCAGATCCGCGACACCGGACGCGTGCGGCGCGGCGTGATCGGGGTGAATCCGCAGACCATCACGCCCCTCATGGCCGAGGGACTGGGACTGGAACGGACCTGGGGTGTCGTCCTCGGCGACGTCTTCCCGGGCGGCCCGGCCGCCGTGGCCGGCCTGAGGGCCGGAGACGTCGTGCTGGACCTCGACGGCAAGCCCATGGAGAACGGGCGCCAGCTCCGGGTGAACCTGTACGGCAAGCCGATCGGCGAGCCCGTACGACTCGCGGTGTTGCGCGGTGGACGTCGGCTCGCCTTCGACGTCGCCGTGGCCGAGCGGCCCGACGATCCGGAACGCTTCGGCGACCTGGTCGATCCACGGGACGCCACGATCGAACGGCTCGGGATCCTGGGGATCGACCTCGACCGCGAACTCGCCGCGATGTTCGGGGGGAGCCTGCGCAGCCGCCAAGGCGTCGTGGTGGCCGCGGTGCTCTTCAGCCTCTCGCCGATGGACGGCGGGCTCTCCGCCGGCGACGTCGTGCGCAGCGTGAACGGGGTCGCCGTCGACGGTGTCGACGCCCTGCGCCGCTCGGTGGCCGATCTGACGATCGGCCAACCCGCCGTACTGCAGGTCGAGCGCGGAGGACAGCTGCTCTACGTGACGCTTCGGGTCGATTCGTGAGCTGGCTGTTCCTCGAGCCCTACTACGACGGCAGTCACCGCCATCTGGTGGACGGTCTCCGGCAGCACGTGGTATCCGACGCCGAGCTGTGGACCCTTCCCGCCCGGAAGTGGAAGTGGCGCATGCGCGGCGCGGCCCTGGAGTTCGCGCGCCGTGTGCACGAGACGGGGATCCGACCGCGGGCGATCTTCGCGTCGAGCATGCTCAACACCGCCGAGTTCCGGGCGCTGCTCCCGGTGTCGCTGCGCGGTGTGCCGCTGGTCGTGTACTTCCACGAGAACCAGCTCACCTATCCGGTGCAGACCTTCGATCCGCGCGACCACCACTTCGCCTGGACGAACGTGCACACCGCACTGGCCGCCGACCTCGTTCTCTGGAACAGCGCCCACAACCGCGACGAATTCCTCGGCGCACTGCGACGGCTGATCCGCAAGATGCCCGATGCCCGTCCCGAGTGGACCCCCGACGCGATCGCCGCGCGTTCGGAGATCCTGCCCGTCCCGATCGACGATGCGCGGATCACCGCCGACGTCGCCGGCGTCGAGCCGCGCCACGGGGTGTGCCACGTGCTCTGGAACCACCGCTGGGAGCACGACAAGGGTCCCGAACGTCTGCGGACCGCGGTCGAGGCCCTGTGCGCGTCGGACGCGGACTTCGAGATGTCGGTGGTCGGCCAGCGCTTCCGCACCTCGCCCGCGGTGTTCGACGCGATCGCCGAGCGTCTGGGCGAACGGCGGCGCGCGTGGGGATTCCTCGAGTCGCGCCGCGACTACCATCGCCTGCTGGCCACGGCCGATGTCGTGCTGTCGACCGCCGAACACGAGTTCCAGGGACTGGCCGTGCTCGAGGGCGCCGCCGCCGGTGCCGTGCCCCTGGTGCCCGACGCGCTGGCCTACCCCGAGATCTGGCCGGCGGAGTGGCGCTATCGCGACGACGCGGACCTGGTCGACAAGCTCCTCGATCGCGTGCACGCGCCGGAGCGCTGGCGGGCCGTGGACGCCCGGGACGCCGCGATGGGGTACGGCTGGACGCGACTCGCCGGCCGGTGGAGCGACGCGCTGGCGATCGCGAGCGACGACGGTGCCGTCCGGTAGATCCAAATATTTGCGCTATCTCTTCACATTGTGCCCGGGATTCGCACAAACAGTGAAATTCTCCGCGTCTTCACCGGCCGGGCCGATGGAAAAATCCACTTTCGGGGGGTACGCAGCGGGTTTCGTTTTGATGTAGACTTGTGACCAGTCAGCCATGCCTGGCACACGACGAACCCAGGGGCAGCCCCACGCCCGTGCCTGACGGTCGCGGGGTCAGCGCCCACATTTTTCTGCATCTTTGGAGGACTCATGCGCTCCTGGAGATTGACCCTCGCTTCCGCCTTCGCCCTCGTCCTGATGCTGGCCCCTGCTGCGCACGCGCAGTTCACGGTCAGCTTCGGCAGCAGCTGGGACGGTGTCCCGCTGCAGGACATCCTCGATGCCGAGTTCGGTCCCGGGGCGGTCGACATGATGACCGATTACGAGGGCTACCTCGCCGGCGACGCGGATCCGTCGTACTGGGAGGACCTCGGTGCGCAGTCGATCATCATCCGTGAAATCGCCGGCTACGCCGACAACAACGTGCTCGGCTGGTACGAGGAGACCCTCACCGGCACGCCCGTGATCGACGGCATCGGCGACGGTGTGGTCTTCGACGGTCCGATGGCCGAGGGCACCGAGATCACGGTCGACTTCACCGAGGTGACCCGCTTCGGCTTCTACCTGAACCCGAACGGCAGCGGCGACGGCATCAACGCGCCCGAGCCCGAGCTGTTCTACACCAACCGGAGCTACAACGACCTGGGCCCGGACGGCAGCGGTGCCGTCAACCCGCCGTTCGACGGCGACGCCCAGTTCCTGGTCTACAACGTGAGCGACCTGCGCGGCACGCCCGCCTATGTCGTCGCGGTCGAGGACCTCGACTCCGGCGCGGAGCTCTTCCCGAGCTACACCGCGGGCGGCACCGACAACGACTACAACGACCTGGTGTTCGAGATCCGGGCCGAGTCGCCGGTCGACGCCGGCACCAGCAGCTTCGGCGCGGTGAAGTCGCTGTTCGATCGCTAGGCCTGCACGTCCGACGAGCATGAGTCGCGGCCCATCGCCTCCCCGGCGGTGGGCCGTACTCGTTTCCCGCTCAGTCGTCGAGCAGGGACTCGACGAAGGCGCCGTAACCGCGCTCGCGATCGACCAGGTGTGACTCGAGGATCCACGTGAGCGGAGTCCCGTCGGGAAGCGTGCCGCGCAGACGGGTCGGATTCTCCGGGTGCAGGTAGCTGGTGATCCGGTCGTCGGCGATGCGCTCGTGCGGGAATTCGCCGATCAGGTGACCGCAGTGGTAGTTGCCGAACTCGTAGCCCAGCTCGGCCGCCGTCGTCCGCATGAAGTCGTACAGATCGGCCGCGGTGCACTCGGGGTCGGCCCGGAAGCGTTCCTGTCCTCGCCGGAACGCGGTCGTGACCGCCTCGCGCACCGCGAGCTTGTGCGGATCGTCTCCCAGGACGTAGGTGCGGCCGAAGTCGGCCTCCCATCCGTCGAACACCGGACCCAGGTCCACGAACAGGATGTCGTCGGCCTCGATCACCCGGTCCGGCGGGTGTTCCTGGTACGGTTGGAGAGTGTTGGGCCCCGTCCGCACGACACGACGATGCCACCAGCGGGGTCCTCCGAAGGCGTCGGCCGCGAGATCGTGGATCCGGCGGCTGGCCTCGGACTCGGTGATCCCGGGCCGGAGCACTCCGGCCTCCTCGATGGCTTCGAACAGGCGCGCGGCCAGTCGCTGCGCGGCGAGCAGTCGTTCCTTCACGGCTTCGCCCACGGTGCCCTCCGGCGGGGGTCGACGTCGGTCGGACCCCAACCTAGACTGCCCGGGACCCTTCGCACCAGGGAGTTCTCGTGAACGACGCATCGCACTTCGACGAACTGGCTTCGACCTGGGACGACGATCCCACCAAGCTCGAACGCGCCCGCGCCGTCGCGCGCGCCATCGTGGACAGGGTGGACCTGCAGGGCGCGCACGTGATCGAGGACGGCTGCGGCACCGGGTTACTGGGCTTCGCGCTGCTCGAGGTCTCGTCGCCGGCCACCATCACCTTCATCGACCCGTCGGCGGCCATGCGCGAGCAGGTGGCGCGCAAGATCGAGGCCCTACCGCCGCAGCGGGCCTGTGTGGTCGCCCCCCACGAAGAGGTCGGGGCGGGGCGGGACCTGGTGACCTCGCTCATGGTGCTGCACCACGTCGACGACCCGGTCGGCACGATCCACCGGTGGTCCGACTGGCTCGACACCGGGGCGCACCTGGCGGTCGCGGATCTGCATTCCGAGGACGGATCCTTCCACGGCCCCGGCGAGGACCACGTGCACCACGGCTTCGATCCGGGCGAGGTGGCCGGCTGGATGCGGAACGCCGGCCTGGAGCCGAGCGACCCGATCGACGTGTTCACGATGGAAAAGGACGTCGACGGCGAGACCCGCCACTACCCGGTGTGGTTGATGGTCGGCCGGAAGTCCTGAGACCTCCGGCCGTACCGGATCAGCCGCGCGGCTCGCCGCCCTCGACGACCACGTTCGCCGCCGCCTCGGGCGTGGGATCCGCCGCTCGCGATCGCCGGGCGAAACCGCCGAACACCCAGCGCAATCCGCGCCGGAGGGGATCGAGCGACGAGTACATGACGGGCACCACGACCAGGGTGAGGAAGGTGGCCACGGCCAGCCCCCAGATCACGGCCACGCCCATCGGTCCCCACCACTGACTCGACTCGCCGCCGATGGTGAAGAGCTTGTTCCACTCGCCGTCGGTCGCGTGGTTCACGTTGAACGACACGCCCGTCGTCAGCGGGATCAGACCCAGGATGGTGGTGATCGCCGTCAGCACCACCGGACGGAAGCGCGTCCGCCCCGCCTCGACGATGGCCTCGTACTTCTCCATGCCCGCCGCGCGCAGCTGCTGGATGTAGTCGAGCAACACGATCGCGTTGTTCACCACGATCCCGGCCAGCGAGATCACCCCGACCCCGGTCATGATGATCCCGAAGGGAGTGTTCGTGACCATCAGGCCGAGCAGGACACCGATCAGCGACAGGATCACCGTGCTGAGGATGACGAAGGGGATGAGCACCGAGTCGAACTGGGTCACCAGCACCACGAAGATCAGCATCACGGCCAGCAGGAAGGCCTTGCCCAGGAAGTCCTGCGCCTCGGCCTGGTCCTCGCTCTCGCCCGTGTACTCGAGCCGGTAGCCCGGCGGCAGCGGGAAGTCGGCCAGCCGCTGCTGTGCTTCGGCCAGCAGCGCGTTGCCGTTGTAGCCGGTGGCGGCGTCGGCGCTCACGGTGACCACGCGCTTGCCGTCGATGCGCGAGATCGAGGCCAGGCCGGTGGTGAACTCGACCTCGGCGAAGCTGGTCAGCGGGACGTCCTCGCCCTCGTAGAACACGGTCAGGTTCTCCAGGTCCTCGCTCGTGGCCCGGGCCGGCGAGTCGTAGCGCACCACGATGTCGTACTCGTCCTCGCCCACGCGGTACTCGCCCACGTCGTCACCCTTCACCGCGGTGAGCACGGTGCTGGCCAGGTCCATGGTGCGGATCCCCATGCGCGCGGCCTTGTCCAGATCGGGGCGCACCACGAGCTGCGGCAGTCCGCGGTCGAAGTCGTCCTGGAGGTTCACCAGACCCGGAATGTCCTCGATCCGCGCCTTGATCCGATCCGACAGGTCGCCCAACCGCTCGAAGTCCTCGCCCACGATCTCGATGTTCACGGGCTTGCCCGTGGGTGGGCCCTCCTCCTGCTTGTCGATCACCAGTTCGGCGCCGGTGAACTCGGTGAGCATGCTTCGCAGCCGTTCGAGCATGTCGCGCGACGAGTACTCCCGGTCCTCCTGCGGCACGAACTCCATGCTCACGCGGGTGAGGTGTGGTGGCGCCTCCTGGCTGCCGCCGAAGGACTCGTCCCCGGCCGCCCCGACCTCGGTCACGTAGACCTTCATGTCGGGGATCTCGCCGACCGCGCGCTCCACGTCGCGTGCGTAGGCATCGCTCTGCTCGATCCGCGTTCCGCTCGGCGCGGTGATCTGCACGTAGGCGTAGGTGGGATCGGTGTCCGGGAAGAGTTCCACACCGGCGTTGAAGTTGGCGTACAGGCCGAACATCACGACCAGGATCACCACCATCGTTCCGATGGTCAGGGCGCGGTGGTTCAGGGCCCAGTGCAGGGTGGGTTCGTAGGTGCGCAGACCGAAGTCCATGAGCCGGTCGCCGAGACGCTTCTTCGGGCCATTGTTCGTGGGCACCCGCATGAACTTCGCGCAGAGCACCGGATTGAAGACCAGCGCGACCAGCAGCGACGACACCAGCGTGATGATCAGCGTGATCGGCAGGTACTTCATGAACTCGCCCATGATCCCGGGCCAGAAGGCCATGGGACCGAAGGCGCAGATGGTGGTCAGCGTCGAGGCCACGACCGCGGTCCCGACCTGCGACGTCCCGTCGCTCGCCGCGCGCGGCCCTTGCTTGCCGTCGGTACGATGGCGGAACACGTTCTCGACGATCACGATGGCGTTGTCCACGAGCATGCCCAGCGCCAGGATCAGCGAGAACAGCACGACCATGTTCAGCGTGATGCCGAAGGCGTTGACCACGGCGAAGGTGATCAGCATCGAGAAGGGAATCGCCACGCCCACGAACAGCGAGTTCGTCAATCCCAGGAACAGGAACAGCACCGCGACCACGAGGATCAGCCCCGACAGGATGTTGTTCTCCAGCTCGGTGACCATGTCACGGATCACGACCGACATGTCGCTCATCACCGAGATCGTCGTGCCCTCGGGCAGCGTGGCGCGCAGACGGTCGAGCTCTTCGTTCACCCGGTCGGCGATGTCGATGATGTTCTCGCCGGTGCGCTTCTTCACGCTCAGGGTGACGGCCTCGCGGCCCTCCTTTCGCGAGATGGTGTCGCGGTCCTTGGTGCCGAAGGTCACGCGCGCGACGTCGCGCACGTAGACCGGCGACTCCTCGCCGGGATTGACCACGATGTCGGGAATCGTCGTCACCGACTCGAATTCGCCCGGAACCCGGACCGAGTACTCGTAGGTGCCCAGGCCGATCTCGCCGCCGGGCAGGGTGACGTTCTCGAGCGAGATGGCGTCCTTGACGTCCTGCAACGAAACGCCGAAGAAGCGCAGACGCTCGGGATCGACGTCGATCCGCACCTGCCGCTCCACGCCGCCCGTGAGGTCGACCGACAGCACGCCGGGAACCTGTTCGAGGTCCTCCTGGACGTCCTCGCCCACCTGCTTCAGCCGCGCCAGGTCGAAGGGGCCGCTCAGGACCACCTGCATGATCGGCCAGTCGGTGCTGCTGATCTCGTAGACCAGCATGTCGTCGCGCACGTCCTGCGGTAGCTCGGGTTTGGCGAGCTCGACAGCGTCGCGCACCTTCTGCAGCGCGTCGCTCATGTCGACACTGGGCTGGAACTCCATGACCACGTTGCTGACGCCCTCGCTCGAGGTCGAGGTCATCTCCTCGACGTCGGCCACGCCCTTGAGCTGGGTCTCGAGCTTGCGCGTGACCAGGTTCTCCATGTCCTCGGGACTGGTCCCGTAGTAGGGCGCGTAGACCATCACGTACGGGATCTTGACGTCGGGCGAGGACTCGCGCGGCAGGACGACGTAGCTGTAGGCGCCGAGGACGACGACCACCACCATGAGCGCGATGCTGGTCATCGACTTGCGAATGGCCAGGTCGGTGATCCTCATCGCGGTTCCTCCGCGGCGGGGGCGGTGGGCAGGGGACGACTCTCACCGGTCATCATGTCGCGCAGACCCTCGAGGTTGCCCTCCTCGCGGACCTCGGCCGGGTCCGAGGGGATGCTCCCGTCGCGGGCGGTCGCGACCTCCTGCACGCTGATCCGGCTGCCGTCCTGCAACTGGCGCTGCCCCCGGACGACCACGCGCTCTCCCTCGGCCAGACCCTGCTCGACCACCACCATCATGCCCTGACCGGGGCCGAGGACGACTCGCCGGACGCGGGCGCGATCGTCCTCGATCACGAACACGGCGTCGCCGTCGACGGTGCGCACGACGGCGTCACGCGGGATCACCACGACGTCGGAGTGCACCTGCTTCAACACGCGCGCCCGGGCCACCACACCGGCCCGGAGCCGCAGATCGGGATTGTCGACCTGGATCTCCACGGTGAACTTGCCCGACATCGGGCTGGCCTCGACCGAGACGTAGGTCACCCGGCCGGGCACCACGCCCTCGATGCCGTCGACGTTGATCAACGCCGGCGTGCCCTCGCGCAGGAAGGCGACCTCGCGCTCGGTGACCGAGGTCACCAGCTCGAGCGTGAAGGGATCGACGACGCGGGCCACGCGCTGGCCGGGCGAGACCATCTGGCCGACCTCGACGTAGCGCTCGACGAGCACTCCGTCGAAGGGCGCCTTGATCGCCGCGCGATCGTAGCGCAGCTCGGCCATGCGCGCCGATTCCCGCGCCTGCTGCAGCTCGGTGTAGACGCGAAGCATCTCCTGCCTGCTCACCGAGTTGGCCTCGAAGAGCGAGCGGGTGCGGTCCTCGTTGTACTCCCGCAGGGTGACCGCGGCCTTGGCAGAGTTCATCTCGGCCTCGAGCAGATCGCGGTCGAGGCCGACCACGACCGCGCCCTCGCGCACCACGGCCCCCTTCTCGACGGGCAGCGTCCGCACCACGCCCGATTCCTCGGTGCTCACGTCGGTGGCCTGCACGGCCTCGAGGCGACCCGTGAGGTAGAGGGTCTCGACCAGGTCGCTGCGTTCGAGGTCGAGGGCGCGCACGTTGTGCGGTCGCTCGGACGGCGTGGCCTCGGCGTTCGCCTCGACGGACCCGTCGCCGCCGCCGCACCCGGCCGCGAGCCACGGGACGAAGAACAGCAGGGTCCAGAGGGGCGCGTTCCTGGGGTCCGGACGGGTCATCGCGAGTCCTCCTGCGCGGTCGTCGTGGCGCCGCCGTCGGCGGCGAGGATGCTGGCCAGTGGCAGGGCGGGCGAGACACCCATGGCACGCTTGAGGGTGGCGAGGGAGGTCAACACGTCGTAGCGAGCCTGGATCACCGTCGAGCGGGCCGTGAAGCGTTCGGCCTGGGCGTTCAGGACCTCCAGGTTGTCGGCCTTGCCCAGCTCGTAGCGCAGGCTGATCTGCGTGTAGGCATCGTTCGCGCGGTCGAGGTTGAGCGATGCGGCGGTCAGGTCGGCCCGGGCGATCTCGAGGGTCTCGAGCGCGTCGAGCACCTCGTCGCGCACCTGGGCCTCGAGCTCGTCCACCCGCGCCTGGTTGCGCCGCAGGAGCGCCTCGGCCTCCTGCATCTCCCCGCGCGATCGGAGACCGTCGAACAGGGGCAGGTGCAGCGTCAAACCGGCCCGCCAGAAGTCCTGCCCGTCGTTCGTCAGGTCCTCGAGCTCACGGGTGACGAAGCCCCACTGCCCTTCGACCGTCAGGTAGGGGTGGTTCTGGGCATCGGCGACGCCCCGCCTCAATTCGTACAGCGAACTCTGGCGCCGTTGGGCCTGGAGGTCCGGGCGCTCCCGCGCCAGCTCGAGTGCCGTCTCGACCGGGACGACCCCGTCCTCGAGCGGAAACGACGCGACCACGGACACCGGCGTGAGCGGATCGCGGCCCAGCAGCAGGTTCAACTGCTGGCCGGCCCGGCGCAGGTCGTTCGCCCGGCGTCGCGCCTCGGGCCTCAGGTTGGCCAGGCTCACCGCCGCCTGCAGGGTGTCGAGCGGCGTGGCGAACTCCAGGCGGAAGCGACGGCGCGTCACCTCGAGGAACTCCTCGCGCGCGTCGATCTCGCGCTCGATCGCGGCCAACCGTTCGCGGGCGAGGACGATCGCGTGGTAGGCGCCGACCACGGCCTCCACGGTGCGGTGCTCGGCATCGCGGACCAGCGCCGCCTGCTGTTCGATCGCGCCCTCGGCCGCGCTCACCGCGCGCCACACGCGGGTCGGACGCAGCTCCCAGTAGGCGTCGAGATAGGTCCTCCAGAAGGTCTGCGCGGGGATGTCGGCCGGATCGGGGATGAACGAGAACTCGGCGACGTCGACGGTGTCGGGGAACAGGCTCGAGAAGAAGTCGTCCCCCTCGCCGCCACCACCGAAGGACTCGTCGAGCGCGAAGCTCGGGTCGCGGCTGCGGCTCCAGGCGCCCTGGAGCTCGACCACCGGGAAACCCTCCGACCGCGCCTGCACCTTGCGCGCCTCGAGTTCCGACAGGCCTTCGCGCTCCTGCTGCAGACCCTGGTTGGAGCGCAGCGCCACGTCGATGCTGGTGTCGAGGTCGAGCGGCTCGGCTCCGTCGCCCAGGGCACGCACCACGTCGCCCTCGGCGATGAAGCGGTCCCCCGCCGTGTCCTGCGCTTTCGCCGGCGCCGTGAGGGTCGTCGCCAGAAGGGCCAGGATCACCACGGCGCCGGGAACTCGCGGGTTCGTCATCGATTCGACTCCTCGGGACTCGATTCGTGGAGAACGCCGGCACCGGCGAAGAACTGGTCGACCAGATCGTCCACGCGGTCGGTCCCGTCCTCGCGCAACATCTCGAAGAGGGCGGGGTCGGTCGCCAGGAAGCGTTGCTCCTCGTAGGTCGACATGACGTCCATGTGGACCAGGTTGAAGAGGTAACGCATCAGACGCTCGGGAGTTGCGCCGGGACGCGGCTCGAGTTCGCCGGACTCCACCGCCCGGTGCATGCGGACCGCCAGCCAGCGGATCACCGGCCGCCAGTAACCGACCAGGTCCACGGTCGGCTGCCCCTCCTCCGGGCCGTAGGCCAGGGTGAGGACGAAGCGCAACCCGACCGAGTAGTCGCGGGCGAAGTCCAGATGGACCTGCGCGAAGTGGCGGGCGATCGATCGCAGGTCGGCGCCGTCGAGGTCCGTCTCGAGGATCGCCTCGGTGGTCGTGAGCATGACCACGTCGGAGCAGGCGCGGAACAGCCCCTCCTTGCTCCCGAAGTGGTAGCCGATCAGCGGCGCGGTGACCGAGGCCTCGGCCGCGATGGAGCGTGTACTCGTGCCCCCGTACCCGCGCCGACCGAAGAGCTCGATCGCCCGGCGCAGGATCTCGTGTTCGGCACCGCCGGCGGGAGGTCGGCCGTCACGTGGCCACAGGTCGTGGAGTCGGATCTTCGATTCCTGCACGGTGTCTCCGGCGGTCTCGCTCCGCGGACCGAGCCGCCTGGTCGGGGCGCGTGGGACGGGGGTCGGATCAGAGGCTGAACGTACGTAGAAACAAGGTCCTGAACAACTGTCAAGGGCCCCGGGATGTGGAGTTCTTCGTCAGCTTCGATTAGCTTGCCCGGCCGACCCTCGTGCTCTCTCCCGATTCGTCGTCGCTGCGCCATGAACCAACCCGCACCGGAATCCTCGCTCGGGCTCGAGGGCCCCGCCGGCTACCTCGAGAACCTGTACCGTGCCACGCCCACGGGGGTTCGACCGCGCGCGGCCGCCGTTCTCTGCCATCCACACCCACTGTTCGGTGGCACCATGCACAACAAGACCCTCTACCGGCTGGCCAAGCGCCTCTCGGTGGAGGCTCACATGCCCTCGCTCCGGTTCAACTTCCGCGGCACGGGACGGAGCCTCGGCCGCTTCGACGGCGGGGTCGGCGAAACGGCCGACGCGCGCACGGCCACCGATCGTGTGGCCCAGGAGCATCCGGGCCTTCCGATCACGATCGTGGGCTATTCCTTCGGCGCGGTCGCCGGGCTGCGCGCCGGTGCGACCGACCCGCGCGTCACGCATCTCGTGGCCCTGGGCACACCGGTCGCGGAGCCGAGCTGGGACGTGGAACACCTGCGGACCACCGACAAACCCCGACTGCTCGTGCAGGGCGAGAACGACGAGTTCGGCGGGGCCGACGCGATCCGGTCCTTCGCCGCCTCGGCCACCGGACCCGTCGACGTGCACGTGGTCCCCGCCGCCGACCATCTCTTCCACGGCGTCGAGGACGCGGCGGTCGAGGCCGTGGTGACCTATATTCAGCGCCACGCCGTTTCCGTCTGATCTCCAGCATCCCTGCTCCGGAGCGTTCCCGCTTGCTCGTGCCCGTCCAGGCCTACCTCACGCGTGGGGTGGGGGTTCACCACGAGGAACTCGTGGCCTTCGAGATCGCCCTGCGCGATGCGGGAATCGCGGCGCAGAACCTGGTGGCGGTCTCGAGCATCCTGCCGCCGGCATGCGAGCTCGTCCCGCGTGAGGAGGGAGAGCAGCACCTGATCCCCGGTCAGATCCTGCACGTGGTGATGAGCCGCGAGGAGACCGACGAACCGTATCGCGCCCTGGGCGCGAGCATCGGCATCGCCCGTCCGCGCGAGACGTCCCGGCACGGCTTCATCGCCGAGCACGGCGGCTTCGGGCTGGGCGAACACGAACTCCGCGAACACGCCGAGGACCTGGCGACGACGATGCTCGCGAGCACCATGGGGATCGACGTCGATCCCGAGCTGCCCGCGCGCGAGCGCGCACGTCGGTTCGAGGAGGCCGGTATCGTGGAATTCCGTGACTCGGTGGCCGCCACCGCCCGGGGTGACGAACGTGGTCGGACCACCTGTGTGGTGGCCGCCGCGGTCTTCGTCATGGATTGGATGATTCCGAGCCCCTGAGGGGCACCGTCAAGATCCCAACAAATCGAACGCCCCCACTTGTCGGCACCGCCGTCGACCTTGCTATACTCCGGGGCCCGGTCGTGCGTAGGTCCAACGCCGGCCGGACTCCGACACCCGTCCCTTCGCTCTCCCGTGAGGCCCGTTTGCCCATGACCGATCAATCCCAGCGTCCGGACGAGACGCCGACCCCGAAGCCCGACACGACCGGCGACGACGCCGCGACCACGCCCACCGACGGGGCCAGCTCCGGAAGCGAGGCGAAGAAGGAGGCCCCGCCCGCCCCCGAGACGCCGGCCGCGGACGAGGCGTCGCCGGAAACGACGACCGAAGCCGAGGCACCGCCCGAGACGCCGGCCGAAGCCGAGACGTCGCCGGAACCGCCGGCCGAAGCCGAGGCACCGACGAAGACGCCGGCCGCGGTCGAGCCAGGGTCCGAGACGCCGACCGAGCCGGCGCACGAAGCTCCGGCCGAGAAGGCCGAGACCCCGGAGCCCGAGGGCGACGATCCTTCGAAGGCCGACGACGCCGTCGTGATGGAGTCGACCCCGGAGGAATCCGCGCCGGCGGCCGCCGCGAGCGCATCGGCCGACACCTCCGAGGAACCGACGTCCGACCCCGCGGCGAGCGCGGCCCAGGCCGACGCCGTGGCGCAGGACGAACGGCTCACGTCGAAGTACAAGACCGGTCAGCGCATGGAGGTGAAGCTCGTCCAGGTCGGCGAGAAGGACGCGTTCCTCGACTACGGCGGCACCGCCGAGGGGACCATCGCCACCGCGGAGCTGAAGAACTCCGACGGCGAGATGCGCGTGAACGAGGGCGACACCTTCACCGCCATCGTCCGCAAGGCCGGCGAGACCCTCGAGTTCACGGTCGGCCGCGGCAAGGGCAAGGGGGGCGATCTGCTCCGCATGCGCGAGCTCCAGAGCGCGCACGAGGGCGACATCCCCGTCGCCGGCAAGATCAAGTCGACGAACAAGGGCGGCTTCGAGGTCGACCTGAACGGCGTGCGGGCCTTCTGCCCCTTCTCGCAGATCGACACCATCTACTGCGACAAGCCCGAGGAGCACGTCGGCAAGGAGTACACCTTCCAGATCATCGCCTTCGAGCGCGGTGGCCGGAACATCGTGCTGAGCCGCCGCAAGATCATCGAGGAAGAGAGCAAGGCCGCGGCCGAGACCACGCGCGAGAAACTCGCCGTGGGCGAGGTCTTCGAGGGTACGGTCCGACGGCTCCAGCCTTACGGGGCCTTCGTCGATCTCGGCGGCGTCGACGGCCTGGTCCACGTCAGCGAGATCAGCCGCGGCCACGTGGCCGACCCGCGCGACGTGCTCTCGGTGGGCCAGAAGGTGCGCGTGGAGGTCATCAAGCTCGACGACATCGGCGGCGAGCGCGAGCGGATCAGCCTGTCGATGAAGGCGCTCGAGAGCGATCCCTGGGAGAAGGCCGACGAGAAGTGGGCCGTCGGATCGATCGTCTCGGGCAAGGTGGTGCGCCTGACCGACTTCGGCGCCTTCGTCGAGCTCAGCCCCGGCGTGGACGGTCTCGTGCACGTGTCCGAGATCAGCACCGAGCGCATCGACCATCCGGGATCGGTGCTCGAGCCGGGACAGGCGGTCGACGTGCGGATCCTGGCGGTGGATCCCGATTCTCGCCGGATCTCGCTCACCATGCGCCCCGAGGGCGAGGATCGTCCGCAGCGTGCGCCGCGAGACGACGCCGAGCGCGGCGGCCGGGGCGATCGCGGTCCGCGCGGTCGCCGGGGTCGCGACCGTCACGAGGACGACCGGCCGGGCGAGTCGTACACCTTCGGTGCCGAGGAAGAGCCCAGGGACCCCGACGTGGACGTCAACGAACTCGACTTCAGCGACGCCGTCGAGCTGCTGAAGCAGAAGTTCAACCGCGACTGATCGGCCGTCGCCTTGGACGAGCACCACCGCTGGATCGACGTGGCCGGCCTCGACGAGATCGCCGAGGACCGGCCGCTCGCCCGCACCGTGGGGCGGACGGGCGTGGCGCTGCTGCGCCGCGGCGAGCGGGTGGTCGCCGTGCTCGACCGCTGCCCCCACATGGACTTCCCGCTGAGCCAGGGCCGGGTGCACGAGGGCAAGCTCGAGTGCTCGCTGCACCACTGGCGCTTCGACGTGTTCGAGGAACCGCCCGCGTCCGTGCCACCCGAGGCCCGGTGCGTCCACGTGCCGGTGCGCGTGGTCGACGGGCGGGTGTTGCTGGCCGCCCCCCGCTGAACGACCGCGACGGGCCCCGGAATCGGGACCCGTCGGTGGCCGCGTCGGGGGATCGCTCGGACGCGGCGTGCAGCGGGGCGGGGCCTAGGGAGCCGTCGAGCAGATCTCCTCGTAGCGGCCCTCGAAGAACCCGTCGCCGGCTTCGTTCTCTTCGTTCTCGAGGTACCGCCCCAGCACGGTGCCCAGGTGCATGCCGTTGCGGTTCACCCAGCGTGCCTGGAACGATCCCGCGCCCTCGGCGTCGGCAGCGGGTTCCCACGTCCCGCGGATCAGACCCTTCACCCGGCCACCGCGGCCGATGTACTTGCCGGCCATCACGCGCTCGCCCTGGCTGTTCAGGCCGTACACGCCCATCAGGAAGCCGGTGGTCGCACCGCTGCGCCCGACGTAGCGGCCGCGGAAGGCGCCCATCTCGACGGCGTCGGTCTCGGGCCGGTCCTCGATGCCCTTCCAGAAGCCGGTCACGAAGCCTTCGCCACAATACCGCTGGTCCTGCACACGAGCCTGGATCAACACCGCGTTGCCCGCGGCATCCACCCTCACGATCTCGTCGTAGCCGTCGAGGGTGTCGATCGTCAGCGTGGTGCGGAACTGCGGCGTCTCGAGCACCAGCTCGCCCGGGGCGACGCCGTCTTCGACGCGGCTGAGCACGCACACCAGGACGCCGTCGTAGTGCGGACCGGTGCGGCTCGTCCACGCCAGACTGTCGCGCTCGGCGCGCGGCAGGCGATGGTCGAAGGGGCGCTCGAACAGGATCGTGCGCTTCAGAGCCACGACGCCCTCGCTGACCTTCAACGACCCCGACCAGTCGAGGCCGGCGGTGGGCGCGCTCGACACGGTCTCCGGATCGAAGTCACCGTCGAGCTGGCCCCACAGGATCCGCACGAAGGTGCGGCGCATCTGCGGATCGGCGAGCGAGGGGTCGTCGTCGGTCAGGCTGTCCTCGTCGCCCTCGGCCAGGGCCGCCTCGTCCTCGACCATGGCGGCGCTCACGAGTTCGGTGTCGCCGAAGCCCTCGGCCTCGTCGGTGTAGGCCAGGCCACCGTACTGCTGGTCGAGATCGATGGTCTGCATCGACTCGGTACCGGTGACGTCGTCGTCGCCGGCCGCCATCGGATCGTTCGTGTCCTCGGAGCATCCGGTCAGAGCGAGACCGAGGACGAGAGCGAAGAAGGAGAACACGGAGATCGGGGTGCGCTTCATCGGGGATTTCCTCCTGGGGTGTGGCATCGGCCACGGTTCGGATGATCGAGCTGCCCTTCCCCCGGAGCATCGTCGGGGCCGACACCGGAACGATCGCCGCAGATCGTTCCCCGGCAAAGAGTTGCGTGAACCACCCACGGCGGCCGAATGCGCGTCGAGCGTCCCTGGGCGTACACACACGGCGCGATCGGTACGGCGAGGCGTCAGCCGGCTTGACCCCCGGCATCGAAGCTTGGCACAATCGCCTGGCCTGTCCGAAGCCCTCCGTGCCGTTCACCCGGGTCCCCCGTGGGATCCGCAGCTCTACGTCTCCGAAGGTCGCTCACCAGGCGCCGGCTCCACCATCCATGCGATTCCACCCGACCGCCCTCGCATTCGTCCTCGCTCTCGGTGCGCTCGCCCTGGTTCCGCGCTCGGGATCGGCCTTCGTCCCGCCGTGGGCGATCGACCCCGAGTCCACCGAGGCGGACGCGCGTGCGGTGTCGACCGTGTTGCCTCCGGAGGACGAATCCCAGGCAGCCAACCGCGACCAGTTCGACGTCCTGCACTACGAGATCTTCCTCGCCCCCGACTTCGACACCGAGTCGCTGACGGCGGCGGTCACCGTCTCACTGCAGGCGGCCGACGACGACGTCGACTTCGTCGATCTCGACCTGTCGAGCATGCTCGCGGTGGATCGGGTCCACAGTTCCGGCGCGAACCTGCCCTTCGACCATGCCGACGACGTGCTGCGGCTGTATCCCCCGCAGCCACTCGACGAGGGCGACACCTGGACCGCAACGATCTACTACGGAGGCCAGCCCGAACCGACCGGCTTCCTCGGCTTCTCGTTCGGAACGACCCCGGCGGGAGACCCACTGCTCGCCACGCTGAGCCAACCCTACGGCGCCCGGAGCTGGTGGCCGTGCAAGGACACGCCGGGCGACAAGGCCACCGTCCTGCTGCGGGCCCTTGTCCCCACCGGACTCTACGTGGCGAGCAATGGGGTTCTGGAGGCCGAGATCCCGAGCGGCGAGAACACCCTGTTCGAGTGGCGGCACGACTACCCGATCTCGACCTACAACGTGAGCATCGCGGTGGCCGACTACGTGAGCTGGGAGGAGACCTGGCGGTCACCGGGCGGCCGCGTGCTCCCGATCGAGTACCACGTCTTCCCCGAACACGAGGAAGCCGCGCGCTTCGACTTCGCGCGGACCACCGACATTCTCGACTACTACAGCGAGTTGTTCGGTGAGTACCCCTTCGTCGACGAGAAGTACGGCATGGCCGAGTTCGTGTGGGAAGGTGCGATGGAGCACCAGACCATGACGAGCTACGGGGACTTCTTCCTCACCGGGGACCGCTTCTACGAGCGCATCATCGGACACGAGCTGGCGCACCACTGGTGGGGCAACTCGATGACCCTGGAGGACTGGGGCGAGTTGTGGGTGCACGAGGGCTTCGCCACTCTCGCCGAGGGTCTGTGGGTCGAGCGCGCCGAGGGCACCGCGGCCTACCGCACCTTCCTGCGACGTCGCTCCAACGGCTGCTGCGGCTTCTTCGGACCGATCAGTCCCCCGAACCGTCTGTTCAACCAGACCGTCTTCAACAAGGCGGCCTGGATGCTGCACATGCTGCGGGGCTTCCTCGGCGACACCACGTTCTTCTCCGCGGTGTACGATCTCGCCCAGCGGCCCGAGTTGCAGTACGGCTCGATCGTGACCGAGGACGTCGTCGAACAGTTCGAGACGTCCACCGGGCAGCCGCTGCAGTGGTTCTTCGACCAGTGGCTCTACCGTATCGGACGTCCGACCTTCACGGTCGAATGGACCACGAAGTCCGTGGGCGACCGCACCCGACTGCGGGTGGAGATCGACCAGTCCGACCTCGACGATCCCTGGATGTTCCCGCTGCAACTCCGGGCCGTCACCCCGTCGGGTCCGGTCGACCTCGAGACCTTCGTGGCCAGCGACAAGCACCAGTTCACCGCCTTCGTCGACGGCGACGTCGAGGACGTGCTGGTCGACCCGGACGAGTGGCTGCTGAAGTTCGTGGTCGAGACGGCCACCGATGCCCCGGCGCCGGTCGGACCGGCGGCGCGACTCCTGCCCAACGCACCCAACCCCTTCAACCCGCGCACGGCGCTTCGCTTCGAGCTGCCGACGCCGCAGGACGTGCGCCTGCGCATCCTCGACGCGCGCGGCCGGGTGGTCGACGTGCTCGAACCCGGTCCCATGCCGGCCGGGCGTCACCGGATGCCGTGGACGGGAATCGACCGGCGGGGAAACCCGGTTGCCTCGGGCACCTACCGCGTGCTACTCGAAGCCGACGGGACGGTGTCGTCGGTGCGCCCGATCACACTGGTCCGCTGAGACCTGCTCCCTCTCCGAAAGACCGGACGTGCTGCGCATCGGTCTCCTCCTCACCGGCTGCGGGGCGCTCGACGGCAGCGACCCGACACAGGTCGTGCTGTGGCGCCTGGTGGCAGCCCGCGAGGGCCACGTGCTCGTGCCCATGGCTCCCGACGTCGACCAGCACGACGTGGTGGGCCCGCAGGGCGTCGTCGCAGGTGCCCGCCGACGGGTCTCCGACGAGTCGATGCGGCTGACCGGCGGCGTGATCGAGTCCGCGGCACGGGTCCGGGCGGACGAGATCGACGTCCTGGTCGTCCCCGGAGGCCTGGGGGCCGCCAAGACGCTCTGCGACGCCGCGGTCACCGAACCCGTCACCGTGCTGGACGGACCGGCGGTCCTGGCCCGCGCCCTCACCGGTGCCGGGGGCGTGGTGGTGGTCGTCGACGAAGCGGTCGTGTGGGCCGCGCACGTCTTCGCCGAGCGCGCTCCCCTCGACCTCGCGACCGACGACCGCTTCCCGGTGGAGCGCGACGTCCGCGACCAGGGTCATCGTCCGGTCGCGGCGGGGGCCGATCCGGTCGTCGACGCGACGGCCCGCGTGGTTTCGCACTGGATCCCGGCGTCGCTCGACGTGGCGCGGATGCTCGAACACACCGAGACCCTCCTCGCCACCGCCGACCGGCTGTTCGACCACGACTGATCGGCGAACGTGAGAGCACCCCCCGCGCAGGTACGGAGGGTGCCCTCGGTTCCGGGTCGCCGAACCCGGACACTCGGCTCGGACGGATGGGATTCCGGGAAGTGGGTGCTCCCTGCCGTGAGACACCTCACACACCCACTCCCCGGTTCCCGACCGTGCGCCCCGGTGGGTCATCGGATTCCGACGCGACTCTTCCCCAGACGGATCGACTCCGATGCCTTCCGTCGACGACACGGCTCCACCCGAGGGTGGAATCGGGGCGGGCGGACGGCGACCGACAGCGGTCGCACGCGTGTGCCCGCTACGGAACGACGGTCCGTGTTCGATGCGTGGACGACGCCGGCGACGGGCGTGGGGCAAGGATGCAGGCCGACGTGCGTCGTTCCGGGCGAGAAGCCCGGACGCGAGGAGCACAGCCGTCGGTCGTGTGCACGAACCGCTGCGTCTCGACCGGAGATGGGATCGCGTCAGGCGGTGCGACCATCACCCGTGGGCGAGACGGGACGGGTCCTCACGGGAGCGCGCATGGAGGGCTGGATAGGCGACCTGGCCACGTCGACGCTGCCGTGGAGTGAACATAGGGAGCACGCCGTCGCGGGGTCAAGACGTCCACCGGAGCCCGTGTGACGAGCGGGGATGTCAACCGCGCAACGAGAACCCACCGTCGACGGCCAGCACCTGTCCCGTCACGTACGGGGCCGTGGCCAGGTAGAGAAGGGCATCGATCACGTCGTCGGGGTCACCGTACTCGCCGAGAGGGACGCGTCCCGCCGGAGGCCGCGCGTCGTCGTCGTCCTCGCCCTCGAGGTGTACCACACCCGGAGCCAATGCGTTCACCGTGACCTGGGGGGCCAGGGCCAGGGCCAGCGCCTGCGTGGTCATCACCAGCCCCGCCTTGCTCACGCTGTACGACAGGTGCTGGCGGTACGGGCGGAGCCCACCGGTGCTCGCGACGTTCACGATGCATCCCTCGCCGCGCGCCCGCATGCGTCGTCCCACGGTCAGCGAGAGCAGGTAGGGGGCTCGCAGGTTCACCGCGATGCTCTCGTCGAGATCGGCCGGACCGCTGCTGTCGACGTCGGCGGGGAGCAGGACACCGGCGTTGTTCACCAGCAGACCGATCGGCCCCATGTCGCTCTCGACGGCGTCGACGAGACCCTCGATCGCCGTGGTCGACCGCAGATCGGTCTCGTAGGCCCCCGCTTCGGTCCCCGCGCGGTCGAGTTCGTCGACCAGGCGCCGCGCCGCCTCACCACTTCGGTGGTAGGTGAAGGCCACGTCGAAGCCCTCGCTCGCGAGGGCCCGCACGAAGCGGGCCCCGAGGCGCCGGGCGCCGCCGGTCACGAGGGCGAGCACCGGCTGCGGATCCGCAGGCGGCTTGCGGTCGAAGGAACTTTCGTCGGACACTGCTCGGACTCCCATCGCCGACACCGTGGAGTGCACGCCGTCCGGCCGGGGACCGGCACTGCGTCTGCTCCACGAGTGTATACCTTGTCGCCCGGGTCTCGCACCCGAGCGTTTCCCGTCTCTCCTCCCCCGGCGCCACCATGGAGAACATCCGCACGCTCGGCGAACTCGAGCGCACCGACTATCGCCCGTCCGCGGTCAAGGACGAGCTGCGACGCAACGTCCTGCGACGACTGGGCGAAGGCGGCGACCTCTTTCCGGGCGTGGTCGGCTACGAACGCACGGTGATCCCCGAGCTGATCAACGCGCTGCTCAGCCGCCACGACTTCATCCTGCTCGGACTGCGCGGACAGGCGAAGACCCGCCTCGTGCGCGGGCTCGCGGCCTTCCTCGATCCGCTGGTTCCCGCGATCGACGGCAGCCCCTTCCACGACGATCCCATGCACCCCGTCAGCGCGGTGGGCCGTCGGATCGTCGCCGAGGCCGGCCCCGACACGCCCTTGATCTGGGTCACCCCGCAGGACCGCTTCGTCGAGAAGCTCGCCACGCCCGACGTGACGATCGCCGACCTGATCGGCGACATCGATCCCATCAAGGCCGCCAACGAGGGCCGCCACCTCGACGACGAGGAGATCATCCAGTACGGCATGGTCCCCCGCGCGCACCGGGGCATCTTCGCGATCAACGAGCTGCCCGATCTCGCGCCGCGGATCCAGGTGGGCCTGCTGAACATCATGGAGGAGAAGGACGTCCAGATCCGCGGCTTCCCCGTGCGCCTGCCGATCGACGTGCAGATGGTGTTCACGGCGAATCCCGAGGACTACACCAACCGCGGCTCGATCATCACGCCGCTCAAGGACCGCATCGACAGCCAGATCCACACCCACTACCCGCTCGACCTCGAGCAGGCCATGCAGATCACCGAGCAGGAGTCGTGGAAGGATCGCGACCTCGAGGTGCACATTCCCGCCTTCCTGCGGCGGGTGGTCGACGAGGTGGTGTTCCTGGCCCGCGAGAGCGAGTTCGTGGACCACGCCAGCGGCGTGAGCGCCCGCGCCTCGATCAGTGCCTACGAGAACCTGCTGAGCAACGTGGAGAGCCGCGTGGCGATGCACGGATCCGATGCCGCGAGTGTCCGCGTGTGCGACCTCGACTCCATGATCCCGGCCCTGGTCGGTAAGATGGAGTTGGCCTACGAAGGCGAGCAGGAGGGCGCCGTGACGATCTGCCGCAACCTGATCGGCAAGGCGGTGCAGCGCGCGTTCACCGATCTGTTCCCCGATCCCACCGCGCGCAGCGGCCGGCGCGAACGCACCGCCCTCGACGCCGACGACTCGCCGTCGCCGGGCTCCGAGCTCGACACCTCGGTCTACGGAAAGATCACCGGTCACTTCAGTGGCGGCACGCGGGTGGCCGTGAGCGATCGCATGAGCGAGACCGAGTACCGCGAGGCACTCGGCGCCGTCCCGGGTCTCGAGGACCTGGTGCGCGGGCACCTCGACGACGTCGACGAACGCGACGTGCACCCAGCCATGGAGATGGTGCTCGAAGGGCTGTACCAGAGCAGCTTCGTGGCCAAGGAGAACCTCGACCGCAGCACCTTCTACTCGGACATGCTCCTGCGCATGATGCAGGGCATGGGCAACGACTGAGGCACCCGTGCTCTACGAGTACTTCGAATGGGATCCGCAGCAGTGGGAGGACCTGGTCTCCTTCGACCAGATGCGCCGTTTCTTCCACTACCTCGTCACCGTCACCGCGGGCGACGTCGACGAGGCCCTGCGGATCATGGAGCGTCTGCAGCAGCAGGGTTACCTGCCGCAGGGAGTCGACCTCGACCAGTTCCGCCAGGGTCTCGAGGAGCGCGAAGAGATCCGCTCGAACGACGAGGGCGGCTTCGACCTCACCGCCCGCGGCGAGCGCGTACTACGGCGCACGGCCCTCGAGCAGATGTTCGGCCGCCTGCGCAAACGCGGCACCGGCGACCATCGTCTGCCGCACGAGGGCCGCGGTGGCGAGCCCACGAGCGAGACCCGCGAGTGGCGCTTCGGCGACGAGGTCAGCAAGGTCGACTTCCGTCGCAGCTACCAGAACGCCCTGCGGCGGGCCGGTCTGCAGAACCTGCACCTGAGCGAGCAGGACCTCGAGGTGCACGACACCGAACACCTCACCAACTGCGCCACCGTGCTCCTGCTCGACATCAGCCACTCCATGATCCTCTACGGGGAGGACCGGATCACGCCGGCCAAGCAGGTGGCCCTGGGTCTGGTCGAGCTGATCAAGACGAAGTTCCCGAAGGATTCGATCGACGTCGTGCTCTTCGGCAACGAGGCCTTCCCGGTGTCGATCGAGGAGCTGCCCTACGTGCAGGTGGGTCCCTTCCACACGAACACGCGGGCCGCGCTGCAGGCGGCGCGCAAAATCCTGCGACGGCGCAAGCACAGCAACAAGCAGGTGATCCTGGTCACCGACGGCAAACCCACGGTGATCACCGACGAAGAGGGTGTGATCTACCGCAACACCTTCGGCCTCGACCCGAAGATCGTGAACAAGACCCTCGACGAAGCCGCGGCCCTGCGGAAGGAACGCATTCCGATCACGACCTTCATGATCGCCAGCGATCCCTACCTGCAGCAGTTCGTGCACCGGCTCACCGAACTCAACCCCCGAGATGTCTATCAGAGACCGCCCGGCACCCTGGGCGAGTTCGTGCTGGAGGACTTCGTGCGCCACCGCCGCGGCCGCCTGCGCTGAGCCGAAAGAGCGCTCAGACACCTTCCACGACGATCATCCGCGAATCCGACACCGCCTGGCGCAGGGCCTTCGCGTCGCGGTAGTCTTCGGAGGCCCACCAGGCCTTGGCCGCCTCGTAGGTGGGGAACTCGAGCACGACCACGCGCTGGGGATCCCAGGTGCCCTCGAGGTTCTCGCAACGCCCCCCTCGGACGACGTACCGCCCGTCGTAGCGCGCCACGCTCTCGGCGGCCATGGCCTTGTAGTCCTCGTAGCGCTCCGGGTTGCTCACGGAGATGTCCACGATCACGTAGGCGCTCACGACGTTCCTCCCCGCAGGTGGCGGTCGAACCATCCGAGTGTGGCCTCGAACACGCGGTCGAGGTGTGGCGTACTGCCCTCGTAGGGGTGGACGGCGCCGAAGGTGTGCGTCCCTCCCTCGATCTCGATCAGTTCACATCCCTGCTCGGGCGTGCGTCCGGCCTGCAGCATCCGCGCCTCGTCCGGCGACACGGCCATGTCGCGCGTGCCGTGCAGGATCAGGTGCGGTATCTGCATGCGCTCGGCGCAACGAGCCGGCTCGATGCGCCCGGCGTGCTCGCGAGCGTCGACCACGTAGTCCCACGACATGGTCATGCGCTGACCGGTGCGTGCGTTGGTGAACTCCATCGCCCCGTCCTCCTCCCAGCGCTCGAGCTGCCCCTCGGTGTAGCGCAGGGCCCGTCCGACCCCGCTCCAGGTGACCACGGCGCCGACCTCGTCCGGGCGCTCCGACCCCACCGTCATCACCGGGATCGCGCCACGGCTGTGGCCGAGCAGGCCGACCTTCGCCGCGCGCACCTCGGCGGCGAGCGGCGCCTCGGTCCTCGCCCACCCGAGCACCTGCTCGAGATCGGCGACCTCGCGCGTGAGCGTGTTGCGCTCGAAGAGGTCGAGCCGCGTGAACTGCTCGGGATCGTCGCCGATCCCGTTCATCGAGAAGTCCGGAACGATCGACGCGAATCCGGCGGTGGCCAGACGCTCGCCGAGATCGGGGAAGAATCCCCAGCGCTTGAATCCCTTGAAGCCGTGGGCGACGATGACGATCGCTCGCGGGGACCGCTCCGAATCGACCCGAAGGTCGAGACGCAGGGGAAGGTCGTCGGGGGTCCTGAGTTCGATGGTCTCGAGTCGCGTGGCCATGATGCACCCGTTGCCGTGGCGACGAAGCGATGGAGCTCGCATGACGAGAGCGCGCGTGGAAGCCGTCGTCTTCGACCTCGACGGAACGCTCGTCGATTCCGGGACCGCGGTGATCGGAGCGGTCGCCACGGGGATCCGTGAGGTGGCGGAACGGCACGGATACGGAAGGATCGACGTGGATCCGTCGGTGTTGCGTGCCGCGCTCGGACGACCCGCGCGCGAATACTTCCGCACGGTCCTGCCGCGGAAGCTAGTGGATCTGGCCGACGAGGTCAAAGAGGTGGCCACGCAGCACGAGGTCGAGGCCCTGCGCGCGGGACGGGGCCGCGCCTTCGACGGCGTCCTCCCCGCCCTCGACTCGTTGCGGTCCTCGGGCCGACGCCTGGCCTGCGTGAGCAACGCTCAGGCTCCGTACTTCCGCGCGGCGCTCGAACACCTCGGACTCGGTCGGCGCTTCGAGTACACCGAGTGTCAGGAGGAACTGCCTCCGGACTCCGTGCCACCCTTCAAGGTCGTGATGTTGCGGCGTGCCCTGGCATCGCTCGACGTGGCGCCCTCGCACGCGGTGATGGTCGGCGATCGCGAGGAGGACCTCGTCTCCGGGCGGACCGTCGGCTGCCGGACCGTCGGTGTCACCTACGGCTTCGGCGAGCCCGCGGAGTTCGCCGACGCCGACGCCACGATCGACCGCGCCGACGATCTGGTGTCGGTGGTCGAGGCCTTCGGCTGAGGGTCGGTCAGGGCACGGCGGCGATCAGGTTCTGCCGCACCGCGTCGACCTCGGAGGCCGGGAATCCACCCCGCGCGTGATCGGGCCGCCCACCCCCACGCCCACCGACCGGGGCCAGCACCTCGCGCAACACCGACCCGGCGTCGAGGTCCAGGTCGTCGCTGCGCGCCACCGTCAGCGCGGCGCGATCGCCGTCCACGGTGATCAGACCGACGAAGGTCTGCTCGTGCTTCGTCAGCAACCGCACGGCCGTCGGCACGGCGAGGGCCTCGTCCTCGTCGAGGACCCGCACCACCCGGCGTACCCCCGAGGGCCGGGCCTCGGCCTCGTCCCACCACGCCTCGCTCCGGGTGGCGACGAGTTCGCGGGCGATCGCCTCGAGCCGACGCAGCCGTTCCTTGGAGGTGCGCATGAGCTTCTCGACCGTCGTGTCGACGAACTCGGCGCCGGTGGTCAGACGCAGGGCCACCGCGTCGAGCCAGCGCTGCCGTTCACGCCGGTACCGAAGGGCACGATCGCCGCACCAGAAGTTCACGCGCGTGCCCCCCTTGATCTTCTCGGTTCCCGTGATCACCACCAGGCCCACCTCGGCCGTGTTGGCCACGTGGGTGCCGCCGCAGGGACAACGGTCGACGCCCTCGACCTCGATCACGCGGATCGGCCCCGACCGCTTGGGGGTCTTGCGGAGACCGGCTGCGACCGCATCGTCGGGCGTGAGCTGATGCGCGCGGACCGGCCGGGCGTCCCAGAGGAAGTGGTTGGTGGCGTCCTCGATCTCGTCGAGCTGGGCCTCGGTGAGCGCGTCGGTGGCCAGGTCGAGGGTGTTGCCGCTCTCGCCCAGCCGCGAGCTGACCGTCTGCAGACCGAGGCGGGTGAAGAACACGGCGCTCAGAACGTGCTGGCCACTGTGCTGCTGGCGGTGGTCGGCGCGGCGCTCGGCATCGATCCGCCCGTGGACCGTCGATCGCACCTCCGGGGCCGGGCCCTCGACCACGTGGACGATCGTCCCATCGTCGCGGTCGACCACGTCGACCACGCGGGCTTCGCCCAGGGCTCCGGTGTCGTGCATCTGACCCCCGCTGGTCGGATAGAAGAGGGACGCGTCGAGCACGACGTGGCGGCGCTCGTCGTCGCCGGGGGTCACCTCGAGAACGGTGGCGTCGAACTCGGTGCGGTAGGCGTCGTCGTGGTAGAGGCGTCGGGTCATCGGTCCACTCCGGGTCGGGGCGACGGTGGACCGGACAGGGTACGTTCTCCTCCCGGTACACGAAACCCCCGCACGCCGGGGCGCACGGGGGCTCCGCGCTCTCCGCTCGTGGAGGGGATCAGCGGTCCTCGAGCCGCTCCAGCCGGCGCTGCAGACGTTCGAGCTGCCGCTCGAGCGCGCGGATCTCGTCGCGGATCGCCACGGCGGCGGCGTCGTCGCGACGGGACTCGCGCTCCTCGCGGCGATCGTAGCGATCGTAGCGATCGAGGTGATCGCGATGCTCGGAGCGCTCGGTGTCGCGCAGCGCGCGCTCGACCTGGCGCTCGACCCGGCGGTGGATGCGCTCGGCCATGCGGCCCATGTGCTCGAAGTCATGGTCCTCGAGGTGCGACAGCCGTTCCTCGAGCCGCCGCGCGAAGCGTTCCATGTTCCGCTCGAAGCGCTCGGCGTCGAAGTAGACCCGGTCGCCGTCGTCGCCGTGGATCCACACACCGGAGTGCCCGTCGACCTCGACGTCGATGTCGACGTCCATGTCCTCGAGCATCCGCGCCACGTCCTCGGCGATCTCCGCACCGAGTTCTCCCATGTCCTCGGCCATTCGTTCGATCTCGCGGGTGTCGATCTCGCGCACCACGCGACCGTCGTCGTCGAGGATCACGACCCGGTCGCCGCCGGTGGCGGGAGTGTCCATCCCGGCGAGCAGTGCGACCGCGCCGAACACGAGCAGCGCGAGTCCGACGGCCGCGTTGGCGTTGCGACGCATTCTCATGGAAGCACCTCCCGGTGTGCGCGGGGGCCACGGTGGCGCCGCGCGGTTCGTGGACGGCTCTACGCGTCCGCGCCGGGAAGGTTACACCGAAGATGCAGAGGAATCGGCGGGTGCGACGGGAGGCTGCTCCGGCACGGGACTCAGACGGCCGCGTCGCGCCGCTCGGTCTCGGGCGAGAGCCCGGCGACGATCTCGTAGTGGATGGTGTGGGCCCAGTCGCCGAGTTGCTCGGCGGTGAGTTCCTCGTCGCCCTGGCGGCCCAGCAGGACCACCTCGTCGCCGTCGCGGGGGTCGTCGAGGTGGGAAACGTCGACCATGATCAGGTTCATGCAGATCCGGCCGCGCACCGGGCAGCGGCGGCCGGCGACCAGCACGTGGGCCCGGCCGCTCATCGTGCGTCGGTAGCCGTCGGCGTAGCCCACGGGGACGATCGCGATCCGGGTGTCGACCTCGACCTTGTCGGTGCAGCCGTAGCCGATGAACCCTCCAGCGGGAACGGTCTTGATCTCCGTCAGGAGGCTCTTCCAGGTGAGAGCCGGTTCGAGGACCAGGTCGGCGGCTCCCTGCTCGCGTGCGCTGAGCAGGGTCTCGCGGCTGGGCCAGTAGCCGTAGGCAGCGATGCCGGGACGGACCATGTCGTAGTGCGTCTGCGGGAACAGGATCGCGGCCGCGCTCGAACCGATGTGCCGCACGCGTGGCTCGACGCCCGTCTCCCGGACCATCGCGAGCGCGGCCTCGAAGCGGGCGATCTGCCCACTGGCGAAGTCGTGCCGGGTCGTGTCCTCGATGTTGGCGAAGTGGCTGTGCAGACCCACGAGCTCGAGACCGGGGTCGCTGCGGATCCGGTCGAGGCAGGTGCGCAGGGCGTCGAGCTCCATGCCCTGCCGGTGCGTGCCCGTCTCGACCTTGACGTGCAGCATGGCGGGACGACCGGCCGCGTCGGCGGCGGCGACCGCGGCGTCCAGACGCGCGGGCGTGCTCAGCGTGAGGTGCACACCGCGCCGGATCAACTCGACGAGGGACTCGTCGTCCCAGGGCCCGACCATCAGCACCGTGTGGTCGAGCCGCAGATCGAGCACCCGGAAGGCCTCGTGCGGGGCGTGCACGCAGATCCAGTCGGCACCGCCCGACACGAAGGCACGGGTGGCCCGCTCGAGCCCGTGGCCGTAGCCGTTGCTCTTCACCACGGGGGCGAGCAGGACGTCGCGCCCGATCCGACGCCGGAACGCGGCGGCGTTGGCGGCCAGCCGCGACGCGTCGACCTCGATCCACTGATTGCTCATGGCCGCCTCACGTCGTGGGCGCGCGGGGGACGCCGAAGAGGTCCTGACGGTGGCGGACGAGTGCGAAACCGTGGGCGCGGGCGATCTCGTCCTGCCGGCGCTCCATGGCCTCGTCGCGGAACTCCTTCACGTCGCCCGAGGTCTCGTCGATGAAGTGATCGTGGTGCTGCTCGTCGCGCGGCTCGAACCGCGTGAGGCCGTCGCCGAAGTGACGGCACGCGGCCAGACCCGATTCGACCAGCAGCTTGAGCGTGCGGTACACGGTGGCGTAGCCGATCGAGGAGTCGCGCACCTTCACCCGCGCCAGCAGGTCCTCGACGCTGACGTGGTCCTCGACGTCGGCGAAGAGCTCGGCGATCAGGTCGCGCTGCTTCGTGTACTTGAGCCCTTCGCGGTTCAGGTAGGTACGGAAGGCCGCGGGCAGGTCCGGCGCCACGTCGTCGGGCGGCGTCGGCCGCAGCTCGTCGACGATCGCCTGTCCGTGCTTCTCCAGGCAGGCCGGACACACGCCGAACAGCTCGTGGCGATGATGCGTGAGCCGGTAGCCGAGATCCTCGGCCACCTGTTCCTGGCGGCGCTCGACGAACTCGTCGTGGAACTCGACGATGGTCTGGCAGACCAGGCAGATCAGGTGGTCGTGGTGATCCTCGTCGAGCGGCTCGTAGCGCGCGAAGCCCTCGCCGAAGTTGCGCAGCGAGGCCAGCCCGCCGTCGACCAGGAGCTTCAACGTGCGGTACACCGTGGCGTACCCGATCGACGAATCGCGCTGCCGGACGCGCAGCAGCAGGTCCTCGACACTGACGTGGTCCTCGACCCGCGCGAACTCCGCCGCGATCAACTCGCGCTGCCGCGTGGTCTTCATGCCCTCGCGCGCGAGGTAGTCGCGGAACGCGGCCACGAGCGCATCGCTGCGCGGATCCTGGGCTTCGGACTGCACTCGGTTCACGGCGTCGACGCTCGGCTGGGGAATCGTCGGGTCAGAGTGGGGCCGCGCGGCGGAGGTGTCAAGCGAGCGGGAGCGGAGGGCGCCGGGATGCCCCCGCCCCGGTTCCGGGAGTCTCAGCAGTGGTCGGCGGCACCGGACATGGCACCGGCGATCAGACCGATGACCGCACCGCCACCGGCACCCGCCGCCGAGCTGACGGGACCACCCGCGAGACCGACTCCGGCTCCCACACCCGCGCCCATCAGGCCAGCGCGCAGGCCGTCACCGATGACGCCGAGAATGCAGGGGATGGGCCCGTCGTCGTCCTCTCGGCGCAGGACGTTCGCCCGAGCAGCGAGGATCTCGAGCGCGCGCTCCTGCACGTCCCGGTAGAGCCGGACCGCCGAGGGTCGGGGCTCGGTCGTTTCGCGCGGGAGGCCGTAGCCTTTCTCCGCCCGACGGAAGTTCTCGAGGGCTGCGGTCCGGGCCGCCGGGTCGTCCGCGAAGTGTCGGTCGATGAAGTCCAGGCTCTGCCGCCGCACGGCCCCGGGCCCACTCCACAGTGCGCCCGTGGCCTCGAGGTGATCGAAGTACGCGTCGAGTGCGGGTTCGAAGGACTCCGCCCCCGGCGCCACCGCGGGCGCCGGGGGTTCGGTGGTGACGATGTCGATCGGCTCCTCGCCACACGCGGCGACGCCGGCGAAGACGACGAAGGACAGCAACAGACGGAAGGGACGGGTGCTGGCTGGTGAACTCAAGGCGGAACCTCCGGTCTCGGGAGTGGTCGCGGGAGGCGTCCACACCGGCGGAGGCTCACGCATCGGCGCTGGGAGGCGGGCCGACTCGCGCTGGTTCCGGTGTCCAGGCTTCGTATAGCGTCCGGACCCGCCATGCGTCAACGGGCACGCGCAGAACGTCACCGGACCGCGACAGTCAGCGGTCTCAGGCCGCCTCGCCCAGCTGTTCGACCGTGGCCTCGTCCCCGTCGCAGCGGATACGGATCCTCTTGTCCTGGTAGACCGTGTCGACGTGTACCGGTCGCTGCCAGATCCGCTGCAGGTTCTGCACCGTGGCCTGCGCGTAGCGGATGTCGAGCGGGATCCCCTCGAAGGCGTGTTCGAGGTGCAACTCGCCCCGACCCTCGAAGTCCGCGTCGACGATCGAGATCAGGGGCTGCCCGCCGTTCGTGAGCTGCGCCAGGAGGTGCTTCTTGATCTTCTCGAACTCCCGGCTCGCGATCACGTACTGGTCCTTGTCGAGGTCGTACTGGTAGACGAAGAGTCGATGCTCCATGCAGAACTCTTCGGTGAGGAAGGTGTCGATGAAGGTGACGTCGTTGTAGATCGTGCGCACCTCGAAGATCTTGTCGCGCCCCAGGCCGAGCTGACGGTCCCAACGCTTGCGTTCCTCGTAGTTGTCGCAGGCCTCGTACTCCTCGCCGAAGCGACCGCGGTTCCAGCGGTCCTCGATGTCGCGGAACAGGTAGAGTCCGATCTTGTAGGGATTGAACCCCTGGCCACCCACCGTCCCGGAGTGGTGATCGGCGAAGTCCACGATCTCGGAGTCGTCCATCACCCGTTCGGTCATCATGCGCGAGTGCCAGTAGGTGGCCCAGCCCTCGTTCATGACCTTGGTCTGCCACTGGGGTGCGAAGTAGTAGCTCTCGTCGCGCACCATACCCAGGATGTCGCGCTGCCAGCCCTTCAGCGGGGCGTAGTGCATCAGGAAGAGCAGGATGTCGCGCTCGGGATTCACCGGGAACGACTTCTTCGCGCGCCGTGCCTCCTCGTAGGCCTCCTGCTGCTTCGCGATCACCTCTTCGGGGTTGATGAAGGCGTCCATGTATTCCTTGGCCCGGAAACGGAAATCCGGCGGCGGACTCACGTCGTCGTCCTCCGGCGCCTCGAAGCCGGGGCGGCGGCGTTCGATGAACTGTCCGTGGACGTCGATCAGGCGGTCCAGCGACAGGCACAGGTCGAGGAAGTCCTCGACCTCTTCGAGTCCGTAGAGATCGATGTAGCGGCGGATGCGCGAGGCGTGATTGGCGATCTCGTCGATCATCTTCCGGTTCGTCTTGCTGAACCAGATGTTGTTCTTGAAGAAGTCGTTGTGTCCGTACACGTGGCACATCACCAACTTCTGGTCGATGATGTCGTTCTCCTTCATCAAGTACGCGTAGCACGGGTCGTTGTTGATCACCATCTCGTAGATCTTCTGCAACCCGTACTGGTAGCCCTTGTTCAGCCGGTCGAACTCCATGCCGTGCGACCAGTGCGGATAGCGCACCGGGAAGCCGCCGTAGGCCGCGACCTCGTTCAGTTGACGGTAGTCGACCAGCTCGAAGACCTGCTGGAAGAAGTCGAGCCCGTAGTCACGGGCGTGCCCCTCGATCTTGTTCTGCCAGCGACGGAGATCGTCGACGTTCAACACTGTCGATCACCCGGCCTCTCTGCTCACGATCCCGACCTATCGCCCCTTGCCCAGGAAGGTCTTGATCGACTCGGGGATGTCGTCCTTGCTGTCGACCTGGCTGGTCACCAGGACCTCTTCCTCGCCCAGACGCGACTCCAGGTCACGCTTGAACTGACCCGACCCGTAGGTCGACGTCACCTGCCCGTAGCTGAACTGGTTCACGCGCGGGAGCAGGAACTCCGCCAGCAGGTCGATGCAGATCTCGGTGTCGCCGCCGCCCCAGTTGTCGCCGTCGGAGAAGTGGAAGGGATAGATGTTCCACTCCTGGTGG
>CAZQHE010000006.1:56012-58171 GCA_964593155.1 uncultured bacterium
GGATAGTCCTCGTGGATGATCTCGGCGGCAAGACGGTAGGCGCTGCTGATCTTCGTCCCCCCGCTCTCACGGGTGTGGAAGAAGGTCTCGCGGTCGACCTCGCGGGCGGTGGCGTCGTGGATGATGAAGCGGAAGTCGACGTTCTTGTACTGGGTGCGCAGCCAGGTGTCGATCCAGAAGGCCTCGGTGCGCACGATCTCCTTCTGTTCGTCGCCCATCGAGCCCGACACGTCCATCATGTAGAGGATCGCCGCGTTGCTCGACGGTTCCTGCACCCGGTTCCAGCTCTTGTAGCGCATGTCGCGCTTGATCGGGACGATGTTCGGATCACGTGGGTCGTAGGTCCCCGTGGCAACCATGCGCTTGAGCGCCTGCCGGTAGGTCCGCTTGAAGTGGCGCAGTCCGGGCGGACCGACCTCGCTGATCCCGCTGTACTTGTCGCGGTAGTTCTCGATCTGGTTCTTGCCGCGCGGCTCGATCCGCGGCAGCTCGAGTTCCTCGCCGAGCATCCGGGCGAGTTCCTCCAGCGTCACCTCGACCTCGAGGACGTGCTGGCCCTCGCCCTCGCCGGCCTCGCCGGCACCGTCCTGTCCGGCGTCGACGGGCTGGCCCTCTCCACCCTCGCCCATGCCCACTCCGCCCTGCTCCTGCTGCCCGAAGCGGAAGTGCGGGATCTCGATCGTGGGCACGGGAATACTGACGAGGTCCTTGCCCTTCTTGCCGGTCATGGACCCGTGCGAGATGTACTTACGCAGGTTCCCCTTGATCTTCCCGCGCACGATGTCGCGGAAGCGCCCGAGGTCGCGGTCGATGCGGCTGATGTCCACGGCTGCCCCCCGAACCCCCGACTAGCTCTCGTCGGTCTTGACGTCGCCACGCGCGAAGATCGAGCTGACGAAGTTGAGGACGTCGGTCGCGCTCTCCTCGTTGTACCCGTAGTTGCGGATCAACCGGTCCTTCACGATCTCGATCTTCTTCTGGGTGTCCTCGTCCATGACGTTGGTCACCAGGCTGCTGAGCTTGATGCTGTCCTTCTGGTCCTCGAAGAGCTTCAGCTCGAGCGCCCGCTGCAGGCGCGCGTTGGTCTTGTAGTTGAAGGTCTTGCCCTCGAGCGCCAGGGCTCCGATGTAGTTCATGATCTCGCGGCGGAAGTCGTCCTTGCGGCTCTCGGGGATCTCGATCTTCTCCTCGATCGAGCGCATCAACCGCTCGTCGGGTTCCTCGTCCTGGCCGGTGTACTTGTTCCGCACCTTCTCCTTCTGGGTGTAGGCCTTGACGTTGTCGATGTAGTTGGCGCAGAGGCGAGCAATGGCCTCCTCGTCGGCGCTGATCGCGCGCTGGACCTCGCCCTTGACGATGTTCTCGTACTCCTCGCGCACGGGAATGAACAGTTCCTTGTAGTGCTTGCGCTGTTCCTCGCTGGTGATCAGCGTCGACTGCCGCAATCCGCTCTCGAGTTCGTTCAACACCATGAAGGGGTTGATGCTGGTCATGGTCTCGTCGCTGACCAGGGTGTTGCTCAGCTTGTCCTGGACGTAGCGCGGGCTGACTCCCTCCATGCCCTCGCGGTCGGCCTCCTTGCGGAGCTCCTTCACGTTGTCCTCGGTGTAACCGGGCACGCTCTGGCCGTTGTACAGCTTGAGCTTCTGCATCAGCGTGAGGTTGGCCTTCTTCGGCTGCTCCAGACGCGTGAGAAGGGCCCACATGGCCGCCATCTCGAGGGTGTGCGGGGCGACGTGTTTGCCCTCGACCTTTTCGTTGGCGTAGTCCTTCTCGTAGATCTGGATCTCCTTGTCGAGCTTGGTGATGTACGGGATGTCGATCTTCACCGTGCGGTCGCGCAGGGCCTCCATGAACTCGTTGTTCTGGAGCTTGCGGTACTCGGGCTCGTTCGTGTGCCCGATGATCACCTCGTCGATGTCGGTCTGCTGGAACTTCTTGGGCTTGATCGTGTGTTCCTGACTCGCTCCGAGCAGGTCGTACAGGAACGCCACGTCGAGCTTCAGCACCTCGATGAACTCGACCAGGCCGCGGTTGGCGATGTTGAACTCGCCGTCGAAGTTGAACGCACGCGGATCGCTGTCGCTGCCGTAGATCGCGATCTTGCGGTAGTTGATGTCGCCGGTGAGCTCGGTCGAGTCCTGGTTCTTCTCGTCCTT
>CAZQHE010000007.1:0-57718 GCA_964593155.1 uncultured bacterium
GTGCTCGACCTCGGAAGCGGCTCGAGCCGCGAAGGGGTCTTCCTGGCCCAGCGGGGCTACGACGTGCTGGTGCTCGACCGTCTTCCCGACGCCCTGGACCTGGCGCGGGCGCGCGCGCGCCACCACGGGGTCGGTCTGCGGACCCTCCACCGACGGATCCGTCGGGCCCGCGACCTTCCCGACGAGAGCTTCGGCGTGGTCCTCGACCTGCGGTTCCTCTGCCGGCCGGTGCTCGACGCCCTGGGCGCGATCACCCGGCCCGGCGGGCTCCTGCTGCTGCGCTGCTACGGATCCGTCGAGCCCGGCCAGGAGACCGGCCGCGGGCCGCGGAACCCACGCGAGAGGTTGGGTGTCGGCGAGGCCGGCCGACGCCTGGGAGTGGGATGGGAATGGATCGAGGAACCCCGGCGCGAACGGGAGGACGGTGCGGTCTGGGTGCGAGCCGTCGGCCGGCGCAGAGATCAGTGATGTGCTGAACGGGGATGTTCCATCCAGCGTTTCACCGATCGGTGAAACACTGCTTCGCACATCCGTAACTCGAGGAACTGCAACTTGTTCAGTCGTCGTCCGCCTCGCCACCGTGCTCCAGCACGAGGCGGGCGCGTTCCTCGTCCTCGGGACGGACGCGGACCTTGGCCCCCAGCGTGAGCGCGAGTTCGGGCCGGAGCCCGCCGGCGTCGTCGACCGACACGATCGCGGCGATCCCCTGGTTGCGGAGGAGTTCGGCCATCATCTCGGCGATGGCGCGCGCGCCGTAGGTGGCCACGACGACCCACTCGGCCATGGTGTCTCGCTCTCCGGTGCGGTGGTCTCGTCGGCGCGCCGGCACTCGGGATCGGCCACGCGACGGGGCGCAGGATGGACACCGACAGGATCGGAGATGCGGGCCGAGCCGCCAGGTCCCGGCCGGCGTCGGACCGGCCGGGACCGCGGGGAACATCCACGGATCCGGATCGACCGGAGGGTCCGGTCTAGAAGAACCGGTAGGTCAGACCGAGGGCGAGGGTCTGCTTGAACTGACCCGCCTTGCGGATCGCCTGGGCCACCGCCTCGGCATTGGTGAGCGTCCCGTCGTCGGCGATCAGGGGTTCGACCGAGGTGTCGTACTTGTCGTAGACCAGCCGGACGTACAGGTTCACGCTCAGGTACTCGTTCACCTGGCCCGTGAAGACGTTCTCCCAGTCGACGTCGAGGGTGGTGGTGTAGTCGGCCACGTCCGGGTCGATCCCGGCGGCCACGATGCCCGGCAGGGTGAAGTCCAGGTCCTCGAGGTCGTCCTTCGCCGAGTAGAACAGCGGCTGGTAGAGCGTGAGCTTCGACGACCACGCGAGGCTGTCGTCGAAGTACTGGTCCTCGTAGTCCACGACGAACTCCAGGCCACCGTCGAGACCCGTCTCGGTCTGCGTGGTGTCGTCGGTGGGATCGTCGAACACGTACTGCTGCCGGATGCTCTGCCGGATCGCCCCACCGAAGCGCACCAGCAGACGTTGGTCCTCGCCGGGCATGAAGTCGCGCGCGACGCCCACCGCCTCCTTCACGAACACGGGATTGAACAGGAGGCTCTCGCGCCCGAGCGGATCGGAGGCGTCCTCGAACTGGCTCTCGACGCGTAGCGACGCGTAGGGATCGACGTGGAAGCCGAAGGTGGCCCGCAGGATCGACTCGAGATCGATGCGATCGGTCGACTTCCGGGGCTTGCCGAAGTTCCCGTCCTCGTTCTCCTGGGCGGTCTTGCCGTAGGCCAGGATCAGGGAGTTGTCCCACCGCCAGACGTCGTTCAGCTGGCTGCGCAGCACGCCGTCGAGCAGGAAGGTCCACGAGAACTGGCCCCGGTCGCCGCCGGCCCAGTTGTCGCTGAACGAGCTCTGCGACAGGATCAGGCCCGCTTCGAGGCCGGGATACCACCGGCCGACCTCCAGGGCTTCTTCCTCGTCGTCCTGGGCGGCGACGGAAGACGTGACCACGGCCACACCGATGCACAGGACCAGGGCGAACAGGGCGCCGGGCCCGGTCTGGATACGATTCATCACCTCGACCTCGTTGTGATTCCGAGACTGCGCGGACTCGCCCAGCGCGCGCGGCGGGAAGGAGTCCACGGGACCATCCGTTCCGATCGGTTCCTGGAACGGCGCCGGCCATGATCGTCTGGCTGCCCCGTCCGATCAACCACGGGAATCACGAGCCCGAGGCCGATTGCCGCGCGCGCCCGAATCACGCTACGCTCCTGGTGGCTCCCATTGCGAACCGACTGGAGTCGTCCTCGCATGGTCCCCCTGCGCGCCCGCCATCTCCTGCTCGTCGACGTCGACGCACTCTTCGCCGACGCGTTGCGCTCGGTCCTGCCCGCGCAGGTCCGCGTCGACCAGTGCCGCCACGCCGCCCACGCCCCGGCGCGGGTCGAGGAACGCGGTGCCGACGTCGTCTTGCACGACATCGACGGGATCGATCCGAACACGATCTCGGCTCTGACCCGGCGCTGCCCCGACGTCCCCGTGCTGGCGGTGGGGCGCACCCACGATCCGGTCGTCGTGTCGCGCGCGCTGCGCGCCGGGGCCGCGTCGTTCTGCAGCAAGCACCTCCCGCCCGCCGAACTCGCGCCGATGGTCGAGGATGCCATCGCTCGCAGCCTCCGCGGTCGCCCCTCGCACCACGCCGTCGATCCGCACGTCCGCCGCCGGGGCTCGATCGTCTACCGCAGTCCCGCCATGGCCACCGTCCTCGAGCGGATCGATCGCTTCGGACGCTCCGACCTCCCGGTCCTGATCACGGGGGAGACCGGCACGGGAAAGGATCTCGTCGCGCGCCTGATCCACGACCTGCACCGGCCGGCCGGCCGCTTCGAGGCGGTCAACGTCACCGCGCTCCCCGACGCCCTCTTCGAGCGGGAACTCTTCGGCCACGAACGCGGTGCCTTCACCGGAGCCGTCGACGCGCGGCCCGGACTGCTGGAGTTGTGCGACGGAGGCACGCTGTTCCTCGACGAGATCGGCAACCTGTCACTCGAACGGCAGGCGACGCTGCTGCGGGTCATGGAGGACGGACGGATCCGCCGGCTGGGCGGCGAGGCCGACCGGCCGGTCGACGTGCGCTTCGTGCTGGCGACGAACGAGGACCTGGCGCGCGCGCGCGACCAGGGGCGCTTCCGGCGCGACCTCTGGTACCGGATCGCGCGCCTGCACGTGCACCTGCCGCCGCTTCGTGCGCGCGGCCACGACGCGGTCGACATCGCCCTGAGCCTGGTGAGCGAACGCGACGACGGCCCCTGCGAACTCGACGCCGATGCGCGCGGATTGATCCAGCAGCACCGCTGGCCGGGGAACGTGCGCGAACTCGAAGGAGTGCTCGAGGCGGCCTGTCTGCTCGACGACGACGGCGTGATCGGGGCCGACGACCTGCACCGGGCCGGACTTCCGCACGCCCGGACCGGTCGATCCACGGGTTCTCCCCCGCGCCTGGTGCGCCGCCTGCCGGCCGCCGAGCTGCTGCCGATCGAGACGGCGTCCGAACGGGTCCTGCGCGACCTGCGAGCCCAGGCGGTCGAGGCCGCCCTGCTCCTCGCCGAAGGCGAGAAGAAGAGGGCGGCCGAACTGCTCGGGGTCGGCCGGCAGACCCTGTACACCTGGATCCAGGAGCTCGGCGATCGCCCGGGCGACGCCGAGACCTGAGTCCGGTTCAGCGTCCCGCGCCCTCCTCGGCCGGCAGCATGTCCACCCGCAGGATCCGCTCCACGGGCAGGGCCCACCGGGCAACGGCATCGACGTGGTCGGTGGTCAGCGACTCGATGAACTCCACGGTCTCGAGCTGCTCGCGGTGGTCGATCCCGTGGCGCTCGCGGAACGCCAGCGTCGAGACCCAGTACGAGTTCTCCTGCACCGACTCCTCGTGTCCACGCAGGGCCTGCTCCCGGACCTTCTCCAACCGCTCGGGATCGATCCCGTTCTCGCGGACGTCGGCGAGTGCGTCCACGATCCGGCCGACCAGCTCGTCGAGGCGCTCGGGGTCGCTGCCGAAGGAGATGCGCACGGTCCACTCGGGTTCGGGCACGCGCGAGCTCGAGGCGCTCACCCGTACGCCGTAGGTACCGCCCAGCTCCTCGCGGATCAACTCGCGCAGACGGATGCCCAGAACGTCGCCGAGCGAGTTCAACGCGAATCGATTGCGCCGCGTCCACTCGAAGTCTCCGTGCATGACCAGCGTGGTGCGGGCCTTGTCGTCGATGCCGGCGCGGACCACGCGATGGAGCGGTCCTTCGGGCATGTCGATCCCGGGATCGCGCCACGAGTCGGGATCTTCGTCCGCGCCGATCGACGCGACGTAGGTCTCCACGTGATCGCGCAGGACGTCGGGATCCAGGGAGCCGACGAACACCCAGGTCATGTCGCCCAGGTCGTCGAAGCGTTCCTGGTAGAAGTCCAGGGCCCGGCGCAGGTCGACCGACTCGACGGCCTCTGCCGTCAACGGCGTCGACCAGGGATGTCGTTGTGCCAGGATCACGTTCAGCGAGTCCGAGTACTGGGACTGCGGATCGGCGCCGCGGTTTCGGAGCATGGCGGCGTAACGCTGCTTGAGCGCGGTGACCGCCTCGTCGTCGCGCCGGGGCTGGTGAACCCGCTTCCAGGCCAGTTGCAGCACCGTTTCGAGGTCCTCCGGCGAGCCTCCGCCGCGCAGACCCTCCTCGTAGGTCGAGATGTAGGCGCTCGCGTTCGCCCGCTTGCCGGTGAGCTTCTTGCCCAGTTCGATGGCGTCGAAGTCGCCCACGCCGCCGGCTCCGACGAACGACGACGCGAAGTCGAGCGAGCGGTCGAGGTCGAGCGTGCCCTGCGAGCGACCGCCGGGACTGAAGGCGGTGAAGGAGAAGTCGTCCTGCTTGAAGTCGGTGGGCTTCACGAGGACGCGGTGACCGTTGCTCAGGGTCCACACCGTCAGGTCGAGTTCCTCGATCCGTTCCTCCTCGACCACCTCTCCCGATTCGGGTGCGCGGGCGAGCAGGGGATCGTCGCTGACGTCCTCCTCGTAGGGCTCGGTGGTGGTGGTCTCCACGCGCTCGAACACGGCGAGCAGGTCGGCCTCGGTCGGCACCGGCACTCCCGGTGCGTCCGGAGCACTCGCGGTGATCACCCGGTTCTCGGGCTGCAGCAGCTCGGCTCCGAGGTCGACCGCGTTCACCTCCTCGACGCCGATCCCGGGCAGCAGCCGCTGCACCGCCTCGTAGCGCCACTCGATGCCGGGGATGTTGCGATCCTCGAGGAAGCGCGAGGCGTACTGTCGCGCGTAGCGGCCGTTGTCGACGTTCTCGCGTTCGTCGTACCGGTTGCGCAGCGAGCGCAGGGTGCCGGCCCTGGTCCGCTCGAGTTCTGCCTCGGTGAATCCGTGCTCGGCCACGCGCTTGGCCTCGAGCAGGATCGCCTCGAGCGCGCGTTCGAGGCCGCCGTCCTCGGCCGTGGCGTACAGGCTCACGCTCTGCGCGGTGCGCGCGAAGCGTCCCTTGCCCACACCGCCGAACACGAAGGGCGGGTCGGGTTCGTTCGTCAGTTCGCGCAGCCGCTGGTTGAGCATGCCGGTGTACAGCTGTTCGACCAGGGCCTCGCGGAAGTCGGCCACCGTCTCCACCCGTTCGAAGGGCCTCTTCACGACCACGCGCACGGTGTTCGTGCTCAGTTCCTCGTCGGTGGCGATCACGATCTTCGTGTCGTCGTGTGGTGGCACGTCGTAGACGTCGCGCTCCTCGGGCTCGGCCGGGCCCCAGCTGCCGCCGAAGCTCTCCTCGATGTGTTCGATCATGGTCTTGGCCTCGAAGTCGCCGACGGCGACCACGGCCATCAGGTCGGGGCGGTACCATTCGTCGTAGAAGCGCTGCAGGCGCTCGCGGTCGGCGCTTTCGATGATCTCGGGCAGGCCGATCGGCAGACGTTCGGCGTAGCGGGCGCCGTGGAAGAGCACGGGGATCTGTGCGTCGCGCACGCGCTGCCGCGCACCGCGGCCCAGCCGCCACTCCTCGAGCACCACCCCGCGTTCCTTGCGCACCTCCTCGGGATCGAGCGTCAGGCGGCGCGACCAGTCGGCGAGCACGGTGAAGGCGGTGTCGACGATCTCGGGGTCGTCGAGGGGGATCTGCAGCATGTACACGGTCTCGTCGAAACTCGTGTACGCATTGATCTCCGGGCCGAACTCCATGCCGATCGACTCGAGGTAGTCGACCAGCTCCTGCTTCTCGAAGTTCTCCGTGCCGTTGAAGGCCATGTGTTCGAGGAAGTGCGCGAGTCCGCGCTGGTCGTCGTCCTCGAGCACGCTGCCGGCATTCACCACCAGTCGCAGCGCCGCCCGGTTCTCGGGCTCGGAGTTCTCGCGCACGAACCAGCGCAGTCCGTTGTCGAGCGTTCCCGTGCGGACGGCCGGATCGAACGGGACCTCCGCCCCGGGTTCGAAGGCCGCGTCCGGCCACGAGCTAACGTGGGACGACTGCGCGCCGGCCAGCGGCGCGGCGACCATCAGCAGGAAGAGCGCGAGTGGCACCAGCGTGTGGTGGGACATGGGGACCTCTCCTCGGGGTGGTCGTTCGGGGTTCACCGCGCACTCCCGGTCGGGGTGCGGACGTTCGCGTGCCGGCTCCAGTAGTCGACGCTGCGCAGGTAGGCCTCACGGTCGAGCGGTACGCCGCTGCCGCCCTCCTCCACGCCGAGCGCGTTACGCAGCATGGTGATCGGTGCCATCGGCGGCTCCACACGGTCGCCGGTGGCCAGGCAACCGACGATTCCCCAGTCGGCATCGACGGGATCCTGCTCGCGCCGCAACTGCTCGGCACTGTACAGGATCACCTGCAGGTACGCCGCGACGGGGGCTTCGATTCCCTCGAACCAGCGGGTGAGCACCGGGAGTTCGCCCTCGGCACGCGCCTCGTAGCCGCTGCGCAGGAAGCGCTCGTTGTCGGGCGTGATCTCCACCGCCGCGCACGGCGCCGCCGTCCAGTTCCGGTGGACGTGCAACCGGCAGAACGGCGCGTAGCCCTCGCGGTCCTCGAGCGGAGTGTGGGCGTTGCAGTGCTCGACGAACTCCTCCGGCGTCACGCCGGGGATCCGGGGCGCGCCGTCGGGCGGTTCGAACAGGCGGGTTCGCGCGAAGCGGGTCAGGGCGATGCTCATGGCGTGTCGTCCGGTCGGGGAGGCCGATCCACGCTAGGAGAAACGCCGGTCCGGGTCCAGCCCCGCGCGCTCGCCGGACCCGGGCACGGGCTGGACGATTGGTCTACAATATCGCGCATGGCCCAGCGTTCCCTGCACCCCACGCCGGACGTCGCCGACCTCCGGCAGCGCCTCGATCCGCGCATCGTGACGATCGCCACGCGCGTGCGCGAGGCCGACGGGCGCGCCCTGCTGGTCGGCGGGTTCGTGCGCGACCTCCGTCTGGGAATCGACTCGAAGGACGTCGACCTCGAGGTCTTCGGGGTCGATCCCGAGGTGCTCACACGCATCCTCGGGTCGATCGGTCCGGTCAAGGAGGTCGGCCGCAGCTTCGGCGTGCTGCGCACCGGCGATCTCGACGTCGACATCTCGCTGCCGCGCCGCGATCGAAAGGTCGGTCCGGGTCACCGCGGCATCGCCGTCGAGGTCGACCCGCAGTTGTCGCTCGTCGAGGCCGCCCGCCGCCGCGACCTGACCATCAACGCCATGTCGCTGGATCCGCTGACCGGGGAGTTCATCGACCCGCTCGACGGGCTCGAGGACCTGCGGTCGGGCCTGCTCCGCGCCTGCGATCCGGCGAGCTTCGGCGAGGATCCGCTGCGCGCGGTCCGGGTGGCGCAGTTCGCCGCCCGCTTCGAGATGCAGCCCGACGCCCAGCTCATGTGGATCTGCCACGAGCAGGACCTGAGCGAACTCAGCGGCGAGCGCATCTTCGAGGAGTTGCGAAAGCTGCTGATGAAGGGCGTGGAGCCCTCGATCGGCCTGGGTCTGCTCGAACGCACGTCGCTGCTGCGATTCTTCCCCGAACTCGACGACCTGGTGGGCGTGCCGCAGGACCCGCAGTGGCACCCCGAGGGCGACGTCTGGGTGCACACCCTCATGGTGTGCGACGAGGCGGCGCGTCTGCGGATGAGCGGCCACGCGACCTCGTTGAAGTCCACGCGCGAGATCCGCGCCGAGGACGAAGCACTCATGTTCGCCGCCCTCTGCCACGACCTGGGCAAGGCCACGACCACCTTCGCCGAGAAGGGCCGGATCCGATCGCCCGGACACGACGTGGCCGGCGAACCGCGGGTGCAGTCGCTGCTCGACCGCCTGCGCGCGCCGAAGGACCTGATCGCGCGCGTGCGGTCGCTCACCCGGCATCACCTGGCCCCGGCGCTGCTCTACCAGCAGCACTCGACCGACCGCGCCTACCGACGCCTGGCCCGACGTCTGGCGGCGTCCGGTGTGTCGATGCAGTTGCTCGCGCGTCTGGCCCGGGCCGACCACTTCGGCCGGACCACGCCCGAGGCCCTCGCCCGCCGGTTCCCGGCCGGCGACCACTTCGTGCAACGGGCCCGCGCCCTCGAGGTCGAGGCCGAGGCGCCGACCGACGTGGTGCAGGGACGGCACCTGGTCGCGCGTGGGATCCGGCCCGGTCCGGAGTTCGGCCGCATTCTCCACCGCTGCCGCGAGTACCAGGATCGCACGGGGGCGAAGGATCCCGAGAAGATCCTCGGGGCGGTACTGGAGACCGAGGCCTGAGCTAGTTGCGGATCCGCAGCACGCGCTTCGTCACCGACCAGTCGCCCATCTCGACGTTCACGTAGTACGCGCCGGCGGCCACCGGGCGGCCCTGGGCGTCGCTGCCGTTCCAGTGCACGGTGAAGCGGCCGGGCTCGCGGATCTCTTCGTCGAGCAGGTCGACGAGCTGTCCGCTCACGTTGTAGACCTTCACGCGGACCATGGGGCGGGGTCCGAAGGGTGGAGGCGCGGACGGATCCACGCGCCGGCGTATGGACGGTTCGAGTTCGAAGGCCTCGCCGAGCGTCGACGGAACCTCGACCTCGATCATCGTGGCGTCCCGGAAGGGATTCGGCCAGTTCGTGACCAGGGCCGGCGAGAGGTAGCTCGGCAGCTCGTCGACCAGGTGCGCGGGCGCGAGCGCCTCGATCGTCTCGTCCAGCCGAGCCGGCGCGATCACGACCACGTCGTCGGGCTCCACGCCCACCCCGGCGTCCATCCAGATCTCGGCGCGGAGCGATCCGTCGACCGAGGCCCGCGCGAGGTCGAGGGCCAGCGTCGACGAGACGGGGATCTCGTACCGACGCCCCGAGCCCTCCGGGCCACGGTCGTAGACGTTCAGCGGCACGCCCTCGAGCCGCAGCGACTCCCAGCTCACCGGATGCACCCGCTGCAGCGACGGCGTCGACGCCAGCACGCGCAGGCGCCGGTCGCGGAGCGAGAGATCCACTCGCAGCTCCTCGATCCTCGGATCGCGGCAACGTCCGCACATGGGCGGAACCTTCCAGGCGGGCGACTCCTGCCCACCGGCCTGGTCGTAGGTCACCAGGGCCTGTCCGGCCAGGTACTCGAGCGACGAGCGGGAACGGGCCACGATCAGGGCCAGCGGCCAGGTCGGCGGTGTGCCGGCTTCCCACAGGAGGGTGCTGCCGTCGGCCTGCACGACGGCCCGACGCCGGTCGAGGCGCACCACGCCCAGGTGACGGCGTTCGTGGGTGTCGAGCGCGATCGTGGTCTCGAGGATCTCGAACTCCACGCGTGGCGCACGGCCGATGGCCAGGTGCGGACGTCGCGTCAGCGTGCGCCGGGTCCAGCCCGCCGGCGCGCGCACCGACAACCCCGCCGCTCCGGCGGGCTCGGCACCCTCGGGGCCGACCATCCGCGCGTCGACGAAGGCGACGGGATCGACGTGGAAGTAGCGCCAGTGACGCGTGCGGACATGCAGTTCACGACCGAGCGGAGCTCTCCGGGCGACGGAATTCTCGTCGCCCGCCTCGGGTCGCCATCCCGACGCCACGGTGAGCGGCGTGCCGTCGGCGGGCCCTCCGGCCGCGTCGAACCAGCGGAGTTCGACCTCGAGCGATACGGTGTCGCCGCGTTCGAGCCGGAAGCTACCGGCCCCGTCGTGCAGCAGCACGAAGCCGTCGACGAGTTCGGTGGTGGTCTCTGCCGTCGCTCGTACCGGTGCGACGACCACGAACAGGGTCAGCAGTCCCCGCGCGATCCGTCGGGCGGATGTCCGGCCAGCCCGTTCGGCGAGCGAACGGCTCCGGCCGAGCGTCGTTGCACCCATCCAGTCCGTCTCCGTCGTTCCGCCTCGGGTGCGGAACCGCGTGGAGCCCGGGAACTAGCCCTCGGACCCCTGATCTCCGTCCGGACTCGGATCCGTCGGATCCGAGCGATTCGCCTCGTCCGAGGACTGGTCTTCGATCTCTTGCTCGATGTCCTCGGGCGTGGCGATCCTGGCGATCGTCGAAACGATGTCTCCTGGATTGAGGTGGATCACCCGGACACCCTGGGTGTTCCGGCCGATCTTGCTGATGCCTTCGACGGCGGTGCGGATGATCACACCCCGTCGCGTGATGATCATGACCTCGTCGCTCTCGTACACGCCGAGCTGCGCCACGATCGGGCCGTTCCGCGGGGACACCTTCATCGTGATGATGCCCTTGCCGCCCCGGTTCTGCAGTCGGTACTCGTCGAGCACCGTCCGCTTGCCGTAGCCCCCCTCGGTCACGCACAGGAGCTGCGAGGTGTCGTCGGCGTCGACGATGACCATGCTCACCACGGCGTCGTCGGCGGACGCGAGCTCGATGCCCTTCACTCCGCGCGCGGTCCGGCCCATGGACCGGGCGTCCTCGACGGCGAAGCGAATGCTCTTGCCCGATCGAGACGCGAGGATCGCGTGCTGCCCGGCCTGCGTCAACCGCACACCGATCAATTCGTCGTCCTCCATCAGGCCGATCGCCCGCAGACCCGACGAGCGGATGTTCCGGAACTGGTCGAGCGACGTGCGCTTGACCAGACCGTTGCGGGTGGCGAAGAAGAGGAATCGGTCGGAACTGAATTCGCCGTGCACCTTCAGCGTGGCATTCACCCGTTCTTCCGAATCGAGCGGCAAGAGGTTGCGAAGAGACTTCCCTCGTGCCGTGCGGCTCGCCTCGGGCAGCTGGTAGACCTTGAGGCTGAACACGCGCCCGTAGGTGGTGAAGAACAGGACGTCGTCGTGGGTGCTGGCCACGAAGAGCTGCGCGACCCAGTCCTCGTCCTTGAGCGCTCCGGCCGAGACACCCTTGCCGCCGCGTCCCTGGCTGCGGTACTCGCTCGACGCCAGGCGCTTGACGTACCCGGCATTGCTGACGGTGACCACCATCTCGCGCTCGGCGATGAGGTCCTCCATCGATACGTCGCCCTGGGCGTCCATGATCTCGGTGCGACGGTCGTCCCCGTACTTCCTCTGGATCTCGAGCAGTTCGTCCTTGATGATCTGCAGCTGCAATTCGCGGCTGTCGAGGATCGACCGCAGACGCTCGATCTCCTGGATCAGTTCCTGGTACTCGCTCTCGATCTTCTCGCGCTCGAGTCCGGTGAGTCGCTGCAGGCGCAGCTCGAGGATCGCCTGCGCCTGACGTTCGCTCAGACCGAAGCGCTGAACGAGTCCGTTGCGTGCGGTCTCGGTGTCGGCACTGCCCCGGATCAGTTCGATGATCTCGTCGATGTTGTCGAGGGCGATGCGGTAGCCCTCGAGGATGTGCGCCCGGGCCTCGGCCTTCTCGAGGTCGAAGCGCGTGCGCCGCACCACGACTTCCTCCCGGAAGTCGAGGTAGTGCTGCATCATGTCCTTCATGCTCAGCACCGTGGGCTGGTTGCCCACCAACGCGAGGTTGTTCACCCCGAAGGTGCTCTGCATGGAGGTGTGCTTGAAGAGCTGGTTCAGGACGACCTGCCCCTGGGCGTCCTTCTTCAACGTGACCACGATCCGCATGCCACGACGATCGGTCTCGTCGTTCAGGTCGGCGATCCCCGTGATGTGACCGTCGCGCACGAGCTGGGCGATCTTCTGGATCAGCTCGGCCTTGTTCACGTAGTAGGGGATCTCGTGGACGATGATCGCCTCGCGCCCGTTCGGGAGTTCCTCGAACTCGGTGCGCGCACGCATCACCACACGGCCCCGGCCGGTGACGACGTAGTCGCGGATGCCGGCGCGGCCGTGGATCAGCGCGCCGGTGGGGAAGTCGGGACCCTGGACGTACTGGAGCATCTCGATGGGCTCCATGTCCGGGTTGTCGAGCAGGGCGACGAGGCCGTCGACGACCTCGGTCAGGTTGTGCGGCGGGCAGTTCGTCGCCATGCCCACCGCGATGCCGGTCGTCCCGTTGATCAGGACGTTCGGCACCGAACTCGGTAACACGCTCGGCATCTCGCGGCTGCCGTCGTAGTTCGGCACGAAGTCGACGGTGTTCTTCTCGAGGTCGCGCAGCATCTCCATCGCCAGCGGCGTGAGGCGCGCCTCGGTGTACCGCTCGGCCGCGGGCGAGTCGCCGTCGATGCTTCCGAAGTTCCCCTGGCCGTCGACCAGCGGATACCGCATCGAGAACGGCTGGGCCAGACGCACGAGCGTGTCGTACACCGCCGCCGTTCCGTGCGGGTGGTAGTTGCCCGTGGTGTCACCGGTGATCTTCGCGCTCTTGCGGTAGGGCCGCCCGGGCGAGAGGTTCAGGTCGTTCATCGCCGTGAGCACGCGGCGGTGCACCGGCTTCAGACCGTCGCGCACGTCGGGCAGGGCGCGCGACACGATCACCGACATGGAGTACTCGAGGTACGAGCGCCGCATCTGGCGCTCGACGTCGACGTTCAGGATGCGTTCGTCACTCAACGGGGTCTTCCTCGGCAGGGATGAGGACTAGATGTCCAGTTCCTCGAGATCGACGTGCTCGGCGTTGTCCTCGATGAAGCGGCGGCGTGGTTCGACCAGATCGCCCATGAGCATGGTGAAGACCTGCTCGGCCTCGGCCACGTCGTCGAGACGCACACGGGTCATCGTGCGGGATCCGGGATTCATCGTGGTCTCCCACAGCTGCTCCGGATTCATCTCGCCCAGACCCTTGTAACGCTGGATGTAGAGGCCCTTCTCACCGCCGAAGTCGGCGACGATCTCGTCCTTCTCTTCTTCGGTCTGTGCGTAGCGGCCGTCGTCCTTCTTCGCGATGCGGTACAGCGGCGGTTCGGCCATGTACACGTGACCGTTCGCGATCAGGTCGGGCATGTAACGGAAGAAGAGCGTCAACAGCAGCGTCCGGATGTGGCTGCCGTCGACGTCGGCATCGGTCATGATGATGATCTTGTGGTAGCGCAGCTTCGAGATGTCGAACTGGTCCTCGCCCACGCCCGTACCGAGCGCGGTGATGATCGTCTTCACCTCTTCGTTGTTCAACGCCTTGTCCAGCCGGGCCTTCTCCACGTTCAGGATCTTGCCCTTGAGCGGCAGAACCGCCTGGAAGTTGCGATCGCGCGCCTGCTTGGCACTGCCACCGGCCGAGTCACCCTCGACCAGGTAGATCTCCGACACCGACGGGTCACGGTTGCTGCAGTCGGCCAACTTGCCCGGGAGGCTCGAGGTCTCCAGCGCGTTCTTGCGTCGGGTGAGTTCCTTGGCCTTGCGAGCGGCCTCGCGGCTGCGGGCCGCGCCCATGGCCTTCTCGACCACCTTCCTCGCGACCGACGGGTTCTCCTCGAAGAACTCGCCCAGGGCGCGGTTCACCAGGTTGGTGACCACCCACTGCACCTCGCTGTTGCCCAGCTTGGTCTTGGTCTGTCCCTCGAACTGCGGCTCGGGAACCTTCACGCTCACGACCGCGGTCAGGCCCTCGCGGACGTCCTCACCCACCAGCTTCACCTTGTGCTTCTTCGCCAGACCCGAGGTCTCGGCGTAGTCGTTGATCGTCTTCGTCAACGCCGTCTTGAAGCCGCTCAGGTGCGTGCCGCCTTCGATGGTGTGGATGTTGTTGACGTAGGTGAAGATGTTCTCGCGGTAGCTCTCGTTGTACTGCATGGCGATCTCGGCCTCGACGCCGTCGCGTTCACCGGTGATGGTGATCGGCTCGCTGTGCAGCATCTCCTTGTTCTTGTTGAGCCAGGCGACGAATTCCTGCAGGCCGCCTTCGTAGAGGAAGGACTGCTCGCGCGGATCGTCCTCGGTCAGGTCGGTCAGGACGATCTTCACGCCGGCGTTCAGGAACGCGAGTTCGCGCGCTCGCTGGGCCAGGGTGTCGAAGCTGAATCGACTGACCTCGAAGATGTCGGGATCGGGGAGGAAGCGGACGAGGGTTCCACGCTTGCCCTCGGGCGCGTCGCCGATCGATTCGACGTCGGTGCTGGGAATGCCGCGCACGTAGCTCTGGCGGTGGATCTTGCCACCGCGGTAGACCTCGACCACGGTCTCGGCACTGAGGGCGTTCACCACGCTCACGCCCACGCCGTGGAGTCCGCCCGACACCTTGTAGCTGCCCTTGTCGAACTTGCCGCCGGCGTGCAGCGAGGTCATGACCACTTCGAGCGCCGACTTGCCCTCGTCCTCGTGGAAGTCCACGGGAATACCGCGCCCGTTGTCGATCACGCTGATGTGTCCGTCGCCCTCGACGGTGATGTGGATCTGATCGCAGTGACCGGCCAGCGCCTCGTCGATCGAGTTGTCGACGACCTCGTACACGAGATGGTGCAGACCCCTCTCCCCGGTGTCACCGATGTACATCCCGGGTCGATGGCGCACGCCCTCGAGGCCCTTCAGGACCTGGATCCCCTTGGACGTGTACTGCTCGTGCGGTGCGTTCAATTCCAACTCCTCGTGTTCAGAGGATCTCGCTGCCCGAATGGAAGCGGATCTCGCGGACCTCTCCCGGTCCGAGGCGCTCGGCGAACCCCTGCAGGATCTGCGAGCGCAGGAGGACGAGTTCCTGCGCCCAGACACTGCTCTCGACCCGGACGCGCAGGACGCCGTCGTGGATCGATTCGGCCCGGCTGTGGCGCGCGATGTCCGGACCGACCACCTCGTTCCAACACTCGAGGGCACGCTGACGTTCCAGACCGCGACGCAGGGGGCTGCGTCCGATCAGGCCGTCGAGCACCTCGTCGAGGCGGCGGGGTCCCTCGTTCATGCGTCCTCCGTCATGGCCCGTCGCTGGGCCTCGATCACGTCGTCGTCGAGCGAATCGAGCTCGGTGAGCACGCCGTCGCGCACCGTCCAGACCTTCAGCGCGTCCCAGTCCCGCAGGGCGACCACGTGATCGACCCGGGCGGTCGCGATGAAGAGCTGGTGTTCGCGGTGCAGGCGCGTCTGCAGGGCCTCGGTCCGGTGACGGTCGAGCTCGCTGAAGATGTCGTCGAGCAGCACCACGGGACGCTCGTTCGTGCGTTCGTACAGCAGTTCACCCTGGGCGAGCTTCAGCGCGATCGATGCCGTGCGCTTCTCTCCCTGACTACCGTAGCGACGGAGCGAGTGCCCACCCAGGTCGACCTCCAGCCGATCGCGGTGCGGACCCACCAGCGCGTGCTTCATCGTGATCTCTTGCGCTCGCATCTCCTCCAGTCGACGGACGAAGGCCTCACGCGTGGCGCCTTCGTCCTCCTGTTCCCCGCGTTCGACGGTCGTCGTGATCCGCAGCTCCAGTCGTCCCCCCCGGGGTGCCAACTCGCGATAGGCTTCGCGCGTGTGTTCCTCGAGCGTCTCGAGGAACCGGGCACGTTCGACGAGAAGGGGCACGCCGCAGCGCACCAGCTCGCCGTCGAAGGCGTCGAGTTGCCCCTGGAGACTGCCGTCGCGCTGCTTCAGAAGTCGGTTCTTCTGGGCGATCGCACGCCGGTAGTCGAGCAGATGACGGAAGTAGTTCGCCGAGCAGAGACTGAGGGTGTAGTCCAGGAAGCGGCGCCGATGCTCGGGACTGCCCTTCGCGAGTTCGACCTCGTCGGGATCGAAACGCACCACCGAGAGGTGCCCCACGAGGTCGGCCTGACGCGACAGGGTCTGGCCGTCGATCTCGAGTTTCTTCTTTCCCTCCCGAGTGAGCGACGCGGTGAGCTTCAGGGAGTCGCCCTGATCGTCACGCCCCTCCACGGTCACGTGGCAGAATTCCTCGTCGAACCCGATCAACTCGCGGTCGCGTCCGGTGCGCCACGAGCGCCCGAGGGCCAGGTACGAGAGCCCCTCGAGGAAGTTCGTCTTGCCCTGCCCGTTTCGTCCCAACAGTATATTCACGCGGGGCGAAACGGCCACCTCCAATGGCGCTAAGTTCCTGAAATTGTGGAGCTTGACGCGGGTTATCCGCACGGCGGACCGAGGCTCAGTCGTTCAGGCGAAGAGGCATCAGCAGGCAGAGATCGTCGCTGTCGGAGGCCTTCGCCGGCGGGGGATCGGCGGGCACCACGATCGCCGCCGTATCCGGCCGATCGAGGGCGATCTGCACGTTCTCGGCGGCCATGTGCTTGAGCACGTCCTCGACGTAGTTGTGGTTGAATCCGATGATCAGTGGCTCGCCGTCGTACTCGACCTGGAGCTGGTCCTCGGCCCGGCTGCCCTCGGTCCCACTCGCGGAGAGGTTCAGCGTCCCCGGCTCGAGCTCGAACCGGACCTGGTTGGTGACCCGGTCGGCCGAGATCTTCACACGACGGATCCGGTCGGCCAGGGTCTGGCGGTCGCAGGTCACGAGCCGCTCGTTGCCCTTCGGGATCACCTGCTCGTAGTTCGGGAACATCCCTTCGACCAGGCGCGTGTGGACGACGGAGTCCCCGAGCTCGAAGCTCAACTGGTGGTCTCCCAGGTGGATACGCACGGTTTCGACGCCCTCGGTCAGTCGCAGGACCTGCTGCAGACCGGCGCTGCTGGCGATCAGCTTCCGGGTCTCGGGCAGGCCGGTCTCGACGGCCCGGCGGACACGGCTCAGCCGATGACCGTCGGTCGCGACCATGGTGATCGCGTCGGCCTCGAGCTCCCAGTGGACCCCCTGGAGCGCCGGACGCGTCTCGTCGCGCGAGATCGCGTAGATCGTGGTCCGGATCATCGTCGTGAGGACCTCGCTCGGGATCTCGATCGAGACCGCGTCCCCGAAGCTCGGCAGGCTCGGAAAGTCCTCCGGCGCCATACAGGGCTCCTCGAGGCGGGCTCGTCCGCACGTCACGTCGACCTTCTCGCCCCCTGCCTTGATCACCACCGGATCGGCCCCGAGCGTGCGCGCGAAGGCCACGAACTTCGCCGCCGGGATCGCGGCCTTCCCCGCCTTCTCGACCTCGACCTCGCCGATCTTCGTGACGACCGAGACGTCGAGGTCGGTCGCGGCCAGCGTGAGGCCGGACTTCGTCGCGTCGAACAGGATCGTCGACAGGATCGGCAGGGTGGTCTTGCTGCTGACCACGTTGGCGACCGCTCCGAGGGCGCGCACGAGATCGGGCTGCTGGACCTGGATCTTCACGGTGGGGCCTTTCGCGGGAAGGAACGCAGGGACGTCGTGGGTTCGTCGCGTCCGTGCCACCGAACGGTGGACTGCGCGGCGGGCCCGGTATCGTACTCCAGCCCCGGCGTGCTCACAAGAGCCGCGGGCATGCCCACACCACCCCCTGGCCTCTTCTCTACTCTCCTTTCCAGTACAAGAACACAGTAGTGGGAAGAAGGGCTGGGGGCGGTGGGGACGGAGGCTCGACCGGGCGGCGCAACTCCTCTGAGCGTCGGCGGTTCGAGAGCTCTTCGTTCACCGACGGCCCTGGGACGGAGCGGGGAGGGAACGGGGAGGGATCTGCGTCTCTCAACAGGTGGGGGCACGTGCCCATCTGTCCCCGCTCGTTTCCAGGGAACGTTCCCAGGTCTGTCCCACGGGTCGTCCCCAGGAAATCCGTGGTCGGGCCCTGCACCGAAGGGTGAATCGCTCGCGTCGGGAAACACGACGGCCCGGACCTTCGAGATCCGGGCCGTTCGGCTGCTCCGTGGAAGCGAGGCCACGAAGGCGGCGGTTGCGTCAGTTCGGGTTCCGCAGGTGTCCGAGAATGGCTTCGTAGTCCGAGCGCACCTCTCCGTCGTGCTGGAGCAGTTCCCGGATCTTCTGCCAGGCATGGTGGACGGTGGTGTGATCGCGTCCACCGAAGCGGCCTCCGATCTGGTTCAGGGACGCCCGTGTGTGCTCGCGGCAGATGAACATGGCCATCTGCCGCGCGTAGGCCACCTGCTTGGTGCGGACCTTCGAACGCAACAGGTCGAGGGACAGTTGGAAGAAGTCGGCCGTGGCCCGGGTGATGTCGGCCATGGTGAAGTCGGTCTGTGGCCGGCTGCGGTGCAGGAAAGCCTTGAGGACCTCCTGCGCCATGTCGACGTTGATCTCGCTGCCGGTCAGGCTGGCGAAGGCGAGCAGCCGCACCAGCGCGCCCTCGAGCTCGCGGATGTTGCTCTGGATGCTCTCGGCGATCAGGACGATCACGTCGTGGGGGATCAGCACGTCCTCGCGTTCGACCTTCTTGGTGAGGATCGCTACGCGTTCCTCGAAGTTCGGCGACTGGATGTCGGTGATCAGGCCCCACTCGAAGCGGCTGCGCAGGCGTTCCTCGAGCGCGCTGATGTCGCGCGGTGGTCGGTCGCTCGTGACCACGATCTGCTTGTTCGCGTCGTAGAGCGCATTGAAGGTGTGGAAGAACTCCTGCTGGGTCGTCTCCTTGCCGGCGAGGAACTGGATGTCGTCGATCAGGAGCAGGTCCACGGTCCGGTAGCGGTTCTTGAACTCGATGTTCTTGCCGCCCCGGATCGACTGGATCAGCTCGTTCATGAAGTTCTCGGCGGAGACGTAGTGGACGATGGCGTGCGAATCGCTCTCGAGGACACGATTGCCGATCGCCTGCATCAGATGGGTCTTGCCCAGCCCGACGCCGCCGTACAGGAACAGCGGGTTGTAGGCGTGGGCGAGCTGGTCGGCGACGGCCATGCAGGCGGCCGCGGCGAGATGGTTGTTCTCGCCGACGACGAAGCTCTGGAAGGTGTAACGGGGGTTCAGGCCCGCATCGCGCGGCCGGAGACGCGCCACGGGGGTGGATGGGATCGGAGCCTGGGAGCCGGTGTTCACCGACGGACGCTCGAACGCGGTGGTCGACACGGGTTCCTCGTCCACGATCACGTCGACCTGGACGGCGGTTCCGGTGACTTCCCGCGCCACGCGTCGGAGTAGCTCGAGATGGTGCTCGGTGAGCCAGTCGACGAAGAACTGGTTCGGCCCCTGCAGCTGGAGCACTTCGTTCTCCAGGGCCAGGAAACGGGTCTGGGCGAACCAGGTCTTGTACGTCTGCTCGTTGACCTCCTGGCGGACCCTGGAGAGGATCTGCTCCCAGAGGACCATCCCATCGTTGTCCGGAGTTCCGGTTGCCGCGTCGAGATCACGCGGTGGCAGAGATGCGGTCACCGGTTTGCTCCTCCGATGGATGGGAGGGTGAAAGGCGGACGGATCAACAACTTATCCACCGGTGTCGGGCTTCTGGATGTGGATGTCTGGCGGTAGGTTGTCAGAAGATTCGGCCATATGGCCGAAATAGTTTTCCACAGGCCGGTAGGTTGTGGAAGAAATCCACCAGGGCGAACGTGGGTTGTCCACCCGGGGCGCGCGAACCTAGCACTTCGGCCCGGGCCCGGCAAGCGGCAGCGATGCGTTGTTCTTCATCCCATCTTGAACCTGTTGGTGTGTCGGGGTTTGCAGACCCGGGGATTTCGCGCCGCCACCGGGCTCGATCACGGTCGGCTCGGCGCCGGCCCCTGGTGCGGAGCCGGACCCGCCGACCAGGGGCTCCACCACCTTGACGAAAAGGGACGGCGCCCCTAGTGTTTTGCGGCTGATCCGGCGGCGACGACCGCCCGTTTCACCCGGAGATCGCGCAGACGCGCACAGCGACGAGGTCGGACCGTGAAGAGGACCTTCCAGCCCAGCAATCTCAAGCGCAAGCGCGACCACGGTTTCCGCAAGCGGAAGTCGACGAAGGCCGGGCGCGCCATCCTGAAGCGGCGCCGCGCGCGGGGTCGCAAGAAGCTGAGCGCCTGACGAGACGGGATCCGGCGTTCGCCCACGGTCGTCCGCGGAGGATCGTCGTCGAGCGCGGGAGTCCGGTTGAAGGGGACCATCAAGTCGAGGCGCGAGTTCGACGCGGTGTACGCGCACGGCCGGCGCGCCCATGGTCCGCATGTCGTCCTGTTCCTGCTTCCCCGAGAGAAGGCCCGTGAGGTCCTCGGCGTCCGCTTCGTCGACGAGACCCGATTCGGGGTGGTGGCCAGTCGTCGGGTCGGCAACGCCGTGGCCCGGAACCGGGCGAAGCGAGTGCTCCGCGCCGCATTGCGCGACGTGAACGACCTCTTTCCCGCCTCGAGCCGTGTCGTGCTGGTCGCGCGGAGGAGTCTGGTACGAGACGGCGAACGGTCGCCGGAGATCGCCACCGAACTCCGGGGGCTGCTCGAACGATGCGATCTCCCCGAGGGTGATTCCCGATGACGAGGACGTCCTGGGCCGCCCGTGGGGCCGTGTTCCTGATCCATCTGTACCGAGCGGCGATCTCGCCCTTCCTGGGATCGCACTGTCGGTACACGCCCACGTGCTCGCAGTACACGGAGACGGCGATCCGGCGCTTCGGGTTGGGACGTGGAGCGTCCCTCGGGGCGCGGCGGATCCTCCGCTGCCACCCCTTCCATGCGGGTGGCTTCGATCCGGTCCCGTCGGAGCGCTCCGCGAGGCCTCCGTTGACCCCAACCGAGGCGCGCGGTCCACGCACGGCCTCCGGGAACTGACATCGTGCAGGGAAACCAGCAACCCTTCGACAGCCGCACGATCCTTGCCTTCGCCCTGATGGCGGTGGTCTGGATCGGATGGTTCGCCCTCTTCCCGTCGGAGACCCCGCCCCCGGCCGACGAATCCGACCCGGCCGCGTCCGAACCGATGGCGCAGACGCCCGTCGAACCGCAGCGCGACACCCCGTCGACCTTCGAGGGCACGACGTCACCGGCCGTCCCGGACACCGAGCGCGCGGTGGTCCCGACTCCGGACGCCCGCGAGTGGACCAGCACGGCGGACACCGATCGGGGCTCGCTGATCCAGGTCAGCACGCCTCTCTACGAGGCGCAGATCGACCGGGTCGGCGGTGACATCGTCTCGTGGCGCCTGCGCGAGTTCGACCTGGTCGACGGCTCGCCGGTCGATCTCGTGGGCGAGCGCACCCTCGATCCCCAGTCCCAGCGGGCCCACGCGCTGCGCATCCTGCTGGAGGACCGCGCCCTCGACCTGCGCCAGGTGCGGTTCGAGACCGACCGCAGCAGCATCGCACTGGCGGCCGACGACGAGCCCTCCGACCTGGTCCTGACGGCATCGCGGGGCAATGGTGGGGGTGTGGAGATCGTCTACCGTTTCCACCCCGACCGCTACGGCTTCGACGTGTCGGCGCGCGTCTTCCCGGGACGGGGCGAAACCCTCCCGACGCGCTGGGAGGTCGGCTGGCCGGGCGGGATCGCGACCACCGAGCCGGACAGCGCCCGGGAGATCCGCGAGTCCAAGGCGGTTGCCCGCGTCGGCGACGACATCCACAAGGTGAGCTACGGCAAGCTCGAGGGCGACGGCAACGACGGCCGGCGCATCTACGAGGGCAGCGTGAGCTGGAGCGGCGTCGAGTCGCTGTACTTCCTGTCGACCGTCATCTCGGCCGACCCTCGTCTCGGTGAGGTCCGACTCGACGGCGATCACGACCGCGGTGTGCAGAACTTCCGCGCGGCGCTCGGGCTCGAGGGGCGTCAGCCCGCGACGGTGGATTACACGGTGTACATGGGGCCGGTCGACAACGACGTCCTGGCCCGCTACGACGGCGACCCGTGGAACGCGAACATGACGGCCCTGGTCGATCTCGGGCCGGGCCCCTTCCGTTGGATCGCCGAGGTCGTCCTGGCCGGGTTGCGCCTGCTCTACGGGGTCATCCCGAACTGGGGTCTGACCATCATCCTGTTCAGCGTCTTCACCAAGCTGTTGTTCTGGCCGCTGACGAAGAGCAGCGTCATGAGCATGCGCCGGATGCAGGAAATGCAGCCGAAGATGAAGAAGCTCCAGGAGAAGTACAAGGACGACCCCCAGCGCCAGAGCAAGGAGATGATGGCGCTGTACAAGGAGCACGGGGTCAACCCGCTGAACATGGGCGGTTGCCTGCCGTTGCTCGTACAGATGCCGGTGTTCTGGGCGCTGTTCACGATTCTGCGCAAGACCATCGATCTGCGGCAGGCCGAGTTCGGCCTGTGGATCGAGGATCTCAGCCGCCCCGATGCGCTCTTCGAGCTCCCCTTCGCACTTCCATTCCTCGGCGAGTACTTCTCGCTGCTGCCCTTCCTGATGGCCCTGGGGATGTACGCGCAGACGAAGTTCCAGCAGACGACCACGGCGGGCCAGGCCGACAACCCCATGGCCAAGCAGATGCGCATGATGACGACCTTCATGCCACTCATGCTGTTCTTCGTGTTCTACCAGAGTCCGGCGGGCCTGGTCCTGTACTGGCTCGTGAACACGGCCCTGTCCGCCTATCAGACCTGGCGCATTTCGAAGACGGCACCGCAGCCGGCTGCCGCGGGGGCCTCGTAGGTTCGAGCACCGGAACCCGATGCCCGCGTCCCCGCGCGAAGCACGAACACGACCGAAGTGGAGAGGACGACCCATGCGATCCCGACGAAGCCGGAAGCGTTACGAGCGCACGATCCCCAAGCCGGAGATCGTCATCGACGAGACCCCGACGCCCACGGTGTCGCTCGAGGACGCGACCCCGTCGCGCGCCCGTGAACGGCCGGCGTACGAGCCCTCCGCCGAGGACGATGCCGCCGTGGTCGAGGTGACCGAGGACCTCCTCGACGCGGCCGAGATCGACGCCGACATCGAGTTCGTCCACGAGGACTACCAGCGGGTGTGGATCGAGGTCGATGCGAAGCGAGCGGGCACGCTCATCGGGAAGCGGGGTTCGGGCATCGAGGCGCTCGAGGTGCTGATCAGCCGCATGGCCAGCCACAAAGTCGGGCACATGGTGCCCGTGCAGGTCGACGTGAACCAGTACCGCGCGAAGCACGAGGACGAGCTGCGGGAGCTGGCGAAGGAACTGGCGTCGCGTGTGCTCGAATCCGGCGTCGACGAACACCTTCGGCCGATGAACGCAAGGGATCGACGTGTCGTCCATGTGACGGTGCAGGAGATGGAAGGCCTGGAAACCTATTCGCTTGGCGAAGGAAGCGAGAAACACATCGTCATTCACAAAGCCAATAATTGAGAAACACAATAGTTCGAATATGAAATTAGGCGGAGTGTGGACTGAGGGCTTGTCTACGGATCTCGTCGCGCAGCTCACGCGGTACGCGGAAGATCTCGTGCGGTTCAACCCGGTCGAGAATCTGGTGTCGCGGGTCGACCCCGAACGGGAGATCCGCCGGCTGCTCGAGGAGAGTGCACGGGCCGGCCTGGAGCTGGGATTGGGATCCGGGGATCGGGTGCTCGACGTAGGCTCCGGGGGCGGGTTTCCGGGGCTCGTGTGGGCCTGCCTGCATCCACAGACCGATTTCGTGCTCGCAGAGCGGCGACGAGCACGGTGCGACTTCCTCGAGCGGGAAGTGCGCCGGTTGCGCCTGGAGAGGGTGACGGTCTTCGCCGGGGATGTCCGATCGCTGGATGGGGGGACGTTCACACTCGCATCGGCGAAGGCGGTTGCCAATGCGGACGAGTTCCTGGCGTGGGTGGAGCCGCGCCTCGGGGCCTCTGCGCGGGTCGTGGTCTTCCAGAGGGTGGGGTGGGCCGGTCCCGGCCGGGAAGGGTGGAGGATCGAGCGGGCTTGGCCGGTTCTGGAGGAGGCGGATCGAGCGGACCGTTGGGTGTATGTGGTCATCCGAGACACGCCGAGAACGAACGTTCCACGTGAAACCATGTCGAGGGGCCGTCAGTCCGGGGACGGCTGAGCGCCTGCGGTTTCTCGTGAAACCGCGAAACGGGCGCTCGAGTTTCCCCCAGCTCAACTCGCTGTCGTGTCGTCGGTTTCGACTGTTTTCCCCATCTGATCCCCATCCTGGCGCCGCGTGATCGTTGCACGAGCGCCGGGCAACGAGCATTCTGCGCCTACCCTGCGAATCTCTGCACCGAACCCACCTCGAGACTCCGGAGGCATGATGGGTCGGATCATCGCGGTATCCAATCAGAAGGGCGGCGTCGGCAAGACGACGACCGCCGTGAACCTCGCGGCCTCTCTGGCCGTTGCCGAGAAGCGCGTCCTCCTCGTGGACTTCGATCCACAGGGGAACGCTACCAGCGGCCTCGGAATCGACAAGGAGGGGCTGCGCGCCACGAGCTACGAAGTCCTCCTGGGAACGCTGCGCGCTGCCGAGGGTGTAGTGAGGACGGAACTCCCCTTTCTCGACGCTCTTCCCACCGACCAGCGACTCTCGGGCGCCGAGGTCGAGCTGGTGGACGCGGACGGGCGGGAGAGATTCCTGGAACGGGCCGTGGAGTCCGTCGTCCAGGACTACGACTACATCCTCGTCGACACTCCACCGAGCCTGGGACTGCTGACGGTGAACGCGCTCACGTCCGCAGCGTCGGTCCTCATTCCGATCCAGTGCGAGTACTACGCGCTGGAAGGTCTCTCGCAGCTGCTGAACACCATCCGCCTGGTCCAGCGATCCATGAATCCCCAGCTGCGGATCGAGGGCGTCCTCCTGACCATGTTCGACCGGCGCCTCCGGCTGAGCCAACAGGTTTCGGACGAGGCGCGGGAATACTTCGGCGACGCCGTGTACACGACGGTGATCCCGCGGAACGTGACGCTGGGCGAAAGCCCGAGCTTCGGGAAGCCCGTTCTGCTACACGACGTCCAGAGTCGGGGCGCCCAGAGCTACCTGGAACTGGCCAAGGAGGTGATCGCGCATGACGAGCAAGCGTGCGTTGGGTAGGGGACTCGGAGCCCTCCTGGGCGAAACCGGTGCCGAAACCCGAGACTCCGGAGGCTCCACCAACGGCGAGGGGACGCTGCTGGGCGATCGCGAGGTGCGCATGATCCGCGTGGCGGATCTGAGCATGAACCCCCACCAACCCCGGAAGAACATCGCCGAAGAGCAGCTGCAGGAGCTGGCCCAGTCCATCCGGTCCAACGGGGTACTCCAACCGATCCTCGTCCGGCGAACGGACGATGATTACGAACTGATCGCCGGCGAGCGTCGCGTGCGTGCCGCACAGATCGCCGGCCTTGACGAGGTCCCGGCCCTGGTCTGCTCGATCGCCGAGGCCGAGAGCATGAAGGTGGCCCTGCTCGAGAACATCCAGCGGGAGGATCTGAACGCGATCGAAGAGGCCGAGGCCTACCAAGGGATCATGGAGCACCTGGGGGCGACCCACCAGGAGTTGGCCGACATGCTCGGAAAGAGCCGGAGTGGGGTGAGCAACATGCTGCGTCTGCTCAACCTCGAACAGACCATCCGGAACCTGGTCGTCGACGGTGATCTGACGATGGGTCATGCCCGGGCCCTGCTCCGTCTCGACGACGGTTCGCAGAGACTCAAGCTGGCCCGTGCCGTGGCCAAGCAGGGAGTGAGTGTGCGCGCGCTGGAGAAGAAGATCCAGGAGTTGCAATCACCGCGATCGGCCCGCGATTCGCACGAGACCGAACGTCCGCCCGATCCCGAGGCCCGAGCCCTGCGCGAGTTCGAGACCCGCCTGTTCCGACATCTCGGGAGCCCGTGCCAGATCACTCGTCGTGGAAACAAAGGCCGTATCAACATTGAATTCTTCTCGGACGAAGAGTTGGAGCGCATCCTCGAATCCCTGGGCATTTCCAGCCAGCTGTGATGCCCCCGGCCCCGAAGACACACACAAACGATTGCTGTAAAATGGCTTGCGCTGTTACACAGCCCGCCCGCGGGGCGCGGACACCGGCCTTCTGGGCACCGAGCGCGGCCACTTGTCCCCGCCGTCCCCATCGTTTTCCCCACGCCTTCGGACACACCGACGCCTGGCTGGGGAGGCCGTCGCCGTGAAGTCGTACAGCATCATCATCGTGCCCTCGGACCACAGCGGCACCCGCCAGTACAAGATCAGCCGAGCGCTGCTCCTGCTCCTGGTCGTGATCCTCGCGGTCCTGGCGATCACCTTCACCGTGTTCGCGGCCACCTACACGTCGGTTCTGTTCGATGCCCGCCGCGCCGAGGCCCTGGAGTCCGAGAACCAGGAACTGCGCAACCAGGTCGCACGGGTCCAGGAGTTGTCCCGGGAACTGGAAGCGATGGCGGGACTGAGGGCCCAGGTGGTGCGCCTGCTCGGCCAGGACACCCTGGAGGAGATGCCCGCGGCCGCCGCCGAGATCGACGAGCCCCGCTTCGACCAGCGGGTGCTCGGCGACGTCGAGCAGCTCCAGCAGATCTTCGCCGATGCCTCGCGGATGCCCTTCGCGCCCCGGCAGTGGCCGGCCGGAGGCGCCGTGCGGCGCGAGTTCATGGCCGAGCCCTCGGGCGCCCTCCCGGCTCATCCCGGGCTCTCGATCGACGCCACACGCGACGGTCTCGCCCGGGCCGCCGGCCGTGGCCAGGTGATCGAACTCACCTTCGACGAGGACGGTCGCCACAGCGTGGTCCTCGACCACGGGTACGGCTTCCGTACCCGCTACGGCAATCTCGATCGCCTGCTGGTGGAGCAGGGGCAGGTGGTCGATCGAGAGCAGCCCCTCGGTGAGATCTTCGATCCCGAGGGAACGACGGCCACCGACGAACGTACGAGCCGGTTGATCCCCGGCGCCCTATACTTCCAACTTCTCGTCGACGGCAGCCCCGTCGATCCGAGAGGATATCTCGACCCGCGCTGAGCCCCACGAACCGGCAACCAGCGCTCACCTCGGAAGGACGGACCGAACATGTTCGGGAAGGAACAGGAAACCATGAACCCGACTCCGAGCGGCGATGCCCGCGGAACCTCGATCCTGGCGCAGGGATGCTCCTTCAAGGGCGAAGTCGAGATCCAGGGCGTCTTCCGTGTGGAGGGGGAGTTCGAGGGCACGATCCGCACGCCCGAGCAGCTCGTCGTCGGCAAGACCGGCGTCGTGAAGGGCGACATCTACGTGAAGACGGCGGTCGTCGGCGGCAAGATCCTCGGGAACATCCACGCCGAGACGAAGATCGAGCTCCAGAACGGTAGCCACGTCGAGGGTGACATCCGGACCCGTCGCCTGGTGATCGACGAGGGCGTGTTCTTCGAGGGAAGCTGCTCGATGGGTCAGGACAAGGGACTCGACCGGCGCCTGGTCCCGACGCTGGAGTCGATGGGCAAGCTGGCCCCGGCCTCCTGAGTCCGGACCGACATCGCGACCGGACATGTGGACGCGGGTCCCTCGGGCGTGGGACCCGCTTCTCGTGACCGGCATCTTCTCAACGGCTGCGGACCTGAACCCCATATTCCGTCCACGGTGCCTCTCTCTGCCGGCCGGAAGGCCACGTCGTACCCCCGCGGCCTTCGTGCGTCGAGTGATCGGTGCGTTCTACTCCCTCACGACCTTCCCTCGGGCTCGAAGTCGGATCTCTAGACGTCCAGGTCGAACTCGTCGCTGGACACGCGCACGGCGTCGCCCTCGCGCCGGCACGCTTCGTGGAACTGTCGGACCATCGGCGCCCACGGATGCTCGTCGTCGAGCTGCAGGGCGTCGAGCATGCGGGCCGCGTCCTCGGCCGCACCGAGGTCGGCGTAGGCCACCGCCGCCAGCAGGACGACCGTTCCGTCGTCCGGATGGCGATCGCGCAGCGGCGCCAGCTGCAGGAGCGCACCGAGCGGATCGTTCTGCTGTACCCGGAGGTGGGCCAGCAACAGCCGCGCCGGATCGTTCTCGGGATCGAGTCCGATGAGCGTCTCGATCTCGTCGGCGAGCTGCAGCGGCGGAACCCCGTGTTCGAGTTCGGCCGAGATCTCGCGCGCCAGCACCGCGACCCGGTGCGACAGCCCAGACACCACACCTGCCGCACCGGACACCACCACGACGGCCAGGACCGTCGGCCAGGTCCAGTGGACCCCGGCGACGATCAGGACCAGGGGAACGATGGTGGCAAGGGGCACCAGCCAGGTGAGGTGGCGCACGGGGTCACGGCGATCGAGCGACCACGACCGCAGGCGGTGCGCCGTCTCGGTCAGCAAAGCGCACACGCCTTTCGCGGCGGCCTCCATGGAAGGCGCGGCGAACGGCAGGGGGGTTTCGTGGACCTCCGAACGCGTGAACGGATCGGGGAGATCCGCCTTCCTCGGGGCCCGGACCCGCGGTCCGGCCTCGGCGAGGAGCGTGGCGTTTCGATCACTGCGCTGCGTCATGACGGCCTCTCGCCGCTCGCCCACGGGGTGTGCCTCCGTGGAGCCGTCTCCGCGGACCCGTGGGGCATGGGTTCCGCGATCGTGGCTCCCGATCAAACCTCTCCGCAGCTCATGATGTCGTATGAGGAAGCTGCACTCCCCCTACGGAGATGGCAAGCCCCGAGTGAACAAAAGAAGAAGAACATCACAAGAAATCATCATTCGTACGGACGGAGTCCGGACCAGCTCGTCCGCCTTCGACAGATGCAAAGCCGGCGGGCTCGGGCTACAATGCGCTCCACGACCGCCCGCCGAGGAACGCATGACCGCCACCGCCGATCCCGCCACCGAAGCCGATCGGAAGGGTCTCCGGGTTAGGCCGGCGCACCCGGAGGACGCCGACGCCGTCGCCGCGCTGGTGACGACGCCGCGGGACCTCGCGCAGGTCTCTCCCGACGAGTCGTTCCCGCTCACGCCCGAGACCGTTCGCCACTGGATCGACCAGCGGAGGTCTGGCTACGTGCTCGAGCAGCGGGGACGCGTGGTCGGCTACGCGGAGCTGGTCGACGACGGCCGCGCGAGCGACCGGATCTGGATCGGTCACATGATGGTGCAGCCCTCGCAGCGGGGTCTGGGACTCGGCCGGACCCTCGTCCGGGCTCTCCAGGCGGTTGCCGAGCGCGAGAAGGACGCCCGCGAGGTCGCCATCAGTGCCTTCGCCGACAACGTGCGGGCTCTGCAGTGTTACCGGGGATGCGGATTCCGCGACCGGGGCACCCATCGGGTGCGCGACCGCGACCTGGTCGAGCTGCGCTATCTCGTGCCCGGGCGCCGGGCCCTGGTCCCGCTGCCGGCGGCCATCGGATCGGGGCTGGTGGTCGTCGCCCTGGTCCTGGCCCTGGCTGGTGCGCAGGCGTGGCGCCCCGTCCTGGCGGTCCCGGTGGCGAGCCTGTCCGGGCTCGCTGCCTGGGCTCTGCACGTGCTGCTCCCGTTGCACCGTGACCGTGGCCCGCGGCGATGGGCCCGGATCCTCGCGTACACCACCGCCGTGGGCGCCGCGGCGACGGCCGTCGCGGCTGTCCTGGCGCTGGCGGTCGAGGTGGATCTGGTCCGGGTCGTCGTCCTGGCCGCGGTCGGCGCCGGAGGCTGGGCGCTGGCGCTCGTCGGCCACGTCACGTGGCTCGACCGCCGCCGGGGTCGCACCTGATCCGCAGCCGACTCAGGAGCGGGCGCTGCGTGCCACGCGGTCCCCGGTGTTCGCCCCTGCGCGCCCACGCGACCGCGCCGGGGTCTTGCTCCGGCGCTTCTTCTGCGTCTTCGGGACCCGCAGCAGCTTCTGGAAGTCCTCGCTCGGATCACTCGTGAAGACGTACAGCGGATAGAGCCGGGTGAAGCTCTCGTGGACCTCGCTCACGAAGGATCCCGGCGTGAGCCGCGAACTCTCGGTGTGGATGTGTCGTCGCGCGACCCAGCCGAGGGTGTTCCCCCACTCCGAGGGCAGGGGCGGGAACGCATCGACCTCGCGCATCCCGAGGCGGCCGGCCGCCCGCACGTAGCGGTGGAAGTCGAAGCCCCGACGCAGGTAGTTCGCCTTGATGTAGTCGTCGAGCAGGCCCAGGTGCTGCGGTAGCCGCGGCTTGAAGACCCGGCGCATCCGCGACTGGGGGTCGCCGAAGTCGTAGATGGAGAACCCGATCGTAACCCCTTGTGCCGAAACGCCGACGAACAGGTTGCCGTCGACCAGACGGCGGACGCCCTGGTCCCAGAAGAAAGCGTAGAAGCTCGTCTTGATCGGTGGAGTCCCGGGAGGAGTCCGGGGCCCGCGCCGCATCTCGGAGAAGTGCGCGTCGGGGTCTTCGCTCACGAGCGCGGGATTCAGGGCCGCCAGGTCCTCGCGCAGCGACTCCACCAGCCCCCGCATGGGATCGAGGACGAACTCCTCGAACGCGGGTTGGTGCGCGTCGAACCACTCGGTCGAATTGTTGGCGGCCAGATCCTCGAAGAATCGGAAGGTCTCCGCCCGAAATCCAGTGAACTCCATGATCGTCCGGCTCCTCGGCCCGGCTGTGTTCTCTGCCCTGTCTCGTACGAGGAGGCGAACGAGTCCGCTGGACCGCTTGGACCCCGCCCCCCCACGGGCGTGGGGAATGGCCAGTTCTACGATTCGGCTGGATCCACGTTCCGCACAAAAGTAGCACAGGCGCGGCAGGGCGGCAGCGACCGGGCGCGACCAGAGGATCGGCCCCGAGGGGCGAAGAAAGGGTAAATCCCCGTAAATACGGAACTTGTGCCAACGATGAGCCGCGCACGCAAAACCGGATCCACGGGTTGGGAAACAGGGTCCCGGACGGGGCCGTCGGGGCGGACGAGCCGCGAGAGCCGGACCCGGGATCAGCCCGGCGGCCAGCGCAGCCGGCGCCCACCGAGCACGTGGACGTGCAGATGGTCGACCTCTTGACCCCCGTTGCTGCCCGCGTTCACGACCAGCCGGTAGCCGTCGTCGGCGAGTCCCTCGTCGCGGGCGACCTTCCGGGCCACCAGCATCAGGTGGCCCAGCAGGTCGCGGTGTTCGTCCTCGGCGGACTGGATGCCCGGTAGGGGTTCGACGGGGATCACCAGCAGGTGGACCGGAGCCTGCGGATCGATGTCGCGGATCACGACGCACGATTCGTCCCGGTGGACGAAGTCGCCGGGGATCTCGCCGTCGATGATCTTCGAGAACAGTGTCTTCTCGCTCATGGATCCCTCGCGGTTCAGGCGAGTCCGGCCGAGATCACCACTCCGATCACGGCCAGGGCCAGCAGGGCCCAGGACAGGGCGCGGTACACGTCGAGCTCCTCGCGTTGGAGTGACGCGGGCGGCGTCCCCCGCGTCTCGGGAGCCGTGTTCCCGGACCGCCGATGCACGCGCCGATCCGGGGCGGAAACCCTACTCCTCCGCGCCGTGCCTGGAAACCCCGTGCGGCCCCTCCGGCGGGATCAGGGGGTTTCCCACTCGAAGCCGAGGTCCTCGACCATCTGCTCGTCCAGGTCCGGTGCCTGTCCGGGCTCGGTGAGGTAGTCGGCCAGGAACATCGCGTTGGCCGCGTACAGGGCCATGGGTTGCATGTGTCGCAGATGGACCTCGCGACCGGCCGACACGCGGATCTCCTTGGCGGGGTTCACGAAGCGGTACATGCAGAGCACCTTGAGGCAGTAGCGCGGGTCGAGCCTCTCGAGCGGCTGCTCGGCCAGTGGCGTCCCCTCGATCGCGATCAGGAAGTTCACGGGGATCGAGTCGACGTCGAGGTCGCGCAGGGCGTAGGCGCTCTCGACCACCTGGTCGCGCGTCTCGCCCATGCCGATGATCACGCCGCTGCACGGAGAGATCCCCGCCTTCTTGCTCGACTCCACGGTGGCCAGACGATCGGCGTAGGAGTGCGTCGAACAGATGTCCTCGTAGTGGGTCTCGGCCGTGTTCAGGTTGTGGTTGTACCGATCGGCGCCGGCGGCGGCCAGGCGTTCGGCCTGTCCGTCCTCCAGGATGCCCAGACACGCGCACAGCTTCATGTCGGGGTGCCGCTGACGGATCTCCTGGATCGCACCGGCCACGTGGTCGACCTCGCGATCACTCGGCCCCTTGGCGCTGATCACGATGCAACACGTTCCCGCGTGCATCTTCGCCGCGTGGTCGGCCTTCTCGACGATCTGCTCCTGCGACATCAGCCGGTACTGATGGATCTCGGCCGTCGAGTCCTTGCTCTGCGAGCAGTAGGTGCAGTCCTCCGGGCACAGGCCGCTCTTGGCGTTCACCAGGTAGTTCAGCTTGACCTTGTTGCCGTAGTGGTGGTGGCGGATGCGATACGCCGCGGCCAACAGGTCGAGCAGCTCGACGTCGGGGGCGTCGAGGATCGACCGGGCCTCGTCCGGTTCGATCGTGTGGCCCGCGAGCACGCGGTCGGCCAGGGCGGCCCACTTCGAGGTCGTCGGCGCGGCGGCCGCGGAGGTCGGAGGGTTCATACGGTGTCTCCTTGCACCATCGACAGGTCGTGGATGCGATCGAGATCGATCGACTCGCGGCAGGCCCGTGCCATGACGTCGACGTCGACCAGACCTTCGATCCGGTCGAGCGTCCCGAGCACGGGGACTGCGCACATCTCCTCGATCATGGCCGCGTTGTCGTCGACCGACGGATCGTCGGCCGCAGGGTCCCGCCCGTTCAGGACCACACCGATCACCGGTGTCGCACGCTCGCGCGCGTAGCGCACGGTGAGGAAGGTGTGGTTGAGGGTTCCCAGGTGGGCACGGGCCACGATCAGCAGGGGGAGTCCGAGCAGTGTGGCCAGATCCGTGTAATCGAACAAGTGATCATCGTGTCCGAATTCGGCGATGGGCACCGAGAGGCCTCCGGCCCCCTCCACCACCACCACGTCGTGGCGGGCGGCAATGCGGGTGAAGGCCTCGGCGATGCGCTCGGGCTCGATCACGCGCCCCTCGCGGCGGGCGCCGACCAGCGGGGCGACCGGATCGACGAAGGTGTAGGGAACCACGGCTCCCAGGGCATCCATGGTCCGCGAGGCCAGGGCCAGCGTGCGCGCGTCGGCCGGCCAGGGACCGGCGACCCGGGGATCGTGTCCGGTCTCGGCGGGCTTCATCACGCCGACCTCGATGCCCGCGTCGCGCCAGGCGCGGGCGATGCCCGCGGCGACGAAGGTCTTGCCCACGCCGGTGTCGGTGCCGGTGACCAGCAGGCCGCCGCTCACGCGCGCCCCCGGGCCTCGCGGGCCACGCGTTCGGCGATCTGCGGCGTGACGTGCTCGAAGGCCCGAACCAGCAGGTCGAGCATCGCGTCGAGCTCCTCGGGCGTGCTCGACGGCGGCGGCATGAAGATCACCACGTTTCCGATCGGGCGGACGATCAATCCGAGCTCCCGTGCGTGGTCGGTGACGGCGTAGCCCGCGCGCCAGTCCGACGGCAGGGGCCGTGGGTCTTCGCGGTCGGTCACGAGTTCGATGCCGACCATCAGTCCGCGCCCGCGCACGTCGCCCACACAGGGCAGGTCGCGCAGCGCGGCCAGCTGTGACCAAACGCGATCGATCTTCGGCGGCAGCGACTCCATCACCGCCGGCATCTTCTCGAGACTGGCCAGGGCCACGGCGCAACCGAGCTGGTTGCCGGTGAAGCTGTGGCCGTGGTACAGCGCGCGTCGCCGCTCGCCGCGGAAGGCATCGTACACGCGGTCGGTCGCCATCGTGGCGGCCACCGGCAGATAACCCCCGGTGAGGCCCTTGCCCAGACACATCAGGTCGGGTGTGACGCCCTCGGCGTCGCAGGCGAACATGCGGCCTGTCTTGCCGAAGCCGGTCGCCACCTCGTCGACGATCATCAGCACGTCGTGGCGATCGCACAGCGATCGCAGGTCGCGCAGGAAACCTTCTGGTGCCGGCCGGACCCCGCCCGCTCCCTCGACCGGTTCGATGATCACCGCGGCGATGCGATCACCGTCGCCCTCGAGCAGCGCGGTAAGTTCGTCGAGCGTCGCGCGCCGGCACTCCTCGGGGTTCGTCGCGCCGCTCGGGTGACCGAACCAGTAGGGATACGCCACGCGCGGCTGTTCCGGCAGCATCGAAAGGAACGGCCAGTGGAACACGGGATCGGGCGCCACCGACATCGCCCCGATCGTGTCGCCATGGTAGTTCTCGGTGAAGCCCACCACGTGGCGTTTCTCGGCGCGGTCCTGGTTGGCGAAGAACTGGATCGCCGCCTTGAGCGCGATCTCCACCGCCGTCGCCCCGCTGTCGGAGAAGAACACGCGCTCGAGTCCTTCGGGTGTGACGTCCACCAGGCGCTTCGCGAGCACCGAGGCGGGAACGTTGCCCGCGCCGAGGAGCGTGGAGTGCGCGATCCGATCGATCTGCTCGCGGATCGACGCGTCGAGGTCGGGGTCGCGGTGGCCGTGCACGTTCAACCAGATCGAACTCGAGCCGTCCCAGTACCAGCGACCCTCGGTGTCCTGCAACCTCCGGCCCTCGCCCCGAACGATCACCGGCGGCGACGCCGCCACGTAGTCGTCCATGGGCGTGAAGGGATGCCACACGTGTTCGAGGTCGAAGCGCCGCACGTCTTCGGGTTCGAAGCCGAAGAAGGGATCGTAAGTGGTCATGGGTGTCTCTCCTCGTCGGACCGACTCCACTCCACCACCGCGGCCGCCTCCACCAGACCGGCCCCCACGGCGCTGAGCAGCAGGGTCCCCGGACACGCGGCGAACCGGCGGTGCAACGACAGTGCGGTCGGGATGCTCGCGGCCGAGCTGTTCCCCCAGGTCGGCAGGATGTCGACGCGGCGCGCGGGGTCGATGCCCAGCTCGTTGCCGGCGCGGTCGAGGATCCGGCGGTTGGCCTGGTGGGGGATCCAGGCGTCGAGGTCGTCCGCCGTGCGTCCGGCGTCGTCGAGGGCCGCCCGTGAGGAGCGCACCATACCGCGGACGGCCTCCTGGAACACCACCGAACCCCGCTCGATGCGCAGGAAGTGCAGGCCCTCCTTCAGGGCGTCGGCGTCGAAGGGACGGACGCTGCCGCCGGCGACCACGCGGATCGCGTCGGCGTGGCGGGCGTCGGACCCCACGCGCAGGGACCGGATGCGCGCGGCGGGGCCTGCCGTACGCTCGGGAGCGAGGACCACGGCACCCGCGCCGTCGGCGAACACGGCCCGCGACCCCGCGTCGTGGGGATCGAGCCGGCGGCTCAACACGTTCGAGGCGACCACCAGGACGGGCGTGCCGAAGGCCGTGACCCACCCGGCCCCGACGCCGAGGCCGTACAGGAATCCCGCGCACGCCCCGGCCAGGTCGAAGCCGCCCGCGCCGGGCGCGCCGATGCCGGCGGCGACCCGTGGAGCCGTCGGTGGGAGCAGGTGGTCGGGCGTGCTCGTGGCCAGGACGACCAGGCCGATCGAGCCGGCACCGAGGGCCGCGTCCTCGAGCGCCGCGGCGCCGGCCTCGATGGCCAGGTCCGAACACGCCTGCCCCGGCGAGCAGATCCGGCGCGCGTGGATACCCGTGCGCCGTTCGATCCATCCCGCCTCGAGGCCGAGTTCCGCCTCGAGTTCGGCGTTGTCCAGCGACACACCCGGACTTGCGTGGCCGGTCCCGACGATGAATGCTTCGTGAGCCATGCCGAAGGCGGAACCCCGTAGGAAGGGCGAAGGGACGATGGACCGACGGACCTGGGACGAACGGCTGCGCGCCGAGGAACGGCAGGGTCTGCGTCGCCGTCTGCCCGACCCGCGGTCCGGGTCCGTCGACCTCGACTTCGCGAGCAACGACTACCTGGGGCTGCGCCGGGATCCGCGGGTGGTCGCGGCGGCCCACGAGGCCCTCGACCGCGACGGCGTCGGTTCGGGAGCATCGCGTCTGCTCGGTGGAAACGCCACCGCGCACGTCGAACTCGAAGCCGATCTCGCGCGGTTGAAGGGAACCGACGCGGCGCTGGTCTTCTCGTCCGGATACGCGGCGAATCTAGGCCTGCTGACCGCGATCAGCGAACCGGAAGACGTGATCTACTGCGACCGCCTCGACCACGCCAGCCTGGTCGACGGTGCCCGGCTGGCCCGGGCCGAGCTGCGATTCTACCGCCACGGAGATCCCGAACACCTCGGCCGGCAGCTCGCCCGACGCCGCGCCGGCGGGCGAGCGTGGGTGGTGACCGACGGCGTGTTCAGCATGGACGGCGTGCTCGCGCCCCTGCCCGCGATCGCCGAGGTCGCCGGCGAGGCCGGCGCCACGCTGATCGTGGACGACGCGCATGCGACGGGCGTCGTGGGTCCCGAAGGAGCCGGAACCCTGCGGCACTTCGACCTCGCTCCCGAGGGCATCGTCCAGATGGGCACGTTGTCGAAGGCTCTGGGGTGCCAGGGCGGCTTCGTGGCCGGCCCGGCGGATCTCGTCGCCTGGCTCGTACAGCGGGCGCGGTCGTTCGTGTACAGCACCGGCCTCGCGCTGCCCATCGCCGCCGCGGCCCGGCGGGCGATCGAACTCGCCCGCGACGACGACCTGCGCGCACGCCGGCAGCGGTCCTTCGACCGCCTGCACCAGGGTCTGGTGGGTCAGGGATGGACGGTGTGGGGCGAGAGTCCGGCCCCCATGCTGGCCGTGATCGTCGAGAGTGCCGAGACGGCGGTGTCGCTGTCGGCCGCGTTGGCCGAGCGCGGGGTGGTCGTGCCCGCGATCCGCCCACCGACGGTGCCCCGCGACGCCTGCCGTCTGCGGCTGGCCCCCACGGCGGCCATGGACGACGCGGCGATCGATCGCGCGCTCGGGGTGTTCGCGTCGGTGCGGGGCTGAGGGCTCAGCGCCGGCCGATCTCCTTGCAGCGGTGCACCACGCTCTTCGGCGGGTCCAGCAGCCAGTCGCGGCCGACCGGCTCCATCGTGTCCTCCGAGGCACGCGCCCAGGCGGCGACCATGCGCCGCGACTCGCGGTGACGCAGCAGGTGCTCGTTGACCTCGAAGACGACGGCCTCGATCAGGTCGCCGTCGGACCAGGCCACGAGCATCTCGTCGCCGATCTCCTTGTCGCGCGTGTAGCCCCACTTCTTCGGTGCTGCCATGACGTCCTCTCCTCCCGATCAGCGGTGCTGCAGCGCGGGACCGGTGCTGCGGTCCTCGTCGGTCTCCATGGTGGTCTCGCCGTACAGGCGGTGCACGACCACCCGCAGCAGGGCGTGCCGCTGCTCGTGCGGCATCTCCCAGGCGTCGCCCACCGCGCGGATCGGCTGGAGGTAGCCGAGCAGCCGGTCGAGCAGCTTGCCCACCCGCTCCGGCGTGCCCACGCGGAAGATCTGGTCGAGCTCGCGCAGGGTCAGGCCCTGCTCGTAGCGGAAGCCCAGCATGAGGCGGTCGCGGCGGTGCAGGACCCCGATCACGCGCTTCATGGCCACGAAGAAGCGCTCGCCCTCCTTCTCGAGCAGTTCGGCGTACTTCGGCTCGAGCACCGGAACGGGCTGGTCGGGATCGTCGAGAGCGATGGCCGGGTCGACCGGCGGGTACTCGCGCGCGCGGCGTGCCTCGCTCATGACCGGCGTCTTCTGGAGGATCCGGACCAGCTCGCTCGCCCACTTGCCGTAGCCCACGTAGTCGCGGATCACGGCGAAGTCGCCACGGGCAATGGCCTCGAAGGTCTGGACCGTGGCCTCTTCGGCCAGGGCGTCGCGGTTGCCCAGGTGGTCGGCCATGCGCAGGGCCATGGAGTGGACGATCGGCGCCGAGGCGTCGACCAGCTCGTCCCAGTGGGCCGGGGGGTCTTCCTTGGCGCGCTGCACCAGTCGCTGGTAGTCGACGTTGCGCAGGTGGGGATGACGGAGGATCAACAGGTCGAGGTGTCGCATGCCGCGGTCGCCGACGGAACCGTTCGGCGGAACGGGTCGGAGGGTCCTGGATCCGGCGCGGCCGGTGGCCCGCGCGCGCGCCCGCGCCTATGATGCGCATCGGGAGGCGGCTCCGCCATGACGAAACACCCGGACGACCACGAAGATCACGAAGATCAGGAGTCCGACGGCCAGGGCCGGCGACGGATCCGTCTGCGCCCGCGCTCCGGCTCCGAGCACCGTTTCGGCTTCGCCCGTCGCTGGGAGGCGCGCCGCCGCTCCCGGAGTTCGCGGTCGATCTGGGCGCTGGTCGGCCTCGACATCGGGGCACTGCTGCTGATCTACCTGGTCGCCCGCGAGGTCGTCCGCCGCCTCGGCGGCGACTGACCCGGCCTGGCCAGCGCCGCACCGCTGGTGCTAGCTTGGTCGCACGGGCTGGCCCGTCGTCTAAGGGTAGGACTCTGGGTTTTGGTCCCAGCTGTGGGGGTTCGAATCCTCCCGGGCCAGCCATTCGTGCTCGCCGCCACCGCGCGCGCCGGGCCGTCGTCCGATGCGGATGGTCTCAGTGCGGACCGGCGAAAACGAAAGCGCCGGAACGCCTTGACGCGCCTTCTGGTGCAACTATACTGGCGCGGTCACTCGCGGGCGGAGGTGGCCCGGACACCCCTCGGAGCGCGTGCGGCGCGCGAAGGGGCGGGGCCGATGGCAGACCGATCCCCCGAAGACCGAGCGAGCGAATGGGTCCGCAAGCGGGCCGGTCAGGCCCGGGACATCGGGGTCGCGACCACGATCCCCACCATGCTCGCCGTCGGTCTCATCGGCGGTTATTTCGTCGGTGACTGGCTGGAGGGACGTTACGGATACGATCCCTGGCTCAGCTTCGGTGGTCTGGTCCTGGGCGGAGTCGCGAGTGTCCGGAAGATGATCATGATGCTGCGCGACGAACAGCGCAGGAAGTCCCGGCGGAACCGGCCCGGCCGATCCGCCTGAAGTTCGAACCTCCACGCGGCTGTTCCGTCCCCGCCCGATGCCCACCCACCCCGCGCCAACCGGTCCGAAGAAGGCCGTCGAACCCGACGAGGCCTTTCTGCGCCGTGTCCACCAGGCGAACGTGGGTCTGAGCCTTCTCTTCGGGCTGCTGCTGCTCTTCGCCGTCGACCCACACTGGGCCGCGGGCTTCACCGCCTTCGGGCTCTGGAGCGCCGCCAACCTCTGGGTGCTCGAGCGTCTGCTGCGCGCCGCCATCCGACCGGGCGACCGCGATCCGGTGACGATCGCCGTCGTCGCGGTGGTGAAGCTGCCGATCCTCTACGGGGGGCTGGTCGCGCTGCTCCTCCTCGGCGACTTCCCGCCCTTCTCGATCGTCACCGGTCTGTCGGTGCCGCTGGTCGTGATCTTCCTGAAGGCGCTGGGCCACGTCGTCGCGCGCCCGACGACCGCCTCCACCTCGCCGTCCTCGAGCGATTCGCGGAGCTGAACGATGTCCCGACGCCTGCTGCTCTCCCTGGTCGCGCTCCTCGCCCTCTGCCTGGCGCCGGACGGCGTCCACGCGGCCGAGGCGGCGGATGCGTCCGACGGCGAACACGGAACCTACGGCAACGGGAAGGAGAAGCACCTCGAGCAGTACGACATGCTCCCGCACCTCTTCCAGGTGCTGCGGTACACGGTGTTCTCCGACTCCTACGAGTTCTACAAGTATTCGAAGATGTTCGAGGCCCCGTTCTTCGCGGCGCTGGCGGTGCTGTTCCTGAGCCTGGTGGCGCGCCGGCTGTACAAGAACCGCTCCGAGCTGCCGGACCGCCTGCAGGCCCTGTTCGAGATCCTCGTCGAGCAGACCCTGAACATCACCAACACGATGATGGGCGAGGAGTACGGGCGGAAGTACGCGCCCTTCGTCGCCACCATCTTCGTGTACCTGCTGGTGCAGAACTATTCGGGGATCATTCCGCTGGGCAAGGCGCCGTCGGCGGTCTTCCTGAACAACTTCTCGATCGCGCTGTGCGTGTTCCTGTACGTGCAGTACACCGGCCTGAAGCGACAGGGGTTCGTCGGCTACCTCCACCACCTGGCGGGCTCGCCGAACAATCTCGTGGGGTGGTTGCTGGCACCGCTGATGTTCGTGCTCGAGCTCATCGGCGAGTTCGCCAAGCCGATCAGCCTGAGCCTCCGACTCTTCGGCAACATCTTCGGCAAGGACATGCTGCTGGCCGTGTTCGCGCTGCTGGGGGTGGTCGCGCTGTCGGCGCTGCCGACCGACGGCTGGATCGGGTTGCCGCTGCACTTCCCGTTCTTCTTCCTGGCCCTCCTCCTCGGGCTCATCCAGGCGGTGGTCTTCGCGCTGCTCACGACCGTCTACATCAGCATGATGTTGCCGCACGAACACGAGCCGCTGCACGAGGAAGAAGCGCACGCTTGACGAGGTTTTCCGCGGGCTCGATCCCGCACTCCAGGGGCTCCGGCCCCGCATCCGAGGCGGACGACGTCCGTCGACAACGGAGCTCCGGCTCCACCAAGGGCAGAAGAACAAGGAGAACGTCACATGGATCTTCTCGGACTCGCCATTCCTCTGGGTCTGGCCATCACCGGTTTCGGTTGCGCCCTCGGCCTGGGTCGCGCCATCAGTGCGGCCATGGACGCCATGAGCCGCCAGCCCGAGGCCATCGGCCAGATCCAGACGGCCATGATCATCGGTTGTGCGCTCATCGAGGCCCTCGCCATCTACGCGTTGGTCATCTCGTTCGTGTTGCAGGGCAAGGTCAGCGGTTAGTCGTCGTTGCCCTCTCTGCCCTTGCGGTCGGGGGTGGTCGGAGTGGACCGCCCCCACCCGACGTCGAGCGACGTGACGGGGGCACCGTGACACCCAACACTCGCAGTGGAACGAACGGGGAGTCCCGATGGAAGTTCTGACCAAAGGCCTCGAACTCGTCGACATCGGCAAGATCCTGGTCACGAACGTCATCGCGTTCCTGATCCTGGTGTGGGTCCTCGCCAAGTACGCGTGGGGCCCGATGATGTCGGTGCTCGACCAGCGCCGCGACAAGATCAAGTCGGAGTACGACGCCGCGGCGGACAAGCTCGGCGAGGCGGAACAGCTCCGGCAGGACTACGACTCGAAGCTGGCCGAGATCAAGGCGCTCGAGCGCGAGCGCGTGCAGGAAGCGGTCAAGCGAGGCGAGGAGATCGCCGCCCGCATCGAGCAGGACGCCCGAGACAAGGCCGGCGACTTCATGACCCGGGCCGAGGCGGAACTCGACCGCGAGGTCGGCGCCGCGCGCCTGGAGCTACGCGAGCAGGTCGTGAGCATGGCCCTGGCCGCGGCCGAGAAGGTCGTCAACGAGAAGCTCGACGACGCCAAGCACCGCGAGCTCGTCGAGGGTTTCATCCAGGACCTGGGAGACGTTCGTGGCTGATCCCGTCGTCGCCAGTCGTTACGCGGAGGCCCTGCTCGAGTCGGTCACCGACCCGGGGCAGCTCGAGACGGTGCAGGAGAACGTCTCGGCGGTGGCCGCGGTCGTCTCGGACAACATCCAGCTCAAGGCCTTTCTCGAGGGGCCGAGCATCGCCGAGGCCGACAAGCACGCCATCGTCGAGAAGGTCTTCGGCGACAAGGTCGACCCGATCACGCGTGATTTCCTGCGGCTGCTGCTCGACAAGCACCGCATCGACCACCTCGCCGACGTCGCCGAGGAGTTCCAGCGACTGGTCGAGGAGCACCGGGGGCAGGTCCGGGTGAAGGTCACCACGGCCGTTGCCCTCGCGCCCGACGTGCTCGACCGCCTGAAGCGGGCGCTCGACGTCAGCCTGGGCCTGGACTGCATCCTGGAGACCCGTGTCGACGACCGGGTGATCGGTGGCGTGGTCGCCGTGATCGGAGATCGCGTGATCGACGGCAGCATCCGCACCGCCCTCGACGAGATGCGCAAGGAGCTCATGGGGGCCCCTCTCTCTTCCTGAACCGAACCCGATCCGACTCGAGGCCGCTCGAACAAGGAGTCCAGCCGTGAAGCTTCGTCCCGAAGAGATCAGCTCCGTCCTCACGCAGGAGCTGAAGCAGTACAGCCAGGAGCTCGACGTCGAGAGCGTCGGGACGATCCTGCAGGTCGGTGACGGCATCGCCCGCATCTACGGCCTGACCGAGGTCATGGCCGGAGAGCTGGTTGAGTTCCCCGGCGGCATCCGGGGCATGGTGCTGAACCTCGAGGAGGACTCGATCGGGGTCGCGATCTTCGGCGACGATCGTCACATCAAGGAAGGCGACACGGTCAAGCGCACCGGCGAGATCACCAGCGTCCCCGTGGGCGACGCGCTGCTCGGTCGGGTGGTGAACCCGCTGGGCGAGGCCATCGACGGCGGCAAGCCCATCGCGCGAGACAAGACCCGGCCGATCGAGGTCAAGGCGCCCGGCGTGCTCGACCGTCAGCCGGTGAACGAACCGGTGCAGACGGGGATCAAGGCCATCGACTCGATGATCCCGATCGGTCGCGGACAGCGCGAGCTGATCATCGGCGATCGCCAGACGGGCAAGACGGCGATCATCCTCGACACCATCATCAACCAGCGCGACACCGACGTGTACTGCATCTACGTGGCCATCGGGCAGAAGGCCTCGACCGTGGCAGGGGTCGAGCGCGTCCTGCGCGAGAACGGTGCGATGGACTACACCACCATCGTCGCCGCGAACGCGTCCGACCCCGCACCGTTGCAGTTCATCGCTCCCTACGCCGGCTGTGCGATGGGCGAGGAGTTCATGTGGAACGGCAAGCACGTGGTGGTCTTCTACGACGACCTCTCCAAGCAGGCCGTCGCCTACCGCCAGCTCTCGCTGCTGCTGCGTCGTCCGCCGGGGCGCGAGGCCTTCCCGGGCGACGTCTTCTACCTGCACAGCCGCCTGCTCGAGCGCGCCGCCAAGCTGAGTGACGAGCGCGGGTCCGGTAGCCTCACCGCACTGCCCGTGATCGAGACCCAGGCCGGCGACGTGTCCGCCTACATCCCGACCAACGTGATCTCGATCACCGACGGCCAGATCTTCCTCGAGAGCGACCTCTTCTACTCGGGCCAGCGCCCGGCGGTGAACGCCGGGATCTCGGTGTCGCGCGTGGGTGGCAACGCGCAGACCAAGGCCATGAAGAAGGTGGCCGGGCGTTTGCGCCTCGACCTCGCGCAGTACCGCGAGCTGGCCGCCTTCGCGCAGTTCGCCAGCGACCTCGACAAGGCCACGCAGGCGCAGCTCGCGCGTGGCCAGCGCACGCTCGAGATCCTCAAGCAGGGCCAGTTCGTTCCCATGCCGGTCGAGAAGCAGGTGGCGATCATCTACGCGGTGACCAACGGCTACATCGATCACGTGCCGGTGGAGCAGGTGAGCCGCTACGAGGAGGAGTTCCACGCCTTCATGGACGACAAGGGTTCCGACGTCCTGCACGGCATCCGCCAGGAGGGCAAGCTGACCGACGAGATCGTGTCGGGCCTGAAGGGCGCGATCGAACAGTTCAACCAGAAGTTCAGCCGGGAGTAGCGCATGCCTGCCTCGCTGAAGGAACTCGACCGCCGGATCCGGTCGGTCAAGAACACGCAGCAGATCACGCGGGCCATGAAGATGGTCGCCGCGGCGAAGCTGCGGCGTTCCCAGGACCGCCTGGTCGCGGCCCGGCCCTACGCGGCCAAGCTCGACGAGCTCCTGCGGGGTCTGGCCGGCACCAGCATCGACCATCCGTTCTTCGAGGAGCGCGAGCTGAAGAAGCGGCTGGTGGTGGTCGTCAGTTCGGACAAGGGCCTGTGCGGCAGCTACAACGCGAACATCACGCGCGAGGCCGAGCTGTGGCTGAAGGGCCCCGGCGACGACGGCGTCGACAACGTGCTGTACGTCGTCGGGCGGAAGGCCAACGACTACTTCAAGCGCCGCCGGTGGCCGATCGACACCGCGATCACCGACCTGAACGGGGCCATCGACCTCGGTCGCTTCAACGCGGTGGCCGACGAGCTCATGCAGCGCTTCGTCGACGACGAGTTCCAGGAGGTCGTCGTCTTCTACACGCGCTTCGTCTCGACCTTGAGCTACCGTCCCACCCACACCATGTTGCTGCCCCTGAAGCCGGCCGAGGAACAGGACGGGGCCGAGGCGACGAGCACCGCCGACTACATCTACGAACCCTCGGCCGAGGCAGTTCTCACCGCTCTGCTGCCGAAGTCGATCCGCAACCGTGTGTTCAACGCGCTGGCCGAAGCCTTCACGAGCGAACACGGCGCGCGCATGACCAGCATGGGTTCGGCCACGGACAACGCCGGGGAGCTGATCGACACCCTGACGTTGTACCGCAACCGTGCCCGCCAGGCCGCGATCACCCAGGAGATCAGTGAGATCGTCGGCGGCGCCAACGCGCTCGCCTGAACGTCTGAAAGGAGCCCGCAGTGGCCGACAACTACGGCAAGGTCGTCCAGGTCATCGGACCCACGGTCGACGTCGAATTCGACTCGGACAAGCTGCCCGAGATCCTCAGCGCCCTGGTGGTCGAGGATCCCGCGCGCGGCGAGCGCGGTCTCACGGCCGAGGTCGCCCAGCACCTGGGCAACAACATCGTGCGGTGCGTGGCCATGGACGGCACCGACGGTCTCGTGCGCGGCATGAAGGTGCGTGACACCGGCCAACCGATCAGCGTGCCGGTGGGCGACCAGGTCCTCGGCGGGATCTTCAACCTGCTCGGCGAGCCTCTCAACGATCTCGAGCTGACGGACGTCGACAAGCGGTGGCCGATCCACCGGCCGTCGCCGAAACTCGAGGACCAGGCCGGAACCGACGAGATCTTCGAGACCGGGATCAAGGTCACCGACCTCCTCGCGCCCTACTCCAAGGGCGGGAAGATCGGCCTGTTCGGCGGCGCCGGCGTGGGCAAGACCGTGATCGTGATGGAGCTGATCGACTCCATCGCCAAGGAGCACGGCGGCTACTCCGTGTTCTGCGGCGTGGGCGAGCGCACGCGCGAGGGCAACGATCTCTATCTGGAGATGGAGGAGTCGGGCGTCCTCAGGAACACGGCGCTGGTCTTCGGTCAGATGAACGAGCCGCCCGGAGCGCGTCAGCGCGTGGGGCTGAGTGGCCTGACCATGGCCGAGTACTTCCGCGACGAGGTCGGCACCGACGTCCTGCTCTTCATCGACAACATCTTCCGTTTCACCCAGGCGGGTTCCGAGGTGTCGGCGCTGCTCGGGCGCATGCCGAGCGCGGTGGGCTACCAGCCGACGCTGGCCACCGAGATGGGCGAGCTGCAGGAGCGCATCACGTCGACCAACAAGGGGTCGATCACCTCGGTGCAGGCGATCTACGTGCCCGCCGACGACCTCACCGACCCGGCGCCGGCCACCACCTTCGCGCACCTCGACGCCACCACGGTTCTCAGCCGCCAGATCGCCGAGCTCGGGATCTATCCCGCCGTCGACCCGCTGGCCTCGACGAGCCGGATCCTCGATCCGAAGGTCGTCGGAGAGGAGCACTACCAGGTCGCCCGCGCCACCCAGGAGATCCTGCAGAAGTACAAGGAGCTCCAGGACATCATCGCGATCCTCGGCATGGACGAGCTCAGCGAGGACGACAAGCTCACCGTGCAGCGGGCGCGCAAGATCCAGCGATTCCTCAGCCAGCCCTTCAAGGTGGCCGAGCAGTTCACCGGGATCCCGGGGACCTACGTGAAGCTCGAGGACACGATCCGCGGCTTCAAGGGTCTGGTGGACGGCGAGTACGACCACATCCCCGAGCAGGCCTTCTACATGAAGGGCACGATCGAGGAAGTCGTCGCCGACCACGAGAAGCAGGAAGCCGGCGCGTCGGCCTAGGCCGGACCGGATCCCGGAAGGAGTCACCGCAGTGTCGCGCAAGACCTACCAGCTGAGCATCGTCACGCCCGAGCGGACGGTCTACGACGCCGAGGTCAACAGCACGATCCTTCCGGCCGAGGGCGGATACCTCGGGGTGTGGGCCGACCACGCGCCGATGGTCGCCGCCGTGAGTCCGGGCATGGTCACGCTCTACGAGGGCAGCAGCGAACAGGAGACCGCCCACTACGCCGTGGGGGCGGGCTTCGCCGAGGTGAGCGGCGGCAAGATGATCCTGATCGTCGACACCTGCGAGCTCGAGGACGACATCGACGCCCAGCGCGCCGAGCGCTCCCTCGAGCGCGCGAAGGAGCTCCTGAAGCAGGCCCTGCGCGGCGACGAGGGAGTCGACCTCGAGGCGGCCCAGCAGATGAAGGATCGCGCCGAGGCCCGGATCAAGGTCGCCTACCTGCGCGGCAAGTAGGCGGCAGCTCAGTCCTCGCGGATCGGCTTGCGCCGGGTGCGTTTGATCTCGCCCCGGCGCTTCTTCTCGTCCACGCGCCGGCGCCTGGCGGTCCGCGAGGGCTTCGTGGCCTTGCGCGGCGGATCGGTGCGCAGGGCACCGGCCACCAGCTCCGCCAGCCGCTGCACCGCCGCGTCGCGATTGCGGCTCTGGCTGCGGTGCTTCTGCGAGGCCACGCGCAGCCAGCCCTCGCGGCTGATCCGGTTCGAGAGGCGCTCGAGGATCCGCTCGCGCTGTGCGTCGTCGAGCGACGGCGAGGTCTTCACGTTCCACAGGACGACCACACGCGTGTTCGAACGGTTCACGTGCTGACCGCCCGGGCCCTGGGCGGTGGTCGCGTGGAACTGCAGCTCGTCGTCGTCGATCGCGAGCCGGTCGTCGATGCGGATCATGGCGGACTCAGTGCGCGTTCTCGGTCGCCGTTCCGTCGTCGCGCGCGGATCGGCGGTCGCCCGCGGCGGCCAGCGACTCGTCGTAGCTCGGCAGCCCCGCGATCAGCAGGACCACGAGCAACCCCAGGCCCATCCACAGGGCCTGCAGCAGCGGGTCTCCCAGGGCCAGCCACGACGACAGCCCGAAGGCCAGCAGCACCGCGACGATCGCCCGGGGCTTCACACGCTTCGGAATGCGCCGGTGGTTCCGCCAGGCGTGCAGGGGTGGTCCGACCACGGGGTGGTTCAAGAGCCAGTTGTAGAAGCGGTCGTTCGCCCGCGCGAAGCAGGCGGCGGCGATCAGCAGGAAGGGCATGCCCGGAAGCAGCGGGAGCACCACGCCGGCGATGCCCAGGCCCGCGCAAACCACGCCGACGCCGATCAGGATCCAGCGCACGGCTCGGTGTCGGTGCGGGCGGACCTCCTGCGTGAAGTCTCGGCGTGCGGGCATGTCGACTCGCGGGGGCGGGGCACGGGGACTGTGGCTCCGATATCGGCACGTCGCGCACCGGGGTGAGAAGATAATCCCATGTGGACGATTCGCCGCACGGCAGCCGTCGGACGCGCGGCCGGACCGGCCACCTCGTCCGTGACCCCGTCCCCATCGGGCGTTAGGCTTCGTACGCCGGCGACGGCGCGCGCCGCCGGCCGTTCCGACCCACGCCGAGAGAAGACCATGAGCGAGCACGACCCCGCGATCCAGGGCTGGCAGCCCCTGCCGACCGTCCATCCCGACGCCTTGACCGAGGCCCGCCTGCAGCTGCACTGGGCGGCGCAGGTCCTGGCCTCGATCGGTTACACGCACCTGCAGCAGGCCGACGACGACGGCCAGAGCAACATGGGCTGGGTCGACGGCATGCAACTGCTGGCCGGCCGCTACCTCGACGACGAGCCCACGGGCTTCGGGTCGATGACGCCGGCGGCGCTGAAGTTGGCCTTCCACGAGCCGGGCGGCGAGGAGATCGTCCCCATCGAGCTGCGCGGACGGACCCTCGACGAGGCCTACGAGGCGATGGAGTCCGCCATCGCCGAGCGCCGGAACCAGCCGAAGCAGACGCTGAAGCGGCCGTCGTACGACCTGCCCGACCACCCGGTGGCCGACGGGGCAAAGTTCGGCGATGCAACCGAAGCGGCGCTGAAAGCCTTGCACGCGTGGTTCCACGATGCCAACCTCGTCATGCGTGATCTGCGGGCGAAGACCGAGGGCGCCACGCTCCCCCGCGTGTGGCCCCACCACTTCGACATGGGCATGCTGATCTCGCTCGAGGGGCACGGCGATCCGCAGAAGGGCCGCTCGATCGGAATCGGCCTGAGCCCCGGCGACGACAGCGACGCCGCCCCGTACTGGTACGTGGCCCCCTACCCGACTCCCGACCTGGGAGGCGACGCGCCCGAGCCGGCCGTCGGCGAGTGGACCACCCAGGGCTTCGTGGGCATGAAGCTCGACGCCGTCACCGCCATCGGCGACGGGGCCGGACCCGGTCAGGAGTCCTTGGCGCGCGAGTTCGTCGGTGACGCGGTCGCGGTGTGCCGGCGCCTGCTCGGAACCTGAGTCCGCGTCCGGGGTCAGAGCAGAGGTGGAGCCGGAGCGGCCTGGTCCGGACCGAGCCGACCGACCTCGACGCGCGCCCGCAGGTAGCTCTGCCGCTCCACCGGGTGGCCTTCGAGCCGCCGCATCAGCGCGAGCTGGCCGACGTGCGTGAGCACGTCCGAGTACGGTCCCTGGAGCAGAGTCTCCGGGGGCCACTCCCGGGCCTGGGTCCCACTCGCTTGGTGGGCGTCGAGCCGTTCCAGCTCGGCGTGCATCGCGGCGACCAGCTCGTCCCAGGTCCAGCTCCCACGGACGGGCGCGTCGACGACGACGGCGCGGAAGCGATAGGCGATCGTGGCCAGCAGATGCCGCAGGGGATCGAACTCCATGGCGACCTCCTTGCCGGGGGCTGGTCAGCCTATCACGATCACCGGAGACCCGCGGGGTACCGCCACCGCCGGACGTCACGCCGGCCGATGCTGGCCGTACGGCCGCCTGGCCGGTACCTTGATCCGCACTCCGGCGGCCGTCCGCGTATCGGCGCGCCGTCTCTTCCGCCGCCCCGTCCACGAGTCATGTCGCTGCGCCCGACTCCCGGATCCGACCCGACCACCGAGCGCCTGGACCGCGCCTTCGCGTTGCTGCGGTCCCACCTCGACGACGAGCGGTCGCAGCCGGTGATCTCCCACGCCGATCCGGCCGAGCTGCTCGACCGCATCGACTTCGACCTCGGGACCGATCCCGTCGACGACGACCGCCTGTTCGCCACGCTCGAACAGGTCGTCGCCGCGACCCCGCGCACGACCACTCGGCGGTTCTTCAACCAGCTCTTCAGCGGTCGCGACGACTTCGGCACCATCGGCGAACTCATCGCCTCGTTCCTCAATTCGTCGATGTACACCTTCAAGGCGGCCGGGCCGCAGGTGCTGCTCGAGCGCGCGGTGACCCGGCACATGGCGGGCAAGGTCGGGCTGGACGGTGGTGAGGGCGTGTTCGTGCCGGGCGGGTCGATCTCGAATCTCGTCGGCATGGTCATGGCCCGCGACGCGCACCGGCCCGCGAGCCGCGACGACGGCCTGCACGACGGGCCGCCGCTGATGCTCTACGCCTCGCGGCTGGCCCACTACTCGATCCCGAAGAACGCGAACATGCTGGGGCTGGGCCGCTCTGCGGTGCGGCCGGTCGACGTCGACGAGCGGGGCCGCATGCGCCCCGATGCCCTGCGCCGCGCCATCGAGGTCGACCGCGCCGAGGGCCGCGATCCCTTCCTGGTGGTCGCCACCTCGGGTACCACCGTCCTCGGCGCCTTCGACCCCCTGCCGCAGATCGCCGACGTGGCCGCCGAGCACGGGCTGTGGCTGCACGTCGACGGCGCGCTCGGCGGCAGCGTCTCGCTCAGCGATCGTCACCGGCACCTGATCGACGGCAGTGGGCGCGCCGATTCCTTCACCTGGAACGCCCACAAGATGCTGGGGGTGCCGCTGGCGGCCTCGGTGATCCTGACCCGCGAGGCCGGCCGTCTGCGCGCCAGCATGGACGAGCACGCCAGCTATCTCTTCCAGGCCCCCGACTCCGAGTACGAGCACGGGACCATGTCGCCGCAGTGCGGCCGGCGCAACGACGCCCTCAAGCTGTGGGCCTCGTGGAAGAGCCACGGCGACCGGGGCCTGGGCGCCCGCGTGGACCGGTTGTTCGGGCTGGCCCGTCACGCCGCCGGCCGGGTGAAGGCCGAGCCCACGCTGACCCTGACCCGTGAGCCCGAGTCCGTGACCGTGTGCTTCGAGGTCGACGGCCGCCGCAGCGACGACGTTTGCGAGCGCCTGCGGCGCGAGTCCCGTGCCCTGGTCGGCTATGGCGACGTCGACGACCGCCGGGTGATCCGCCTGGCCGTCGTGAACGGCGCCCTCGACGAGACCGACGTCGACGCCTTCTTCGACGAGGTGCTCGCCGTTGCGCCGCACAGTGAACAGGGCGACAACGCCCTGCGCTGAGACGCAAACGTCCCCTCCGACACCTCATCCGGAGAAAGCCGAGGTTTCATCCCGGCTTAACTCCGCCCTCACACACGGTCACTAGACTGTCGCCCGTCCGATACTCGACACATCCGGACGCGCTCGAAAAAACCACCTTCCACTCCGAGCACTCCCGGTCCGGTCGGTTCCGACCCGGGCCGGAACGGATCGTTCGGTTCGCCGACGATTTCGCCTCTCTCTGCTCCTCTTGGAGGTACCCTACACCATGATTCGTCAGCTCAAGGGCATTGGTCTCTTGGCTCTCGGACTGGTCGTGCTCGCCGGCCCCGCGTTCGCGCAGGGCATCATCTACGACTCGAACATCCTGTTCGGGAACAACGGTGGCGGCACGCAGTTCGACACCGACGTCGGTTCCGGTGGCGACACCGAAGCCTTCGTCACGAGCAACTTCTCGCGAAACCTGATCGGCGTCGATCCCCTGCTGGAGTCCACGTACAACTCCATCGAGGGTCCCTGGCGCCCCACCTCTGGCAGCCCCGCGGTCTTCGGCAACACCGGCGCGGTGCAGCTGCTCAAGGCCTCCGACCTCGACCCCTTCTTCGACGACGTGCCCTACGCGGGCGCGCTCAGCCCGGATCCGGACGAGGACTGGACCCGCGGCGGCTGGCTCTACACCAACACCGATGGCGGCCTCGGCCGTGACGACATCGACTTCGGCCTGCCCGTCGTCACCGTCAGCGGCAACGTTCCGCCGGGCACCACCTGGACCGCCGACAACCGCTACGAACTCGTCGGCCGGGTGACCGTGCCCGACGGCGTGACCCTGGTCATCGAGCCGGGCGTCGTCGTGACCGGCTCGCCGGGCACCAACGCCTACCTGGCCGTCGACCGCGGTGGTCGGGTGCAGGCCGTGGGTACGGCGCAGGAGCCGATCATCTTCACCTCCGGCGCTCCGCTGGGCTCGCAGGCCCCGGGCGACTGGTCGGGTGTGCTGATCAACGGCCGCGCCGTTGCCAACTGCGACATCGACCCGTCGGCCTCGGTGGACTGCCGCGCCACCAACGATCCGGCGGGGCCCTTCAGCTGTGAGTCCGAGGGCAACGGTGGCCTCTTCGGTGGCACCGACGACGCCGACGACAGCGGTATCCTGCGCTACGTGCGCTCGGAGTACGCCGGTCTCGAGATCAGCCCGAACAACGAGCTGAACGCCTTCACGTTCAACGCCGTCGGCACGGGCACGACGCTGGAGTTCCTGCAGACCTTCCGCAGCACCGACGACCACTTCGAGTGGTTCGGTGGCGCGGTGCGCAGCCGTTGGTTCGTGGCCCTCGAGGGCGACGACGACGGTCTGGACTGGCAGCTCGGCTACCGCGGCCGTCACCAGTACGCCATCGTGACCGCCCTGAGCGATCAGAACGAGGGCGGCGCGAACCCGACCGGGGCCAACCCCGAGAAGGGGATGGAGTGCGACAACAACGAGGACGACAACGAGTGCCCGAGCGAGTCCGACGGCATCGTGTCCAACGTCACGCTGATCGGCGGCAGCACCCAGCGCGGTGACAGCAGCACCGGCACCAACTTCCGCCGCGGCACCAACGGTGGTGTGGTCAACAGCATCATCGTGGATTTCGACGGGGTTGGCTTCGACATGGACGGGGCGGCGACCTTCGCCAACGGCGTCCGGTCGACCATTCCGGCCGACTTCCAGCCGGTCGACCCGACCGCCGGAGGCATCACCTTCGACGGCAACTTCCTGTGGAACAACAACGGTGGCGGCACGCAGTACGACACCGACGCGGGCAGCGGTGGCAACACCGAGGACTTCGTCACCAGCAACTTCGTGAACAACAGCATCCAGGATCCCCGTCTCGATCCGGACTACACGGTGATCGACGACGGCGGCAACTGGAACCTGCAGTCCGACAGCCCCGCGCTGTTCAAGAACGGTGCGTCGTTGCTCCGCGTGAGCGACATCGATCCGTTCTTCGAGGATCGTCAGCACGCCGGTGCCCTGAGCGACGGCGCGGCGGCCTGGACGCAGGGGTGGATCTACGCCGACCTCGACGGTGGTGCGAGCCGCACCGACATCGACCCGGGTCTGCCGGTCGTGACCGTCAGCGGCAACGTCGCGCCGGGAACCACCTGGACGGCCGCCAACCGCTACGAGCTGGTCGGCCGTGTGACGGTGGCCGACGGCGTCACCCTGACGATCGAGCCGGGTGTCGTGGTGACCGGTTCGCCGGGCACCAACGCCTACCTGGCCGTCGACCGCGGTGGCCGCATCGAGGCCGAGGGCACCGCCGACCAGCCGATCATCTTCACCTCCGGCGCTCCGCTGGGCTCGCAGGCCCCGGGCGACTGGTCGGGTGTGCTGATCAACGGCCGCGCCGTTGCCAACTGCGACATCGACCCGTCGGCCTCGGTGGACTGCCGCGCCACCAACGATCCGGCGGGGCCCTTCAGCTGTGAGTCCGAGGGCAACGGTGGCCTCTTCGGTGGCACCGACGACGCCGACGACAGCGGTATCCTGCGCTACGTGCGCTCGGAGTACGCCGGTCTCGAGATCAGCCCGAACAACGAGCTGAACGCCTTCACGTTCAACGCCGTCGGCACGGGCACGACGCTGGAGTTCCTGCAGACCTTCCGCAGCACCGACGACCACTTCGAGTGGTTCGGTGGTGCGGTCAAGAGCCGCTACTTCGTCGGCCTCGAGGGCGACGACGACGGTCTGGACTGGCAGCTCGGCTACCGTGGCCGCCACCAGTTCGCCGTGATCACCGCCCTCGGTCTCGACGGTGCCAACCCCGAGAAGGGGATGGAGTGCGACAACAACGAGGACGACAACGAGTGCCCGAGCGAGTCGAACGGTATCGTGGCCAACGTCACCCTGATCGGTGGCAACGAGGGTCGCGGTACCAGCAGCACGGGCATCAACTTCCGGCGCGGGACCAACGGCGGCGTGTTCAACAGCGTCATCGTGGACTTCGCCGGGGTCGCCTTCGACATGGACAGCGCGGCCACCTTCGCCAACGGCGTCGGTCCCCGTCCGGCTCTGCAGTCGGTGGGCACCGTCACCACGGGCATCGAGGGTGGTATCTCGAACTCCGCGTTCAACGTGAGCTTCGCGCCGAATCCGGTCCAGGCCGGCAACGGCATGTTCCGCTTCACGCTGCCGAAGTCGAGTGACGTGCAGGTCCGCGTGTTCAACGCGCGTGGTCGCCTGGTCGACACGGTCTTCTCGGGCCGTCTCGACGCGGGTACCCGCGAGCTGAGCTGGACCCCCCGCAACCAGGCCAACGGCGTGTACTTCTACCAGGTGCAGGCCGGCGGTCAGGTCGCTTCGGGCAAGCTCATGCTCGTGAACTAGTTCGATCGGGTTCGGGGCTGCGACCCCGGACTCGGCGGTACGCAACGCCGCGCCGCATCATGACCGAACGCACCACGCGCGGCGTGCGGCCGAACCCGGGGTGGGGCAGTCGGAAGACTGTCCCACCTCCTGGCGTCCAGACCCTGTGTTCCGGTGACCGGAATCCGGTCGCCCCACCTCGAAGAGAGGCCCCCATGCGTGGTGTTCTTCGTCTCCCGAGCTGCGCGGCGATCACGACGATCGTCTTCGGGATCGTCCTCCTGGCCGGCACCGCCGGCGCCTCGTCCCAGCACACCCCCGGGATGAGCCTGACCGCCGAGATCCTCGCCGAGAACGCCCCGGCCCTGCAGGGGTCCGGTGCCACGACGGCGGCGGAGAGCGCATCCGACACCAGCGCGGCCGACAGTACGGCCGCCGGCACGCCCTCGCCCGTTCCGTCCAACGCCCCCGGAACCATCACCGGCCACGTGCGCGACGCAGAGTCGGGCCGGGGCCTGCCCTACACCAACATCATCCTCGATCGCGTTCGCGAGAGCGGCGATCCCGAGCAGACCGGCGGCAGCATCGCCCTGACCGGCGGGCAGTACTTCGCCCGCGTGGCGCCCGGTACCTACGAGGTGTCGTTCCTGTACCTGGGCTACGAGACCTTCACGGCCGAGGACGTCGTCGTCGAGCCCGGCTCGACCGTGACGCTCGACGTCGAGATGACCGTGAAGCCGATCGAGTTCACGGCCATGACCGTCCAGGCGCAGAAGATCACCAACACCGCGGTGGCGCAGCTGCAGGAGAAGAAGCGCGCGACCGCGGTGCAGGAGGCGATCACCGCCGAGGAGATCAGCAAGAGCACCGACTCCGACGCCGCCGAGGCCCTCGAGCGCGTCACCGGCCTGAGCGTGGTGGGCGGCAAGTTCGTCTTCGTGCGCGGGCTCGGCGATCGGTACAGCTCGACCACGCTGAACGGCGCGCCCCTGAGTTCTCCCGAGCCCAGCCGAAACACCGTGCCGCTCGACATCTTTCCGGCGGCCATGCTCGACAACATCGTCGTGCAGAAGGCCTTCACGCCCGACATGGACGGGAACTTCGGCGGCGGCAACATCGACGTGCGCACCCGCCGCGGCGTGGACGAGCGCGTGTTCCAGCAGAAGATCTCCTACGGCTTCGACCAGAGCGTGATCGACAACGACTTCCTCACCTACGAGGGTGGCGCGACCGACCTGCTGGCGCGCGACGACGGCACGCGCGGATTCCCCCGCCTGCTCGAGGCCTACGAGAACAAGAGCTTCACCGCGGCGAACGCCACCGAGGCCGAGCAGTTCGCCGCCACCTTCTCGTTCCCGAACGTCTGGACCCCGAAGCGCGTCGAGGGCCCGCCGAACTTCGGCTACTCCGGCCTGTTCAGTGATTCCTTCGAGATCGAGGGCCGCCGTGGCAGCGTGCTGGCGGCCGCGTCGTACAGCCACGGCGCCAAGACCGAGGACTACGAGCAGTACGTGATCCGTACCGACGAGATCGCCCCGCCCAAGCAGCAGGCCACCACCCTGCGCTCCGAGCGCTCCGTTCTGCTGGGCGTGACCGGCGCCGTCGTCTTCCAGCCGACCACCGGCACCAACCTGCAGTACAACGTGCTGTACACCCGCAGTGGCGAGGATCAGGCCTACACCTCGGTCGGCCGGACCGACAGCGAGGAGACCCAGTACCTCAGCCACACCCTGAAGTTCGTCGAGCGCGACCTGCTGACCCACGTCCTGCAGGGCCGCCACACCGTTGGTCCGCACGGCTCCGAACTGCACTGGATGGGCTCGACGTCGAGCGCGACCCGGAACGAGCCGGACAACCGCTACAGTCGATTCGCCTGGGCCAACAGCGACCGCCGCGTGAGCGACAGCGGCGAACAGTACAACGTGGGAGTGTGGACCCAGCCGAACATCGCCAGCGGCTTCCAGCGCCTGTTCGGGGAAACCGACGAGAACGCCCAGGCCTTCCGCGTGAACTGGGACCTGGTCCTGCCCGAGAAGCCGTGGGTGAAGCGTCGCCTGAAGCTCGGTTTCGGCTACCGCCAGCGCGAGCGCGACGAGGGCTACCGCCGCTTCCTCATCCGCAAGCCCTCGCCATCGGCCTACGTCGAGGCGGGCGGCGCAGGTCGGGCCGAGGACATCTTCGAGCTGTCGAGCTTCGCCGATCCCGTCGACGCCCTGCGCCTGTCGAAGACCGAGGAGTTGACCAACCCCTACGACGCGTACGACGCCCAGCAGGAGATCACCGCGCTCTACGCGATGCTCGACCTCGACTTCTTCGAGACCCTGCGCATGACTGGCGGTGCCCGCTTCGAGAGCAACCAGCAGGTCGCGAGTTCCCTGAGCCTGAACGGTGCCGAGGCCGGCCTGCCCAGTATCGAGGCCGACGCCAGCGCCGAGGACTGGCTGCCCGCGCTGAACCTGACGTGGCGCACCACCGACCGCATGCAGTTCCGCGGCGGCTACAGCCGCACTCTCAACCGTCCGCAGCTCCGCGAGCTCGCCGGCCTGCGCATCTTCGACTTCGACGCCGACGAGGTCGTGTCGGGCAATCCGTTCCTGCGGGCCGCCACCGTCGACGCCTTCGACTTCCGCTGGGAGATCTTCCCTGCGCCCCGCAGCTACGCCGCCCTGAGCTTCTTCGACAAGACCATCGACAACGCGATCCTCACCAACTTCACCAACCAGGCCGGTGGCGGCCTCGTGCTCTACCCCGCCAACGGTGAGCAGGACGGATCGCTGCGTGGCTGGGAGGTCGAGTGGCGCGGCCCGATCGACGACGTGCTGTGGGCCTCGCGCCAGGCCGCCGTGTCCGGGGCGTGGCTCGCCACCCGCCCGTTCTGGCTGATCGGTCAGATCCCCGGCCTGTCCGCCCTCGGCGACTGGACCCCCGACCACCGCCTGACCGGCGCCGTCGAGGTGCCCGCTCTGCGCAACTGGGGTTTCACCTTCAACTACTCGGGGATCTCGTCGTCCATCGACCTCGATCCCGTGCGCGCCGAGAACGAGCTCTTCAACGTGGTCGATCCCGACGGCAACCCTCTGCCCAGCCCCGACGGCACCGAGGTCCAGGAGAACCGCCTGACCGGCCAGGCCGACTCGGCCTTCAATCTGGGCCTGTTCTACGGCAACGGGAACCAGGACTTCTCGCTGCTGTTCAAGGACTTCGGACTGCGGCAGGAGTCGGCGGCCCTGCAGACCTTCGTCGATCCACCGCTCATCGTGGACGCGGCCTTCTCCACGCGGCTCGGCCCCAACGCCCGGCTGAAGTTGTCCGTCGAGGACATCTTTCCGCAGGACGTCGAGGAGTTCTACGACGACATCCTCATGGAGCGTGTCGACGGATCCACCTTCGACACCCGCCGCCTCGTCCGCGCGGTCGGCCCCAAGTACGGAGCTTCGATCAGTTACGACTTCTGATTCCCGGTGATCCCCGGAAGGAACGATCCCCATGAACCGCAACGTCGCGTTCGCACTCGTCGCGATCGTCCTGATCGTCGGTGCCGTCCTCTACTTCGGCGGGACCGGTGAAGACACCACGGACCTCGATTCCGACCCGACGTCCGAGGTCACCGACGCCGGCGATGCCGCCGCCGACGGTGCCGAGGAGTCGACGCCGACCTCCGACCCGGAGCCCGTCGGCGCCGTTGCCGAGTCGCAGCAGGAACCCGGTGTGATCTACGACGAGAACGGCGTCGCCGTCGGTGGCGTCGAGCCTCGACCCTCGGGCACGCCGCTGAACATCGACTACATCATCGAGTACCACGAGAACCACACCTTCGTGAGCAACGACGGTCGCGACACCTTCACCGTCCCCCTGCCCGACGATCCTCGCTGGCCCGACTACCTGGAATTCCGCCGCGCGTTCCCCTCGATGAACGACAACTCCAAGGGCTATGCCATCGCCTACGACCCCGAATGGCGATCGGTGCTGCGCGGTTACCGCGAGGTCCCCGAACCCGGCATGGAGCTCTTCGGCGGCGCCGACACCCTCCGCGGACTGATCCAACGCGTACTCGACGAGATCGAGGCCGAGAACGACTACGGCCTCGTCGACCTCGCGATCACCAAGGAGGAGTTCGAGATCATCTGCTGGCCGTCGTTCCCCCAGGCCCGCCCCTACACCCTGGCCTACTGGACCGATGCGTGGCGCTTCCAGTACGCCAACATCCTGAGCGGGATCCGCGAGGGGAAGCTGGAGGCCGGTGGGCGCGGGTGGGATCTGGAGAGCATTGCGTACGACGAGATCGAGGACTTCCAGCACTTCCGTTTGTACAACGGCGTGAAGGTGCGGGCAAAGGATCGGGAGACGGGGGAGGTGCGGGAGTTTCGCTGGGTGGATTCGGTGATCGAGAAGAGCGGCACCTTCAAGGTCTACATGTATAAAAACTGATCTGCCTCGATGATTGTTCATGGCCCCGGATTCGCAAGGATCCGGGGTCATGCGT
>CAZQHE010000008.1:0-5188 GCA_964593155.1 uncultured bacterium
TGTCACGCCTCGTACACGCTTCCGCAGCGGAAGTGGCGCAGGAAGAATTCCGCGATCCCGACTTCCGCAGCGGAAGTGCACGTGTTCTGGCGCGGAAGAACCGGGGCGCTGCCTCCGGAGGCCGTCGCGCCGGGGGGGCGTAAGCGATTCTGTGTAACTGGGACCGGGCGACACGTCCGGGGATGTTCCCCTGCGCGAGCCCGGATCCGGTCACTCCGACCGCGGACTCCACGCCGCGATCCGGCCCAGATCGTAGGAGGCGATCACAGCGCCGTGGTCGCGCACGAAGCCCAGGGTGCGACGGAGCTCGTCCTCCTCGGCGGCGAGTTCGGCCGGAGTGAAGGATCCCAGGCCCTCGGCGCGCGCGCGCTCCTGGTACTCGCTGCCCTGGTGGACGACGAGGCGCGACAGGTAGACCTGGTCGCCGCGGCCGAGGCCGAGGCGGGCCACGAGATCACGCGTGGCCCGACGGTGCCCGTCGGCCAGACGCGGACCGCCCGCGCCGACCAGCAGGATCACCCCGACCCCGATCCCCGCGCCGTGGAAGGCCTCGACGAGCGCGACCACGGCGTCTGTGTCCAGCGGCTTGCCCAGTTGTTCGAGGACGGTCTCGCTGCCGCTCTCCACCCCGACGTACACCCGCCGCAGGCCGAAGTCGCGCAGGGGCGCGAGGTCTTCGGCCGTCGGGATCCGATGGAAGGCGTCGACGAACGAGTAGAACTCGTGCAGCGAAGACGGAAGGCGATCGCGCAGCAGCGCGAGACGATCGCGGAGCGTGTGTGGCGGGATCAGCAGGGCGTTCGCCTGACCCAGGAACACGCGCCGGCAGCGGTCGAGGCTGCGGCCGAGGTGGGCGAGCAGCGTGTCGACGTGCGCGGCGACCTCGTCGTGGCTGCGGATGCGATGGCGCACACCGCGATAGAAGTCGCAGAACGTGCATCGATCCCAGGGGCAGCCCTCGGTGAGTTGCACGACGAGCGAGGCGTACTGGTCGGGCGGGAGCACCGGGATCGGACGGTAGATCCGTCGAAGACGCGCGCGATCGGCGGCGAGCGAGTCGGCGTCCCAACGGGCGATGCGCTCGAGCCAGTCGCGTGTGGCGTCGTCGTCGATGGTTCCGGCGGCGCGCAGCACCTCGTGCGCCTCTGCGTGAGCAGCGGCGACGCGGTCGAGGTCGTCGATCACCGGCAGGTCGCGCTCGAGGCGGCGACGGGGGCCGTGGCCGTGCACACGCGACGGGATCAGCCGCAGATCGAGCGTGGTGCGCAGGCTGGTGCCCTCTTGCTCGATGCGCACGAGCCGGCCTTCCTCGTCGAACTCCACGGCGTGGTCGCCGGTACGTTCGATCCGCAGGCGACCGGGGCGGACACCGACACGGGCCTCCGGGATGCGAAGGGTGGGGCGGTAGCCGGGTTCGAAGTCGGGCGGGGTCACGGGGCTCGCATCTCGGGGTCGATTCCGGGGCCGCCTTCGTCGTCGGGCCTGCGGTCACGGTACACCGCCGGCGTTGTCGCGGCCAAGCCGACACCCGACCCGGCCATGACGTTGCCGTCGGCGCGAAGACGCTGGCCTCGTTCCGCCGACTTCCGCCGCGGAAGCGAGGGTCTTCCGACGCGGAACATCCCCACCTGCCCCGCACCCCTCAGCGCCCCAGCTCTCCCCGCGCCGCCCGCAGGTCGTCACGCCACGGCGTCGCCCGCGTCAGGTGTTCGGGGACGAGTGGTTCGGCCTCGTCCAGCCATCGAGCGGCCTCGTCACGGCGTCCGTCGCGGAGGGCGGCAAGGGCGAGCTGCGTGCGCAGCGCTCCCCGGAGCGGGTCGACCGTGTCGAGCGTCGAATCGGCCACGGCGACCAGCGGGGCGAGCATCGATTCCGCCTCGGCGTGCCGTGCCGACGCGAGCCGCGCGCGCCCGAGGTGCACGGCCGCGAAGATCGTGGTGCGATGGCCCTCGCCCATCGTGCGGCGCGCAATGGTGTAGGCCTCGGAGAGCAGTGCTTCGGCCGCGGCCGGCCGAGCCTGTTCCAGGCGCACCTGCCCGAGGTTCACCAGCGTGGCCACCGCGTGCGGATGTTCGTCGCCGAGCAACTCGCTCCGGATTTCCAGGTTCAGCGCGTGCAACGAATCCGCCCGCGCCACGTTTCCGCGCAACAACGCGAGCTCACCCAGATTGTTGATCGACACGCTCGTGTCGCGGTGCTCGCGGCCGTAGTGCTCGAGGCGCAGCTCGTAGGCCTGGCGCAGGAGTTCGTCGGCCCGATCCAGATCACCTCGCCGGAGGTGCAGGTAGCCGAGATTGTTGATCATGTGCTGGACCACCCGCTCGTCGGTGCCCCGTTGCTCGAGCGCGAGCTCCAGCCCTTCCTCGTACACCCGACGGGCCTGGTCCCACTCGAAGACCATGCCGTGGATCGCGGCCAGGTTGTTGCGCGTGATCAGCGCCTCGTGGTGTGTGGGGCCGATCAGCTCGTCCTGCAGCGCGCTCGCCCGGGCGAGCAGGGGAAGGCTCTCGCGGAAGCGACCCTGATCGGCGTACAGCATCGCCAGGTTGTTCCAGGTCTCGAGCACGGCCGGGTGTTTCTCGCCGTGCAGGCGCGTCCTCTCTTCGAGCACCAGCTCCAGCAGGGGCGCCGCGTCGTCCACGCGCCCCATGTCGGCGTACACGTTGGCCAGGTTCGAGGCGAAGGACAGGTAGACCTGGTCGTCGGGTTCGATCACGCGCTGCGCTCGTTCCCAGCTCTCGACCAGCAGCGACTCCGCCGCGGCGTAGCGGCTCATCTCGGCCAGCGCGCAGCCGCGTTGGTGCATCGACATGAGCGGGCGACGGTCGTTGATGCCGTACACGCGCACCTGCCGGGCGTAGAGCTCGGCGTAGAGCGACTCGGCCTCGGCCACGCGGTCCTGCAGCATGAGGTTGTCGCCGATCTCGTCGAGGCTGATCAGCGTCTGTGGGTGCTCGGGGCCGAGCAGGGATTCGTGGTCGGCGAAGGCACGTCGGACCAGCGGCTCCGCGCGGTCGGGGTAGCCCAGATCGTTGTAGGCCACGCCGATCGCGCGGCGGACGCGCGTGGCCACGAGGGGGCGATCGCCGATCTCCTCGTCGAGCCCCGCGGCCGTCGACTCGAGCACCTCGACCACCGTGACGTCGCGTCCGCCCTCGTAGGGACTGACGGCACCGAGCATGGTCGACAGGAACTCGGTGACCGCCTCGGCCTCGTCGCGCGCGAGCGCGGTCTCCTCGAGCGCCCGTTCGGTCAGCGCGCGCTGACGATTCGACTCGATCAGGGCGAAGGTCACCCCGGCGGTCAGCCCGATCAGACCCACGGTCAGACCCGCCGCCACCGTCAGCGCGATCTTGTTGCGGCGGCTGAACTTCCTGAGCCGGTAGCCGACGCTCGGCGGGCGTGCGACGAGCGGTTCGTCGCGCAGGTACCGGCGCAGGTCGGCCGCGAGTTCGGCGGGCGCCCCGTAGCGTCGCTCGCGGTCCTTCTCCATGGACTTCAGCACGACCCAGTCGAGCTCCCCGCGGAGCTGTCGGATCAGCTCGCGCGGGGTGCTGCGGTGGCGGCGCGCGACGTCGTCGCCGTCGGTGCCGAGCGTACCGACCCGGGTGCTCGGGCGCGGCGGATCCTCCTCGCGGATGATCCGCTGGATCTCGGCGAAGCCCGCGCGCGCGAGCGTGTCGCGCGAGAACGGCGGGACCCCCGCGAGCAGTTCGTACAGGACGACGCCGAGCGAGTAGATGTCGGTGCGGGTGTCCAGATCGCCCGGTCCGAAGCCCGCCTGCTCCGGACTCATGTACTCGGGCGTGCCGAGGATCTGCCCGTACTGCGTATCGACCACGTTCCCGGCCAGGTCGGTGGCCATCGCCTTGGCGATGCCGAAGTCGATCACCTTCACGCGTGGCGATCCCTCGGCTTCGGTCACCAGGATGTTGCTCGGTTTGAGATCGCGGTGGATCACACCCTTCTGGTGGGCGTGGTGGACGGCATCGCACACGGCCGCGAAGAGTTCCAGGCGCTCGCGCGTTCCCAGGGCGTGCTGGTCGCAGTACGAGGTGATGGGCTGCCCTTCGACGTACTCCATGGCGAAGTACGGCCGGCCGCGCTCGGTCTCGCCGGCGTCGTAGATCCGCGCGATGCCGTCGTGGTTCATCACCGCCAGCGCCTGGCGTTCGGCCGCGAAACGGGCCAGGGTCGCCTTGGTGTCCAGACCGGCCTTGAGGACCTTCAGGGCCACCTCGCGCCGCAGGGGCTCGGTTTGTTCCGCCAGGTAGACCACGGCGAAGCCGCCCTCGCCGATCGGCCGGACGATCCGGTAGGCGCCGATCCGTTCGGGAACGGAATCGCCCTCCTGCACCACGATCTGCGGCAGCGGCAGTTCGGTGTCCTCGCGTTCGTCGCGCCGGAGCAGGTCCTCGAGTTCCGCACGCAGATCGGCGTCGTCGCCGCAGGCCTGGTCGAGGAAGGCTTCGCGCTCGTCGACGGGAAGATCGAGCGCTGCGCCGAAGAGCTCTTCGATCCGACGCATGCGTTCGCGGCTCACGACCCCTCCATCTCCCGCGAGAGCCACGAGCGCACGAAACGCCACTTGCGTTCGACCGTGCTGAGCGACACCTCCCACGACTCGGCGATCTCGGGCAGCGTCATGCCGGTGAAGAACTTCAGCATGACCAGCTCGTAGCCCTCGGGATCGTCCTTCTCGAGTCGGACGAGGGTCAGGTCGAGCGTGATCAGGTGATCGGCCGGTGCGGCGACCTCGAGGGCCCCGTCGCCGAGCTCGACCCGGACGACGTCGCCACCCCGCTTGTCCGCCGACTTGCGTCGGGCGTCCTCGACCAGGATGTCGCGCATGGCCCGCGCGGCGACGAAGAAGAAGTGCCGCCGCCCGTCCCAGTCGCCCTCGCGCCCGTCGACCGCGCGGACGTAGGCCTCGTGGACCAATGCGGTGGCCTGCAGGGTCTGTCCCGGCGGCAGCGCGCCCAATCGGTGCCGAGCGAGCTTGCGCAGCTCGTCGTAGACCAGCGGCAGCAGCTCGTCGGTGGCCCGGGGGTCTCCGGCGGCGGCGCGGTTCAGCAGCCGCGTGACCTGGTCGCGAGGATCGTTCACGGGCGAACCGGGAAGGGGGAGAGGGCCCGCCCATGATCTTCCCAGAAAACCGGCCCGGGTCAAGCCGGTCGGGCGGGCCGCC
>CAZQHE010000008.1:5288-31727 GCA_964593155.1 uncultured bacterium
CGCCCATGATCTTCCCAGAAAACCGGCCCGGGTCAAGCCGGTCGGGCGGGCCGCCACGACCAGAGGTGCGCGCGGGTGGGCGTGGCCGCGGGCGGGTGGGGGCGTGCCGCGGAGCTCACCGGCCGCGCGTCCGCCGATACGTCCGGCTTCCGCGGCGGAAGCGCACGGCTTCCGGGGTGGAACATCCCCACGCGTCACCGGACCGTCACAGGCGCAGGCGTGGTCGCCAGTGCGTTCGACGAACAGGCGGTTGGTGTGATCCTGTGAGGGGCCGGCGATGTTGCAGCCGATCCGCTTGACGGCCAGGGACGTTCCCTGTATCACATTGAATTGTACTTTCAATTTCAACTGGCGACGTGATTCGCCGGTGGACCCCCTGGTATCTGCGAAAGGGGGGCCGCGATGGGTGAGGCACCACACACGCGACCCTCTTCCGAATCGCCCGACGACGACTGCCGCTGCCACTGCGGCGCTCTTCTCGCTCGGGTGCGCAACGGAGAGATCGAGCTGAAGTGCCGCCGGTGCCGCAGGACCCTGGTCCTCCGGCCCGACCCGGCGGCTCCGACCTGGGTCCGGATCTCCGGAGACTGAGCTCCGCGACCCCATCGCCGCGTCGAACGCGGCACACCGACTTCTCAGAGGCCAGCGGCATCGACGCCCCGAGCCCGGAATCACCACCTGACGTGATCCGGGCTTTTTCGTGTCCGGAATCCCGGGGGCAACGATGTTCGCGCCGTTCTGGATCGCTCTCTGTCTGCTGACGCTGATCGGCCGCCCCGTGGCCGCCGAACGCACCGCCGGCGACGAAGAGGCCGCGCCGGAAGCGACCGAGGCCAGCGAGCGGGCCGCGCCCGATACCACCGAGGCCGTCGAGAGAGCCGTGCCCGACACGAGCGGGACCGCCGAGGTCCTCGGGTCGGCCGCCCGCCCGGTGACGATCGAACTGCCCGACAGCCTGACCTCGGTCGAGGTCCGCGAGACCGACGAGGGTGTGTTCGTCGCGCCCACGATCGAGGTGCGCGGCGAGCGGCTCGATCCGGCCGACCTGCGGACGCAGACCACCGTCTCGCTCGGACGCTCCGAGGTCGAGCGCTTCCAGCCGGCGAGTGTGGCCGACGCGCTGGTCACCGTGCCCGGAGTGGATCTCACCAAGACCGGCGCCTGGTCGACACGGCCCTCGCTGCGCGGCCTCGGCGGGCAGCGCGTCCTGCTCAAGGTCGACGGCGTGAGGATCAACCCGGTGCGCGGTCACGGGCCCGATCCGTCGATCGCCGGTCTCGACCGCATCGAGTCGATCGAGGTGCAGCCCGGAGCGAGTGCCGCGCAGAACGGCACCGATGCCCTCGGTGGGGTGATCAACATCGTCACCCGGCGGCCGCTGCTGGGTGAAGAGATCGGCGAACATGTGGCGATCCGCGGACGCGCGTCGGACCCGGGCGGCGGACGTTCCGTCGGCGCCAGCCTATGGTCCACGCGGCCGGGATTCGGATTCGAGGTCGACGCCAGCCGCGGAGAGTTCGATGCCCTGCGGACACCCGACGGCGAGATCGCCAACAGCGGGTACCGCGACGAGAGCCTGTCGCTGCGGCTCGCGGTGGGACGCCCCGATCTCCACTCGGAGATCCAGGCGAGCCGGTACTCGGCCTACGACGTGGGCCTTCCCGCCTTCGCCAGCACCTCGGGCAACGCGGGCGTGTACCCGCTGCGGCGCCGCGACGCGTTGCGGTTCGAGTCGGTCTACGAGACGCCGGCGACCTCGACGAACGTGATCGAGCGCGCCGCGGTGATCGCCGACGCGCAGCGCAACCGTACCCACTTCACCGAGACCACCGTCGACAGCTCGTTCGTCCGCGGAAACTTCGTCGCCCGCACGGTGAACGACGGGCGGGAACGCGTGGTGACCGACGACCTCGGGCTGGCCCCCGAACTGCGGCTCCGGCTGATGGCCGGCGTCGAACTCTACGGCGAACTCCGTCGCCAGAGTTCGGACGGACCGCGCGAGGACGTGTCCACGGTGATCAGCCGTAACGGCGACACCGTGAGCCGCGAGACCACGAACGTCGCGAGCATGCCCGAGGCCTCGCGCGACATGGCCGCCGTCGGCGTCAACGCGGCGCGCTACGTGGAGCGGTTCCGGTTGAACGCGGGACTTCGCTACGACCGCGTCACGACCGAGTCGGCCGCCGTGCCCGAGCGCGACCTCGACGCCCTCGAGACCGACGAGAGCCGGGTCAGCGGATCGTTCGGAGTGACCCGCAAGGTCGGATTCGCGCGCCTGTACGCCCGTACCGCCACCGGATTCCGTGTGCCCGCCCTCGACGAGCGGTACTACAACGGCTTCATCCACGGCGGCCTCTACCTGTTCGGCAACACCGACCTCGGACCCGAGACGAGCTGGTCGAACGAGGTCGGCGTGCGCATGCGCTCGCTGTGGAACGACCGCATCGAATTCCTGCGGCTGTCGGTCTACCGCTCCGACGTCGACGACCTCATCACCTTCCGCTACGTCGGCCAGCTGTTCCTGGTGCCCCGCTTCCAGTACGTCAACGTCGATCGCGCGCGCCTGTCCGGCGTGGAGCTCACCGGACGTGTGCGCATGCTCGACGTCGGACTGGAGGTCAGCGGGAGTGTTCCCCGCGGCGAGGACCTCGACACGGGCGAGCGCATTCCGACGCTCGGTCCCCGTCGCCTGTCGCTCGAGTTCGACTGGCCCGTGCACCGGATCCACGAGTCCCTGGACCTCCGGACCCGCCTGCGGTGGTCGGACGCGCTGTCGGGGATCGACGACGACCTCGAACGCCCCGCCTTCTGGACCGCCGCGGTCGAGCTGGGGGTGCGCGTCGCCGGCGTCCGGGCCGCGCTGAGCGTGCGCAACCTCTTCGACCACGCCTACGCCGAGCCGCTGAGTTCCATTCCCGAGCCCGGACGGACCGTGGGCCTGAGTCTGCGCTACGCGACCGATCTCCCCACCACGCCCTGACGCCCCCCCGGAGGATGCCGATGAATCGCTGGATGCTGCTCGTTCTGCTCGTCGCCCTGACCCCTCTCGACGCCGAGGCGCGGTCGCGACCGAATCCCGAAGGCCGGTTGGTGCTCGACGCCCACGACGCACCTCTTCCGACGACGGTGACCGAACCGCTCCGGCGCGCGAATCCCGTGCCCCTTGCCGATGGCGCCGTACTGATCGGCGAGACCTACTACGACCTGCAGGACATGGGTGGTCTGGGCAAGAGGATCGTGATCGGCGACGACGGGCGGATCCACGTGACCTGGGTCGACGACTTCTGCGAACTCTCCGCCGCCGGTTGTCCGCCCGATCTGAACGCGCCGCAGCCCTTCCCGGAGCGGACCAACGCCTACGCCTGGCGCGACGGAGGAGGGAACTGGAGCCCGGGAACCAAGGTGGCGGATCCGTCGATCCGCGGCTGCTGCGTGACCGAACGGTTCGGGGGATTCGGCTCGATGGCCCTGACGCCGGACGGCCGCGCCGTGGTGGTGCCGCACGCCAACGAGGACGGCTGCGACGCCCGCGCGTCCATGTACGTCCAGGACGTCGTCGGGGGCGCGACCTTCAGCGCCTACCTCACGCCGATCACCGATCCGAGCTTCCTGTTCCCCCAGGTGATCGCGCTGGCCGACGGTTCCTTCACCCTGCTGGCCGAGGTCGCCGAGTTCGGGACCTACGACGAGACCGAGGAGTTCCGCGTGGCCCGTCTGGGTGTCGAGGGCGCGGGCTTCTCGTGCCCGACGGGTTGGCAGTTCGGCAGCTGGAACCCGGTCGTCGACGACGTATCGGTGTTTCGCGACGGGACGCCGGCCTTTCCGTCGATCGCCGCCGGCGACGACGGCCGCGTCGGGATCGCCGTGAGCGACTTCGGCGGCAACGTGTTCCTGTACGAGTCGTCCGACGGCAGCTTCGCGCCCGGCACGCTCACGGTCACGACGATCACTTCGTACACCGACGCGGCGATCACCGCGCCCGACGCGAGTTCGGACGCGTACCGGGCCTTCGTCCACAGCGACCTCGTGTACGAGGGGAACACCCCGCACGTGGTGTGGGCGGAGCTGCAGGGCCGTCGCGACGCCGGTGGCGTCTTCTTCGTCGACCATCGCAGCCGCATCATGCACTGGAGTCCCGCCGACGGGATCTCGGTGGTGTACCGGACGGCGGGGGAGGCCGACGCCTACGGCAACGTCGACGTGGGCGGCAGCGGCCCACTGGCGGGCTTCAACACCATATCGGTCGACTGGCCCCAGGTCGGGTTGTCCGCCGACGGCAGCCAGGTCCACGTGGTGTGGTTGCGCTTCGTCGACGACGAGATCGACCCGACGGCCGACGCCGGACTGCCCGGGATCGTCACCGGCATCGGCTACGGCGACGTCGCCCACGCGCGTCGGCTCGCGGCGGGGTCGTGGAGCACTCCCGAGAACCTCACGAACACCCCGACGGCCGACGAGCGTTTCGTCTCGCTGGCCGCGCGCAACCCGAGCGATCGTCTGCACCTGGTGTTCCAGGCCTCGACCACCGACGAGGCCGGCGTGACGGCGATCGGCGATCGCGGCTTCGCCGGTACCAACGTCCTGCGTCGCATCGGCTACCTCGAGGTCCCCACCGGGGCCGCGACCGACGTCGAGTCCGTGCCGGCGAGCGTCGGTGCCCTGCGCGTCCATCCGAATCCCGCTTCGCGGACCGTGGTCTTCCACCTCGACGGCCACGCGTCGACCCCGCGCGAAGTCACCATCTACAGCGTCGACGGTCGGCGCGTGCAGACCCTGCGGGTCGACGCCGGCGGTACGTCCTGGAACGCGGTCGCGGCCAACGGCCGTCCGCTCGCCAGCGGCGTCTACTTCGCCCGCGTCGACGGAGACTCCGGCCCGGTCACCCGATTCGTGATCAGGCGGTAGAGCGTGAACGCCGTCGAGCGTCGAATTCCCCCGTGCCATCAACGAAGGAGATCATCTTGAAGACCTTGTGCACCGTCGTTCTCTCGCTGGCGCTCGTGGTTCCCGCCGCGCACGCGCAGGTCGTGATCGAGGAGCGTGTGAGCGGAGGCAGCCTGGACCTGATGTGGACGCCGGGTTTCTTCCTGACCAACGACCTCGAGCCCGTCACTCTCGCCCCCGGTGATCCCGGCTACCCGAACCCGTCCGGCGACGACACCGTGGCCTCGCTGACGAACACGTCGCCCGACGAGGGTGGGCTGGGGATCGCGGTGACCGACCCCGCCGGCGTGGCCAACTATCGCTGGGAAGGCATGGTGTGGATGGGCAACGGCGACACCCGTCGAGGTCTCGTGGCCCGTGCGGGCCCCCCGGCCGCGGGCTTCACCGAGAACTACCAGTTCGTCATCCAGCCGGGTCTTCTCACCCTCTCGCTGCGCAAACTCAGCGGCGAGGGCGCCGAGACGCTGGCCGAGTGGTTCACCACCGACACGCAGTCCGGATTCCCGGCGCAGAACTCGTGGCAGAAGATGGCGATCGAGTGCGTGGGCAACACCCTGCGGGTGTTCTGGAACGACGAGGAACTCACCGCGACCCCGATCGAGAACGACGAGCTGCCGACCGGATACGTCGGTGTCTACAACTTCCGCTTCGACCTCGGCGGCGTGAGCGTCCTCTACGACGACCTGGTCCTGACGGCCATCGACGTCGTCGACACCGACGAGCGCAGCTTCGGCAACCTGAAGTCCCTCTACGACCGCTAGACCCCATCCGACCCGAAAGGACTGATGCCGGTGAAGGAATCGAACCAGACGACCTGGACCGTGGGTGGAGTCTTCGAACTCCTCCGCCGGCTCAGTCCGCTACGGGTGATCTCGGTGAGCGGGCCCAGCGTGTTCGAAGCGATCGTCGACTTCGATCGCTACGGATTCGCCCACGGTCACATGAACGCCATGACACCCGCGTACCATTGGCACCTCGGACTCGACGGCTTCGGTTGGATCCGCTCGTACGACACCGTGCACGAGCGGTCCGGACGGCGAGTCCTCTTCCTCCAGTTCGCCCGCTCCTCCGACGCCGAGCCCTTCGTGTCGGTCTACGTGCACCGGGCCAAGGGCGAGGAGTTCGACCCCTCACGTCTCGAGGCCTTCGCGCGGGCACACGCCGAGCTCGCGGAAGGGCGACGACTCGAAGCGGACACCAGGGAGGCATCGTCGTGAACGTTCTCGTGTCGATCCTGCTCTCGATGGTCGTGGTCGGTAGCGGTTCCGAAGCCGACCGAACGGTCCGGGTGGCGACCCTGGTTCCCTGGGTGCACGACGTCGCCGCTCTCGCGCCCGAGCACGTCGAGGTCGTGGCCGCGAGCCGGAGTCTACGCCACGGTGTTTGGTCCGGCCGGGATCGCGTCGATCTGGGGAGCCCACACGGGCCCAGCATCGAGGCCCTGGCCGGTGCCCGCGCCGACGTGGTCGTCTACGACGCGGCCATGCACGCGCGGCTGCGGCCGAAGCTGGACGCCCTGGTGTCGGAAACCGTCGCGACGCGGGCGACGACCGTCGACGCCACCTTCGAGGCGGTCACCGCCGTGGGACGTGCGCTGGGGATCGAGGAGCGCGTCGACCACCGCATCGACCGCACCCGCGAGACGCTCGACCGACTGCACCTCGAGGGCGCCGTGTCGGCCGTGACCCTCTACGCCTCGCCCGGCGCACCCGTCGTGATCACCGAGCGCACCTGGCTGGGAGACCTGCTCGCGCGCCTGGGGGTCGAGAACGCCGCCGCGGCGGTGAGCGGACGCGAAGGGTATCCGGGCTACGTGACCCCGTCCGAGGAGACCCTGGCCACGCTCCGGGCCGACTGGATCCTGCTCGTCGCCCACGGTAGTGGAGACGACGCCCTGCAGGCCCTGCGACGGCGCATGGACGACGAGACCGTCTGGCGTGGCCTGCGCGAGAGCGTCGGCGACCGGGTCCTCGTCCTCGATCAGGAACTCTTCGGCTCCAATCCGGGCGTACGCCTCGACGAGGCAGCTCTCTGGTTGCACGCGCGCCTCACGGAGGAACGCCCCTGAACTCGACGATCGTCCGTCCTCTCGAGAGCGTGGGATTCCGGCTGCGGCTGGCGTCCGAGCGGCCGCTGTTCTGGGTGCTGGTGCTCTCGCTGGCGTCGGCGGTGGTCGCGGTCCTGTCGCTCTCGACGGGAGCGGTGCAGCTTCCGTGGCGCGAGTTGTGGTCGACCCTGGTCGATCGCGAGCATCCCCTGCACGGCCTGATCACCGACGTGCGCCTGCCGCGCCTGGTGGCAGCGGCGCTCGTGGGCGCGGCGCTGGCCGCGAGCGGTGCGCTCATGCAGACCGCGGTCCGCAACGCGCTGGCCGACCCCGCGCTGTTGGGGGTGAGTGCCGGAGCGGGCATCGGTGCCCTGATCGCGATCCTGTTCTTCCCGACCATGCCGCTGCTGGTGCCGGGTTTCGCCTTCCTGGGCGCCTTCGCCGGCGTGGGGAGCGTGCTGGCCGCGTCGATGCTCGGAGGCATGCTCGGTTCGCCGCTGCGCATCATCCTGTCGGGAGTGGCGCTGCAGGCGATCTTCTTCTCGGTGATCAGCCTGCTCGTGTTCTTCTTCGCCGAGCGGGCCCCGGCCTTCGTGGCCTTCACCGTGGGGTCGCTGGCGTCGGCCGGTTGGTACGAGGTGCAGCTCGCGCTCGGTCCCACGCTGGCCGGTCTCGTGCTGGCGGGCCTCATGGTCCGTTGGCTCGACGTGCTCCTGCTCGACGACGATTCGGCGTGGTCGGTCGGTCTGCCGGTCGCGAGGGTGCGGCTGGCGGTGTGCGCCGTCGCCGCGCTGCTGGCGGCTTCGGCGGTCACGATCGCGGGCCTGGTGGGTTTCGTGGGACTCGTCGTCCCCAATGCCTTCCGCATCGTGATCGGACCGCACCACGGGCGTCTGCTCCCTCTGGCCGTCCTCGGCGGCGCCTTCCTGATGATGACCGTCGACCTCTCGGCGCGCACGCTCGTGGCGCCGCTCGAGCTGCCCGTCGGATCGCTGCTCGCGTTCCTGGGTGGCCCGACTCTTCTCTACCTGCTCTGGAAGCACCTGGCATGAGTGCGGTGTTGTCGGCCGAACGTCTGTGTGTGCGTCACCTGCGGGCCGAGCGGGACGCGGTGCGCGACGCGTCGCTGCAGATCGGATCGGGGGAGGTGATCGCGCTGGTCGGGCCGAACGGCTCCGGGAAGTCCACCCTGCTCGCCGCTCTCGCCGGGGCGATCGAGCCGCGCGCGGGGCGAGTGCGGCTGCACGGGCGCGACATCGCTGGCCTCGGGGCCCGCGAGCGCGCGCGGCGACTGGCGCGGCTGCCCCAGGAACCGCGGTGTCCCGACGGACTGACCGTCGTGGAACTGGTCGCGACGGGCCGGTACGCGCACCGTTCGCGGTGGGCCCGCAGCGGTGATCCCGATCGCCGCGCCATCGAGGACGCGCTGGAAGCACTGCATCTCCACGATCACCGCAACCGAGAGGTGCAGCGATTGTCGGGCGGGGAACGACGGAGGGCCTGGATCGCCATGATCCTGGCCCAGGAGGCCCCGATCGTCCTGCTCGACGAACCCACCGCCGCGCTCGATCTCCGTTTCCAGCTCGAGACCCTCGACCACCTCGTGCGTCTGAATCGCGAGCGCGGCGTGACCCTGGTCGTGGTCGTGCACGACGTCGAGCACGCTGCCCGTCTGGCCGACCGGGTGGTGGTGATGCGCTCGGGACGCGTGTACGAGATCGGCACCCCGGCCCAGTGCATCCGTGAAGAAACGCTCCAGGACGTCTTCGGCGTTCGGGCCACCGTCCGCGACGAGGGTGGTCTGCGCGTGCGCGTCGAGGGCGCCGCCGACCCCATCCGCCACATGTAGACAGGAGACCCCCATGCTCGGACGCCGCAGTGCGAAGATCCGGCCCCTGCCCTCGTCCTTCCTCCGTTGGCAGGTGGCGTTACGCCGCCACACGATGCAACACCGCAACGGCGCGCCCCACGTCGGCGTGGCCCCCGTCCTGACCGTGTTCGCCCCCGGCGTGGGGCACGGCATGTCGAGCCACTCGATCATCTGTGGTGTGCTGCCCGCTCCCGAACTGCTCGACGTGAGGACCACGGAGTTCCGCGAGCTGTACGAGCGCCATCTACCCGAGGGTGCGCGGGCGGTCTACGACGCCGGTCTGGCCCATCTCGAGGGCTACTACGCCGATCCGTCGGATTTCGATCCGGCGACGATCACCACCCTGCTCCCCGAGGACGGACACGTGGTCCGGGCGCTGCGTCTGCGCCCGGAGTGCTCCCTGCTGTTCTACGTGTTCGATCTCCACGACCAGTCCGAGATCGGCCGGCTGCGGTGCACGCAGCTCCACTGCGTCGCGGAGATCCACGCCGAGGGGCCCGTGTACGAGAACGTCTGGTGGCACAACACGCTCTTCCACGGTGCGGCCGACGGTCACGTCGTGATCGCCTTCCGGCATCTCTCGAGTCACGACACGGGATTCGGGGCGTTGGATCCGACCTGAGCGGAGCGGTGATCTCGAGGGCGACCGAGCCGCCGTTACCGTGCCGCGCGCTGCGTGTCCGCACGGGAGACGTGCGGGCCGCGGAGGGAACCGGGCGCGCACCAGCGGAAGTCTTCCCGATCACTTCCGCCGCGGAAGTGGGGGCTTTCGGGGTGGAACTTCCCCACGTGTCACCCGACCGCCACCGGCGCGTTCACCGGACCCTCCGCACGAACAACTCGGGCCGTCCGTCCGCGGTGACGACGAAGGTCGACTCCGGATCGTGCAGCCAGGACCCGTGGAGTTCCCCGCTCCAACCCGCCGGAAGCGGTTCGTCGGTGCGCCCGACCACGTTCCCGTCGGCGTCGATCTCGGTGACGGTGACGGTGCCGTCGCCGGTGTTCGTCGTCAGGGCGTAGACGCCACCTTCCGCTCTGCGGCGGAGGTCGATGCTGGTCGGTTCGTCGCCGACGGTGCTGGTGGCGGTGATCTCCGATCCGCCGATGGGGCCGGACCGCACGACCTTGATCGCGTCGCCGCCGCGGTCGAGGACCACGCCGATCCGTCCGTCCGCGCGGGCCGCGCGGGGATCGACACCGGATGGTCCCAGGTTCTCCACGGTGATCGACGCGTCGACGCCCCGCGCCAGTAGAATGCGGCCGTTCTCGCCCCCGGTCACCGCGAGGACCCGGTCGGCGGTGTCGAGCATCGCGGCGCCGACGAGGGGTGCGGTCGGGTCGGGGCTCGAGAGGACGTCGAAGCGCAACTTCCGTTCGAGTCCACCGAGGTCCGGGGAAGAGTACCAGCGTAGAGCGTGCACCTGTCCGTCCGCGGTCACGATCAGTGCGAGGTCGCCGTCCAGGTAGAGGCCCGGGGGTGGTCCACGACGTGCCACGGCGTAGGGCCAGGGCTCGGGGGTGGGCGTGACGAGCTCGCGCACGCCGTCCAGATAGGCAGGCGACGCCGGTGTGTCGGACCACGTCCCCGCTTCCCACTCGTAGGTCCTGCCCCGCGTGGGGTCGATCTCGTAGAGCCGGAGCGGGACGTCGCGAGTGGCACGGCCGAGCACGACGGATCGTACGGGAGGCGCTGCGAGGGGCGACGGCTCGACGCGGCGGAGTCCATCGATGGGCTCGCCACTGACCACGTCGACCGCATCGGTGCCGCGTTCGGTGGGGACCAGCACCGCCGTGTGCGTGCCGAAGGTCGTGACCGCGGCGATGCCGGACACGACCGCGGGCGGACCAGTGGCGGCCGCCGCGAGGGGGACCACTCCGAGGGGAATGCTCTCCGTCGGCGGTCCCACGACCTCGACCTCGAACCTCCGGGTCCACGTCGGACACGCGATGTCGTCGTCGGAGACGGCATCCTCGAGGACGATCTCGAGCACGTAGCGCCCGGCCGTGTCGAAGCGAACGGTCCACGAGGTGCGCGAGATGCCCGTGTCGCGCTGGTCGACGATCACGCCACCGCCGGGCGGCGCCTCCACGACCCGCAACTCCGGGTCCATCGGAGTCGAGTTCGACGCGAAGGCCCACCGATCCTCCGGCAGGATCCAGAGCGACCGGGGCCGCCCGACGTAGGCCCGCGACTCGAAGCTGGTCGCGACCCCGCAGCCGGCCACGGTGACCTCGACCGAGGTCTGGGTCGACTTCGCGCCGCAGATCGAGCCGGCGTCGACTGCCGCATGCACGGTGTAGCTGCCGGCGACGGGGAACCCGACCTCGACCCATCGCGTACGGCCCGTATCGGGTGATGCATCCAGGGACACGTCGGCGGGTCCGGTGATCGACCAGGTCACGTCGACCTCGTCGTCGTGGTCCGGGCCCAGGACCAGTTCGAAGAGCACCGGTGCCCCGGTCTCGACTCCGTCCGGTGCGTGGAGGGTGGCGGTGCATCCGGACGGATCGCCCGTGCCGTCGGGTTCGACCACGCGGCTCGTGTCGTCGCAGCCGACGAGCCAGACCGACAGCCCGACGGCCAGAACGTGCTTCAGGGCCGCAGGTCGGCGTCGCGCGTGTGCCAAGACGGGTACCTGCCCGAGAAAGGGAACGAAGGCGGCCGGGCCCGCATGCATCAAGATACGGGGTCGGATCCCGAAGGACAAGACCGGGACGAGGCGCCACCACGCAGAAGAGCGGGCCCCGTCCGGAGCCCGCCCTTCGCACGACGAGAGTGTCGCTCGGCTGCTACTTCACGAGCACGAGCCGCGTGCTGGCCGCGTAGCCGCCGCCCACGACGCGCGCGTAGTAGACGCCGCTGGCCACGAGCCGGCCGCTGTCACTGCGCCCGTCCCAGGTCCGCGACTGCTGACCGGCGCCGAGCACACCCTGGTACAGGGTGCGCACCAGACGGCCACGGCTGTCGAAGATCTCGACCGTGACGTCGGCCCGGCTCGGCATCTCGAACACGATGCTGGTCTGCGGGTTGAAGGGGTTCGGCACCGCCTTCACGGCCATGCGCTCGGGACGCACGGGCGTGTCGACGTTCGTGGGAACCGTGAAGTTCAGTTCGTCCACGTCGAGCACCTGGGGGTTGCCCGAGGCGTCGAACTCGTCGCCCAGGACCACGTTGCGATTGGGCAGGCCCTGGCCCTCGAACTCGCCACCGACCACGTACTTGTACTCGAGGAACCGGTTGCTGCTGTCGGGGAAGACCACCGACGTGGTGTAGATCAGGTCGTCCGCCGTGGCGTCGGGAGCGACGCCGTCGTCGAACATCTGCACCGGAGCGGCCTCGGTCCCGCCGAGGTCGAAGCTCAGCGGAGCGACGTTACCGGCCACGAGCACGTCGAAGTTCAGCGGCGGCGTGACGTCGTAGGCCGAGCCGTTGATGTCGACGGCGAAGACCACCTCGGTGTCACCCGCGACGACCGTGCAGCGGTCGTAGGTGGCCACCGGCAGCACGAGCGGGCCGTTGGTCCCGCCGATCGTGTCGAACTCCTCGTCGTTCAGGAAGACCGTGCGGTCGCCCTGCCCGAAGCACTCGAAGTTCGCGTTGAACACGTACTTGTAGTTCACGTTCTTCAGGCTGCCGGCGGGGAAGGTGACGACGGTGGTGTAGATCCCGTCGCCCGCGGTGGCGTCCTGACCCGATCCGTCGTCGAGCAGCGGCGTGTACGGCGAGTCGAAGCTCAGCGGCAGGACGTTGCCGGCCAGCTCGACGGTGTCGCCGGCCTGGATGTCCAGGGCGTTCATGTCGACGCTGAAGATCACGTCGATGTCGGTGGTGGTGAACTGGCTCGGGTCGAGGTCGTCCCAGAAGCGCGAGATCACGCGCGAGCCGTCGTCACCGACGTCGATGATGGCCTCGCGGTTCGAGCGACTCTCGAACTGGGTCGCGTTGAAGCTGAACTTCCACTCGAGCGCGATGCTCGTGTGCACCGGTGTCCCGCCACTCGGACCCACGTAGAACGCGAAGGACACGGGCAGGCGGTAGACGTCGTTCTCGGCGTCGAACAACACCATCTGGTCGTCGCCTTCGGCCAGATCGAAGTCCAACGGCAGGCGACTGCCCTCGACGCAGAAGAAGTCGTCGGGGCCAGTGGCGTTGTTCTGCAGGAAGGGACCGAACAGACCCTCGAACACCAGCTCCTTGACGGCAACGTCGAAGGATCCGTTGAGCGTGTTCCCCGAGGGGTCCTGCACGCCATTGATGTCGAGCTGCAGGTTGGTGGCGCTTCCCGCGGTGGCACCGTCGCCGGAGTCGAAGACGATCTCGACGACGCTGTTCGAGGTCCGCGTGGCGCTGATCGGGTTGACGCCGCCGATCGCGTAGTTCGCGAGCGTCTCGGCCGAGGTCTGCTCGACCGGCTCGTTGAAGGTCACCCGGTAGCTACCGGCCGCACCGTCGACGAGGGACACGGCGGTCAGCAGCGGAGCCTCGTTGTCGACCACGTCGATCACGGTGTAGTCGAGGTAGGCGGTCATCTCGACGTCGGTCGACACGTCGAAGGTCGTGCCGCTCGGCGTGGAGGTCTGGACGTCGTCACTGGCCAGGGCGTCCAGGGGCGGCTTGCTGGTGCCGTCCTGGGTCATCCACAGCTCGATCTTGAGGTTCTGACCGCCGCTCAGGCCGGCCTGGCCGTTGCTGAACCAGCTCAGCGGGATCGAGATCTCCTCGAATCCCACGTCGTTGGCCATGCCCAGGCCGTCGGAGCCGTCCTGCACCACGTCCCAGCCGGTGCCGTTCCACTGGTAGAAGACCTCGTAGTTGAAGCCGTCGAGCACGGCGTAGACGTAGTTGTCGGGCTTGTCGGTGATCGTGTTCCAGGCGATGCGCCGCGAGAACGGATCGGTGGTCCCACCGTCGCCCGCGTCACCGTAGCTGAAGGCCATGCCCAGGTTCACCTGGGGGCTGGAAAAGCACTCGCGGTCGTAGACGAAGCCGATGTAGAGGTTGTTGGCGTCGTTGGTGACGTACACCTCCTGGATGTCCATGGGCGTGTCGACCTCGGGGTCGTCGCCGCAGAAGTCGGACTCCTCGGTGTCGCCGCCGTCGTCCTCGAGCAGGTTCGCGGCGTCGAAGTCGTTCACGCCGTCGACGACGATGGTCTGGGGAACCGCGCCGACGGCGGGCGATGCGAGCAGCACCACGAAGAGTGCCAGCACGCTCGCCGCGGTCGCGCGGAGAGGCTGGTACGAAAGCTTCATTCTTCCTCCCGGCAGCCGGACGCGGCACGTCGGGATGTACGCGCGCGCGACCTCTGCGGAGATCGAGGGTCGTGTTTCCGTCGAGAGAAGGGCGTCGGCGTCGTCGAGCCCGGACGGCCCGCGCGTCGGCACTCGCGGCGCGGCGAGTGGATCCGTTGGCCTGTCGAGGGCGTGCGGTTGCTTCGGCATCGGTGTCGGAACAGGAGCACTTCGGGGGCGACGACGCGATGCGTCATTCTACCACAAGACGGGCCCCGGTCCCCAGACCACCCGTGCAAAACCCCACGGTGCACTCCGGCGTCACGGATCCACAGCGACCGCACGGCGAAAGCCGGGCGAAACTATCAGCCCTTCACCCCGCCGTGGGTCAGGCCTTCCACCAGGAACTTGCTCAGGCCGATGAACAGGGCGACCACGGGGAGGGCCACCAGCAGCGATCCGGCGGCGTAGTTGGCCCACTCGGTCTGGAAGGTCGTGGCCAGGCTCTCGAGTCCGAGCGGCAGGGTGTTCAGCTCGCGGCTGACGATCAGGGTGCGGGCCACGATGAACTCGCTCCAGCCCGCCAGGAAGCTGAACAGGAAGGTGATCACCAGCGCCGGCGCCGACAGGGGCAGGGTCACGCGCCAGAAGGCCCCGATCTCGGTCATGCCGTCGATCAGGGCGGCCTCCTCGAGCGAGCGCGGGATCGTGTCGTAGTAGCCCTTCATGGTCCAGATGCAGAAGGGCAGCGCGGTGGCGGTGTAGGCCAGGATCACCCCCACCAGCGAGTTCACCAGGCCCAGGTTCCGCATGAGCAGGTACATGGGCAGCAGGAGCATGGTGGCCGGGAACATCTGCGTGGTCAGCACTCCGAACAGGATTCCCTTGTGGCCGGGCACGCGGAAGCGGCTGAGGGCGTAGGCCGCGGTGGAGGCCAGCGTGACCCCGAGAATGGCCGTCGACAGGGCCACCAGGAGGCTGTTGGCGAGCCACCGCAGGAAGGGCTTCTCGAACAGGATGGTGCGGAAGCTCTCGAGGCTGGCGCCGTCGGGGATCAACGCCAGGCTGGTGGAGTAGAGCTGATCGCTGGGCCGCAGGCTGATCGAGAAGATCTGCAGCACGGGGTAGATCGAGACCAACACGATCACGATCATCACGATGTGCCAACGGAACTTCCTCACGGTCGCCTCCCGGATTCCCTAGGTGTAGGCCGGCTTGTCGCTCTGGCGATAGTTCACCCACGTCAACAGCAGCAGGATCAGGAAGATCAGCACGCCGAAGGCCGCCGCGTAGCCGTAGCGGTAGTACACGAAGGCAGCCTTGTAGACGTAGGTCACCAGGATGTGGCTGCTGTCGGCCGGCTCGCCGTGGTTGGTCACCAGCCAGATCACGTTCAGGTTGTTGAAGGTCCAGATCGTTCCGAGGACCACCGCCGGCATCATCACCGGTCGCAGCAGCGGTACCGTGATGTGGCGGAAGCGCCACCAGTTGCCCGCCCCATCGATGTCGGCGGCCTCGTACATCTCCTTCGGGATGCTCTGCAACCCGCCCAGTGCGACCACCATCATGAAGGGGAAGCCCAGCCAGATGTTCGTGATCAGCGCCGCGCTGAAGGCCCCGACCTCGGTGCTCAGCCAGGGGATCGCGCCCAGGCCGAGCTTCGACAGGATCAGGTTGATCTGTCCGTACTCGTAGTTGAACATCCCGCGCCAGCTCAGCGCCGCGATGTACTGCGGCAGCGCCCACGGCAGGATCAACAGCCCGCGGTAGATCGCCCGGCCCTGGAAGGGCTTGTTCAGCAGCAGGGCGAGGCCCACGCCGAGCACCACGTGGAAGACCACGTTCACGCCCGTCCAGATCAACGTGCGCAGCAGGTAGTTGTACAGATCGGGCTCGCCGAACAGGCGCACGTACTGAGCCAGGCCCACGAAGTCGGGGCCCTGCTTGATCGTGTACAGACCGAGGTTCGTCGTCGACAGCCACAGGTTGTAGATGAACGGCCAGACGACGATCAGGCCCATGACCAGGGCCGACGGCACGAGGAACAGAGCGATCGCGGCACGCCGATTCACATCTTCATCTCCTCGATCTTGCGCACGGCGTCCTCCTGCATCTCGCGGGCGGCTTCGTCGGGGGTGGCCGATCCGCTCACGACGCGCTGCATGCCGGGGCGCATGACGTCCCACAGCGCGCGCATCTCGGGCACCACCGGCATGGCCCGACCCTTCTTCAACTGTTCCCAACTGGCGTTGAGCAGGGGATCGTTGGCGATCCGTGGCCACTCGCCCACGTCGAGTCGGCTGGGCAGGGTTCCGATCTCGGCACTCAGGTTGCCGACCACGGGAGCGCTCGTCAGGTACATCAGCAGTTCCACGGCGAGGTCGAGCCGCACGTCGGGTGTGTGGATGTTCAGAGCGTATCCCTTGCTGGCCGTCGACGGGGTCGGGTAGTCGTCGGTGCCGGCGATCCGGGGGATCACGCTGAGCTCGATGTCGACGCCGGCGTCGCGGTAGGCCTGCCACGACCAGGGGCCGTTGATGATCATGGCCGCCTTGCCCTGTTTGAAAAGCGTGTCGCTGAGCGGGTAGTCGCAGCTCGGCGGGATCACGCCCGCGTCCACCAGCCGGCGGACGAAGGCCAGGGCCTTGCGCATGGCCGGCGTGTCGAGCGTGGGGTCGGCGTTCTCGTCCATGACCCAGCCGCCGTAGCCGCCCAGCCAGGGGAGCAGCCAGAAGGGCTCGGCCAGGTTGAAGACGATCCCGTAGCGGTCCACGCGCCCGTCGCCGTCGGTGTCGACGGTGTTCTCGCGGGCGATGCGGATCAATTCCTCGGTGTCGGCCGGGGCCTCGGGCACGAACTCGGTGTTGCGCACCAGCGTGAGATGGTTGCCGACCTGGTCGGCCAGACGGTACACGCGTCCGTCGACCTTCGGCTTGGCGTCCTCGAGGTACAGGTCGAGGGTGTCGGCCGGGATCCCCAGCTCGGGGGCGTCGAGCGGCCAGATCAGGCCCATGATGCTGTAGGGACCCACGCCGTCGGAGGGACCGTAGATCAGGTCGGGGCCGGTGCCGGCCAGGGCCGCGGTCTGGAAGTTCGAGCGCAGGTTGTCGGTCTCGAAGTGCACCACGTCGACGCGCACGCCGGGATGCTCCTCCTCGAAGACGTCGAGGTGCTCGCGCAGGAGCTCCTGCTCGGCCGGATCCATCTGCTCCCAGATGGTCAGGCGGTTCGGGTCGTCCCGCGAGGGGCCGCAGGCGGACAGGGCGAGGACGACGGCGGCGAGGGCGCTGGCGGTGCGGACGAAGAGCTTCATGGCGGCCGCATTCTAACCCGTCTGGCGCCCGGATAGAAGAACTCCCCGGCCACTTCCGTGACCGGGGAGTCGCACTCCCGGGCAGCGCCCCCGCGGTGGCGCTCAGCCTTCGATCTCGATCACCGCGTTCTCTCCGCCGTAGCCGTCGTCGACGGTCCGCTCGGCGTCGGGGTCGGTGATCCAGTTGTCGTCGACCACGAACTTGTACAGGTGTTTACCGGCGGGGAGCTTCGTGGTCGCGCGCCAGACCCCGTCGTTGCCCTTCACCATGGGAACCGCCTGCGGGTCCCAGTCGGAGAAGGAGCCCGTCACGTACACCGCCCCGGCGTCCTCGTAGCCCTCGAGCTCGAAGGTGTGCTCGCGCTCGACCTTCAGGCGAGCGCTCGTGCCGAGGGAGTACGAGACGTAGGCCTCGTCGTACTCGTAGCCCACGTCGGACGGCACCACGAGGATCGAGTTCTTCCCTCCGAAGCCGTCGTCGACGACCTCGGGGTTGCCCGGGTCCTCCTGCCAGTCGACCTGGTCGACCAGGTACTTGTACTGGTAGCGGCCCGGCGGCAGGGGCAGGGTGATCTCCCAGATCCCGTCGTCGTCGGGGTCGCGCATGGCGTCGAGGTTCGGGTCGAGCCGGCCGTCGGCCGTGCCGAGCCAGTTGTTGAACTCGCCGGCCACGTTCACCTGCCGGGCGGCGGGGGCCTTGTAGTAGAAGCGGATGCCGTTCTCGGTGGGTTCGGGCGGCGGCAGCCGGTCCTCCACGAAGTTCAGGACCGCGCAGCCGGAGCCGAGCACCGCGAGCAGGGCCACCAGGGCGGTGCGGACCGCCAGGGTGGGCAGGAAGCGGGGAATCGTCATGGCGATCTCCTCGGAGGGGCGGTGCATCAGAAGCGCAGCAGCGCGTTCACGACGAACTGGGTGCGGTCCTCCAGCACGTGCTCGGCCGCGATGTGCGCCAATGGATGGAAAGGATCGACCCCAGCCGTCCGCAAGTAGTTCTCGCGGAAGCGGTAGCGTCCGTTGTCCCAGCCCCGCGGGCTGACCACGTCGTAGAAGCGCGGATCGACGCCGTAGCCGAACTCGATCTCGACGTTGTCGGTCGGGATGAAGACCAGCGACGCGAAGGGGTTGAAGAAGTCGTCGGTGTCCGTGGCCGTCGCCAGCTGGATGCCGTCGGTCGAGGTCAGCGTGATCTCGTCGCCGTCGCCCCGGTAGTCGACGAAGCGCAGGTCGAAGCGCAGGTCGAGCGGGTACTCCAGGGTCTGTTCGAGCGGCAGCCGTCCGTTGAGCACGATCTCGGTCGACTCGATCTTCATGAGGTGGCCCACGCCGGTCTGCACGCCGGCCTGCCGCTCCAGCGACTGGCGTCCGGCGAACTGCAGCTCCTCGGGGTTCGAGTACTCCATCACCTCGGCCTGCAGGGTCACGTGGTGGCGGTCGTTCTCGAAGGGCCGGTAGCTGACCGTGGGCTGGGTCCGGAACTCGTAGCGCTCGAGGTCGAATTCCAGCACCGTTTCCGGGTCGGACGGATCGGGGAAGAAGTCTGCGTACTGCAGGTCGTCGTAGGTTCGCGTGAAGTCCAACGAGAAGGTGAAGTCCTGCCACTGGTAGGACCCGTGCACGTGCGTACGCCAGGTGGTGCGCTCGGGTGTCGGACCGAGCAGGAGCACGTTCAGATCGTCGTTGTTGTTCGGGTTCACGAAGGGCTGGGTCACACCGTTCAGCGCGAAGTGGTCGACGTCCTCGATCATGCTCGACGGCTGCGTGCGGTAGACGGCCGAGCGTTCGTCGGCGTCCATGCCCAGCCCGTAGTACAGCTCCTGCTGCACGCCCACGGAGTAATCCGGCTGCTCGTACTGCAGGCCGAGCAGACCGCGGTAGTGGGCCTCGTCGCCGATGTGCAGGTCGACCTCGCCATTGGTCTGGCCGCTGCCCTGGATGTCGCCCTTGTTGAAGACGTCCCAGTTGGCCTGGTACCAGCCGTAGCCGAAGCCGCCGGTGGCGGTGAGGTCGTAGGGGAGCGGCCAGGCCACGTCGACGGCCCCGAAGTGCTGCTCGTTGCCCAGCTCGAACCAGTCGTCGCCCTCGGCCGGAGCCTCGACGCGGTCGTCCAGGAACTCCTGCACGTTGTCCGGCGTGGTGTTGCCGGTGGCGTCCATGTTGACCCACCAGTCGCTGAAGGTGCCGCGGTAGCTCAGGCCCACCCGGCCGCCGCCGATGTCGGCGGTCCATCGTCCGCCGAGCACGTCGGTCGCCGTGTCGCGGTTCCGGTCCTCGGGGCCGAAGATGTCCTCGTCGTAGGTGTCGGCGTACATCAGCGAGAGCTGGGTGCCGAAGGGCGACAGACCGAGAGTGACGCCCTGGCGGCCCTGGCCGAACGGACGGTGCTCGACCTCCATGGTGCCGCGCAGGTCGCCGCCGTCGAAGAGCCCGAAGGGATCCTCGGTACGGTAGACCTCTTCGTTGTAGAAGGCCTTGGCGACGAAGTCGTTGGCTTCGAAGTTGGCCTGGGCCTGGTAGAGCTCCGCGCCGACCTGGTTGAAGTCGCCGGTGTCGGTGCGGACCTGCAGGCGAGCCGAGCCCCAGATCGACTCGTTCAGGTTCGCGGTCACGTCGAGGTTGAACTGGTCCTGCGGACGGTCGATCCGCAGGCGCTCGTCGGTCATCTGGTCGTCGGTGGACTCCATGAGCATGCGGAAGAAGCCGCCGATCACCACGCGGGTGTTCATGGGCGTGTTCGACCGCGTCGCCGTGCCCGAGGGCTGGGCGGGTGGCGCGGCGGCGGTGGTGGTGACCAGCGAACCGTCCGGGCCGACCTCGACGATCGAATTGCCGTAGTCGCCGCCGGTGACCGGGTTGTCCGGATCGGCCATCCACGTTCCGCCGTTCACCACGTACTTGTACTCGTAGCGGCCGGGGTCGAGCGGGACGACCACCTTCCAGGTGCCGGTTCCGTCGTCGGTCATGGGGGTGGCGTTCATGTCCCACCCGTTGAAGTCGCCCGCCAACGACACCGAGGCGGCGGTGGGATCGGTGTAGCTGAACTCGATCCCCGTCTCGGTCGTGGCCAGGCCGGCCATGGCCGGCGCACTGGCGAGGAGCAGGGCGAGGGTCAGGATCGGAAGCGTACGCATCGAGAGAGCCTCCACGACTAGAACCAGTACTTGAAGATGATCTGGACCCGGCGTTCGGAATCCTGGTCGACGGCGGACGGCCCCTCGCTGATGAAGCCGTCGTTCTCGGTGAGGCGGTCGCTGCGACCCCCGTCTCCGTACTCGACGAAGAATTCGGCGTCCTGGAATCCGCGGTACTGCGCCGACACGAAGATCGTCCGACGCGATTCGGTGTTCTCTTCGGCGTTCAGGAAGCGCGAGAAGAACTTCCAGTTGTCGGTGGCGTTGAAGTTGATCTCCATGCCGTAGCCCTGCACGCCGAAGGGCAGCCCCACGTCGCGGAATCGCACCTGGGGCCGCACCGAGATCAGCTTGTTCTGCCCCTGCAGCTCGAACACGATGTCGTCGCGGTCCTGGAACTCGGTCCGCGCGTTGTTCTCGTCGTGTCGGTACTTGACCCAGGCCGAGAAACCGCCCTTGAGCTCGGCGTAGAGCTCCAGGGCGTGCGCGTCCTGGGAGAACAAGTCGTTACCGTCGTCGCCGAAGAAGCGCTCCTTGATCCCACGCTCGTACAGATAGGTGTAGCGCAGGTCGAGTTGCTTGCGCGGCAGACGGTAGTAGGCCTCGAGGAAGGTCCCCTTGCGGTCGTCGAAGCCCCCGCGCGAACTCAGGCGTCCGGTGAAGGCGTTGCGTTCGCGGTACCAGCCGTTGAGCTTCAGCGTGAGGTTCTGGATCCGCACGTCGCGCAGCTCGCCCTCGACCGCGTTCAGATCGTCGGCGTCGTCCAGGCCGCCCGAGAGGTTTCGGCCCGCCTCGAGCACGAGCGTGGTGCGGCCGAGTCGGCCCACGCCCGGCACCAGCTCGCCCAGGGCGAGCTCGACGTCCGCGGCGGCGGTCATGTCGTACTCCGACGTCGAGCTGCCGAAGTCCAGGCGGCCGAAGGTGGCGCCGAACTGCAGCCGCCGGTCGAGCGACGGACGCGTGATGCGCGTGACGACGAAGTCGTCGGCGTCGTTGCCGAAGTCGGTGGTGGTCTGGTCGCCGTAGTAGGCCAGGCCTTGGAAGCCGTAGGTGTCCCAGAAGTCCAGGCGGATGGCACGCGAGCCGCCGAGCTTGTTGCCGTCGACCACCTGCAGCAGGGGCTGGCTGAACCAGAAGCGGTTCTGCTTCGAGGTGAACAGCAGCTCCGTGTGGTCGCTCCGGAGCTTCACGTGGGCCTCGGCGAAGAACAGCCGTGGTTCGTGTCGGCTGACGTCGTCGCGGTTCGCGAAGCGGTTCGACTCGGCGAAGGTCTTGATGAAGGCCTCGGTGCCGGCCCAGGGAGCCGACAGCAGGCGCAACTCGAAGAAGTGGCGCGGCCGGTCCACCTGCCAGGTCTCGTCGGCCCGGCTACCGGTGAAGTTCGATTCGTAGTAGCCCTGCAGCTCGGTCGCCGCCTCCGCCGGAGCGGTCGCTGCGGCCAGGAGACCGAGCGCGAGGCCCAGTCCCCACAGGCGTTGCGTCGAGCGCGGGCTGCGATGGCGTGATCGGATCACGGTGCTCCTCCTGATCCGGCTAGTAGCCGAGGGTGACGGCGGCGCGGAAGGTGTTGCCCAGACGCTCGTTCGTGACCAGCCCGCCGTCGAAACGGATCCGGTCGACTCGCAGTCCGGCGCCGGCGGTCAGGTCGCCGGCGTCGATGCCCACGCGCAGGGCCAGCACGTCGTTGAACCAGGACTCGGCGCCCGCGTGCAGGGTCCAGTCGCGGTTGTAGTAGTCGGGGAAGTCGTGGTGACGAAGTTCGCCGGTGATCCGGACGATTCCCTGCACCATGTAGGCGAAGCCGAAGCGTCGCCGGCCCCCGATGGGGTCGACGTCCTCCTCGTCGCCGAGCAGCGACATCTTCGGACGCAGCAGGTTCTCGAAGCTGGCGCCGAACTGCAGGACGTCCGACCAGCGGTAGAGCGCGCCCACGCTCATGGACGGTTCCCACTGGCTGCCGCCGTAGGCCGGATCGGCCAGGGCTTCGAGGCCCGGCGCGTCGGCGCCGAAGAACAGCAGCGTGGCACCCACCTGCAGGTCGTCGTTCACGCGGTAGGCCGCCGACCAGTTCAGGACGTCCTCGGTGTAGACGTCCTCGAGGGCCACGCGGGTCCAGCCGAAACCGATGCCCACGTCGTCGGTGACCTGAGCGGTCAGGCCGACGAAGTCCTCCTGTACGCCGTCGAGGCCGTCGAACAGGCGGGTGCGCATGCCCGAGACCTGGATCCGGCGTTCGGAGAGGATCGCCGAGGCGTTCCAGAACAGGCTCGCCGGGTCGCCGTCGACGGCCACGAAAGCGCCGCCCAGGGCCATGCCCCGCGCCCCGACCTCGGAGTCGTAGAACTGGGCGCGGGCCGGTTCTGCATTCGGCAACAGGAGCAGTGCCGCTGCTGCCATCGTCGTCAGGATCTTCTTCGTCATCGCACGACCGCCACGGCTCGGGTCGCCCGCTCGACGCGGACCTCGTTCTTGTTCTCGACCTCGACGCGGACCACGTAGATGCCCATGGGGACCAGCCGCCCGGTCTCGTCGCGGCCGTCCCACGTCAGGCTCAGGGTGCGGTTGGTCACGTCGTCCGGTCTGAACTTCTGCAGCACGCGCACCCGCTCGCCCTGGATGTCGAAGATCTCGACCACGGCCCAGTTGGTGTCCTCGGGCAGCACGTAGCTGATGTCGACCTCGTCGTAGAGGCCGTCGCCGTTGGGGGTGAAGGGGTTCGGGGTCACGACCAGGCCGGTGACGTAGCGCTCGGGGTCGATCTCGACCGGCGCGGTGAAGCCGGCGAAGGCGCCCAGGCGCTTGGTGAGGATGGTGACGGTGCTGCCGTCGGTCTCGCCGTGCCCGCTCACCAGGATCCAGCGCTCGGTCTCGGGATCGATCTCCTCGAGCCGGAAGAGCGACAGCTCTCCGGGGTGCTCGTCGCCCTGCAGGTAGCGCGGGAAATGGATGCTGAGCTGGCTGTTCTCGGGTAGCTCGCGGACCGGCCGCCGCGCCACACCCTCGACCACCTCGAGCTCGAGGCGGCGGGCGATGCCGAGGAAGCGGTTGTCGGGCCCGAGCACCGTCTCGTTGTCGGCGGTGCGGAACGCGCGGTCGATCTCCTCGACGGGAACCGTCCGCAGCACCAGGTCGAGCTGCGCGGTCGAGTCGGGAAGGACCTGTTCGAGGACCGAGCGCTCCACCTGCCACTGCGAGCCCTCGTTGAGGTCGACGGTGATCACCGCGTCGTCGCCCGCGAGCAGATCCTCGTAGCGGATCTCGGTGACCGCGTCGACGGGCAGCTCGACCACGAAGGGGGCGGCGAATTGCTCCTCCTCGGTGTCGGCGGCGGGGACCGTCGAGTTGCCCGCGATGTCGGTGGCCTCGATGGTCACGTTGATGTAGCGCACCACCGACGCCAGATCGTCGGGATCCTCGAGCTCGCCGTTGCCGGTGGCCTCGGCCACCTCGCTCCAGGGGATGTCGGCGGCGAACTCGGTGCTGGCCGGGTCGAGGTCACCGCGGAGCTTGCCCATGGGCACCTCGCGCCGCTGTGCCGGCGACTCGCCGGGCGCCCACCAGAACATGCGGGCGGTCTCGATGCCCGAGTCGTCGGTGATGTTCGCCCGCACGACGACCGGGCCGTCCTCGAGCACTGCGTTCGGCACCACGGCCCGTTCGAAGGCCGCCCCCACGATCTCGACGCGCGGTGGCTCCTCGTCGCGGAAGGCGGTGGCCTCGAGCTGCACCGCGGCCACGCGCTCCTCGCGCGCGAAGCGGGCCCGGGCCTCGGGCGTGAGATAGTTCATCTGCTGTTCCTGGGGGCGCCCCTCCGGCTTGCGCGTCTCGGCGCCGGGGCGGGTGAGACCCGACAGGGTCATCAGGTCGATGATGTTCGGATCGCGCTCGCGGCCGTCCTCGCCGTTGCGGCCGCCGCCGAACTGCCACTCGCTCACGTCGTCGTTCACCCAGCGTACGCCGCCCCAGTTGTCCTCGTTGCTGTCGCCGTCGTGGCCGCTGAGCATGACGATCAGGTCCCACGTGAGGATCTCGTCGAGCTCCTCGGGCTCGAAGACGTCCTTGTTCACGAAGCCGGTGATGGTGTTCGTGGTGGCGCTGGCGCAGAAGAAGAACAGCTCGTCGGCGGCCAGGATGTTCCAGCCACCGGCGTTCGACGTGCCGTTGCTGCGCACCATGCCCTTCCACCAGCCGTCGAAGACCATCGCGTACTCCCAGGCGTCCTGGGGTGCGATGTCGGCGTGGCGGTTCTCGGGGATCTCGATCGATCCGACGTTCACGCCGTCCTTGGTGTCGAGCAGGATCACCACGTTCTGCAGGTTCAGGTCGGTGCGCTGGCCCTCGGGGCAGTTGATGTTGCTGGGGTAGGTGGCACCCCAGTCCGCCGCGCTGGTCTCGGCCGGGTCGGTGATGTCGCCCAGGGTGACCTGGAACAGGAGCTGATCGCCGAGGTCGAAGACGTCGAGCTTGCGCAGGTCGAAGACCCCGTCGAAGAACACGCCGTTGGTGGGTTCTTCGTAGAAGAGGAAGTCCTCGTCGGGCTGGTTCGGCCCGTGGTCGTCGTCCGCGGCATCCTCCAGGCTGATCAGTGGCACCAGCTCGGGATCGCCGATCACCTCGACCGAACCGCTGGTGAAGACCTCCTGGGCGCTGGTCAGCTCGAGCGTGCGCACCACGATGTCGACCTGTCCGGCGAACTGCGTGGCCGGGACCGTCCACGTGGTGGTGAACACGCCGTCCCCGGCGGTGACGTCGCCGCTGGTGCCGTCGTCCTTCATGCGCACGGCGCGGTCGCCGCCGAGCGGCGACAGGTCGGCGAAGACCTGGAAGATCGGATCGGCCGGCCCCTCGCCGGGCGGGAAGCCGGGCTCGACGGTGATCAGCAGTTCCTCGTTCTGGGTCGTGGTCTCCGGCGTGAAGTCCACCGCTTCGACGGTGAGGGTGTTGCCGATCTTCCGCGGGCTGAAGGTGACGTACTCGTCGAGGAGGGTGTTGCCGGCGCCGTCGGTGCCGGTGAGGTAGGCGACCAGACGTTCGGTGGCGGTCGGGTCGGTGTCGGGATCGCCGAAGGCGTTCCACACGACCGTGTCGCCGATGATCATGTCGAGCGTCTGGTCCTCGGGGATCGAGTCGTAGGGTTTCCGCTTCTGGTCTTCCTCCTGCATCAGGTAGATCTGCGCGCGGAGGCTGTCGACACCCGAGCGGAAGCCGGGCGCGACCACCGAGACCGGCAGGCGGAAGACCACCTGCTCGGGCTCCTTCGACACCTGCTCCTGCGCCACGATGTTCGCGCCGTCGGCGAAGGTGTCGACGAACTGCCCGTTGGCCCAGTCGTACCACTCCCAGGCGCCCGAGCCCACGTTCCAGCGGCGGAAGTCGCCGTAATCGTTCGCGCTGTACTTGTAGGTGATCGCGAAGTCCGGCAGGAATTCGTGGGCGAAGGTGATGGGGAAGACGAAGGGATCGGCCGTCGCGCCGGTCTGCGTCTCGTCGACCTCGAGCGCCAGACCGAGGTGCATGCCCCCGAAGCTCGACGAGAACGGCAGCGTGAAGACGAAGTCGTCGTCGCCGGTCTCGGCGTTCTCGCGAATCTGTACCGACATGGTGGTCAGGTCGACCTCGGGCAGGGCGTTGGGGTCGGTCGACTCGGGCGCGGCCTCGTCGATGCCCGCCAGACCGGCCAGCAGCTCGAAGTCGACGGCGGTCGTCGCCTCGGCCAGCGCAGGATCGGTCACGGCGATCTGCAGCACGCCCGGCAGGTCCGGCTGGATCCCGATCGTGAACGATCCCGATCCGTCGGCCGCGAGCTCGACGGTCGTCGGGACGGTGTCGACGAGCTCGGCCGGGCCGACGTCCACCTGCGCAGTGCGCGCGCTGCCGATCTCGATGGCGTTGCCGAAGCGGTCGA
>CAZQHE010000008.1:31737-57272 GCA_964593155.1 uncultured bacterium
CGGTCGACCACCTGTACCGGCACCTCGACCGTGGTCAACCCGCTGATCTGCGGCCGCAGTTCGAGGCGGGTGGCGGCGGCCGGGGCGACCAGCACCTCGACCGGGTCGCTCTCGACGAGCTGCAGGCCGTTCGACACGGTCGCGATCACCTCGAAGGTGTCGGCGACCGTCGACGTGAACACCACGTTGCCCAGGGTTCCCACGTTGCCCTGGGGATCGGTGAGCGCGGGGTTCGGCGCCACGCGGGCCTCGGGGTTCGCGGGCGTGACCACGAAGCCGACCTCGAGGTCCTCCTCGCGGATGTTCTCGCCGAGCACGTCGAGCACGGCCGCGGTGACCGTGGTCGAGTCGCCGGCCACCAGCGAGGTGTTGGCCAGGGCGAGGTCCAGACCGGCGGGCAGCTGCGAGGTGATCTGCACCTCGAGGTTTCCCGTCTCGATCGTCGCGCTCGGGTGCCGCGCCCGCAGCCGCGCGATCTCACGCGTGTCGCCCGACAGGAGGAAGCGCGCCCGCGTGCGACCCACCGTGGACGGCACCACCGTCGCCAGCGACGGCGTGTCGTCCTGCGTGGCGACCTGCGAGGTGTCGGCCGTGGTCCAGAAGTCGAAGGAGCCCTCGGTGGGGAAGCGCGGGTCGATCGACGTCAGCCGCAGCTCGACCTCGCCGCGGAAGTCGTCGGTCAGCCAGGCCTCGCGGCCCTCGGCGTCGACGGCCACGACCTCGACCGGGCCGCGCACGAAGGAGTTCTCGAGCGGCTCGCTCTTGGGGATGCGGATCGCCTGGACGAGAGCGCGGTCCTCGGAGCGCGCGTCGACGAAGGCCAGGCGCGTGGGTCGGACGAGCTGGAAGGCCAGCGAGCCCAGGTCGACGATCGACAGCCCACTCACCGACACCACGCGGTCGACGCTGGTGTAGCCGGTGCGCTGGCCGATCGCCGGGTCCGGGTTCACGGCGAGGGCCTCGATCCGGTAGTCGGCGTCGCAGAGGCGGAACTCGAAGTCCAGGTCGTCGCCCGGCGTGAGGAGCTGGTCGGTGACCACGCGGCCGTCGAACTGGCGCGTGACGCGCAGCTGGACGTCCGACAGCTGCTCGGCGGCCTCGGGGCCGTCGGCGAAGCCCAGGGTGAAGGCGATGCCGCTCTCGGCCTCGTCCACGGTGAAGTCGGCGGTCGCGATCTCGTCCTCGATCACGGTCACCGTCCGCGGCGGGGCGCAGAAGTCCAGGGCGTTGACCTCGACCTCGTAGTCGCCCGGCTGCAGACGGTCGATCACGTACTCGCCGCCGCCCGGGGGTGTCTCGGCCCGGCCGACGATCACGTCCTCGCCCACCGGGCGGGCCACGACCTCGATCACCGTGGTGGTGTCGGCCGCGTCGGCCAAGGTGACGTTTCCGGCGATGGTGCCGTTGGGCGGCCAGTCCTGATCGGGGATTCCGTCGCCGTCGCCGTCGACGGTGAACACCACGGGACGTTCGATCAGGCGGTCGTCGGCGCCGTCGGGGATCGACTCGGGCGACAGGCTGTCGCCGCCGCCGACCTGCGCGACCACGAGCGCGATCTGGGTTCCCGAGGGCACGCGCCCGGGGCCGGCCTCGGGGTAGAAGACCTCCCACGGCACGAACAGCTCGTAGCCGCTGTTGCCGTCGACGTCGCGCGCTTCGATCACGCCCTCGGGGCTCTCGTTCACCGCCTCGGTCTGACCGCTGACCCCTTCGAACAGGTTGATCGGGTCGTCGGGGTCGGACACGTCGAGGAAGCCGAGGTCGAAGCGGCCGGACCACGTGGTGTAGCCCCAGTCGACGCCGAATCCGCCCTCGACGACGAGCGGTCGCCAGAAGTTGCGGGTGACGGCGTCGAGCGCCTCCGAGTCGAGCGTGGCCAGGTCGCCGTATCCGGTGCCCTGGCCGTAGTCGACGTCCAGGTAGAGGTTCACACTGTTGGCCCCGACGCCGCTCGGCGTGTCCCACAGCGCGCCCTGGACGGAGAAATGGATCCCCTCTTCGTCCCAGGTGACCCAGACGCCCTGCAGGTCGTTGTTCGGACCCCAGGCGCTGTCGCCGAGCGGTTCCTCGACGAGGATCTCGTCCGCGGCCCAGGTCGAGTCCCGTTCGGCGACCAGCGCGCCCTCGGCGGCGGGTGCCGGTGGCAGACCGTCCACGGTGGGTGAGTTGTAGGTCGTCGCCTGGACACCGGACGCCATGAACAGGACGGCCATCGTGACGACGGCCCTTTGAACGCATGCGCGATCGATCATCATGTCTCGGTTCGTGTCGGGCAGGGGGGGACTTCCCGGAGAGACTCCGAGAGGTGGCAGTAGAAGACCGTATCCTCGCCGTTTCACGATCGTCAAGCTGCCCCGGTCGAGTCCTCGACCGGGGCAGCTATGATTTCGTGATGGACCGGATCGTGGGCGTCAGCGTCCAGCGGTTGTCGAATCGAGGATCCAGATCGCCGCGCCGATGGCCGGAAGGTCGACCTGTATCGCGCCGCGCTCCACGGACGGCTCGGAACCCTCCCCGAGGACCTGTCGCATGCCCGTTCCGTCGGCCACGCCGACGTCGCCCACGGGCAGCGTGACGCTGGTTCCCGTCGAGCCGTTGTTCAGGGCCACCAGCACCCGCTGGTCGCCGTGCTCGCGCAGATAGGCGTAGACGTCGCCCTGCGCGTGGACCGTCCGGAAGTCACCCAGCTTGAGCGCGTCGGCGTACTCGTGCCGCAGGTTGGTGACCGTACGGAAGTGCTCGAGCGTCGATGCGCGGGCCGGGGCGTCGATCTGGTCCCACGGGAAGGTCCGTCGGCAGTCGGGATCACGACCGCCGTCGAGAGCGACCTCGTTGCCGTAGTAGATGTGCGGCGAGCCGACATAGGTCATGGCGAAGGTCGCGGCCAGCTGCAGACGGCGCGGGTCGCCGCCCGATATGCGCAGGAAGCGTGCGGTGTCGTGGCTGTCGATCAGGTTCATCTGCGAGCGCACGGCCTGCAGCGGATAGCGCGTGCGGCCCGGTGCGAGCTCGCGGTCGAACACCGCCGCGTTGCCCTGCTCCTGGCCGATCCACTTCACCACTGGGTCCTTGAAGTACTTGTAGTTCATCACCGCGTCGAAGACGTCGGGATGGATCCAGTTGCCCGCGTCGCCCCAGATCTCACCGATCAGCACGTGCTCGGGCTTGACCTCGCGGCAGCGCTCGCGGAACAGCTCCCAGAACCAGAACGGCACCTCGTTCGGCACGTCCAGGCGGAAGCCGCTCACGCCGAGATCGCCCATCCAGTAGTCGACGGAGTCGAGCAGGTGGTTGACGACGGGCCAGTTCACCTGCGCCTCGTCGATGCTGGACGCGCTCATCTCCTGGGGGTTGGGCCGCGCGAGGTCGAAGTTCAGGTTCGGGTGCAGGCCGAAGCCCCACCAGCAGTCGTAGTAGTCGATGGCTTCCTCACCGGGAGGCAGCGGCCAGGTCGGCATCTCCCGCTTGAACTCGTACCAGTCCCAGTACTCGCTCTGCCTCCCGTTCTCGACCACGTCCTGGAATGCGAAGTGGCAGTCGCCGGTGTGGTTGTAGGCCATGTCGACGATCACTCGGATGCCCTTGTCCAGCGCGTCGGCGGTGAAGGCCCGGAACTCTTCTTCCGTGGCCAGGTGCGGATCGAGGGCGTTGTAGTCGCAGGGATCGTAGCGGTGGTTGCTGCGCGCGTCGGTGACCGGGTTGAAGTAGATCACGGTCACGCCGAGCTCGGCGAGGTGGTCGAGCTTCTCGTGCACGCCCACGATGTCGCCACCGTAGAACGAATAGTAGTCGGGCTTGCCGTCGGTCCGGTAGGGGCTGCGGGCCAGGCCCGCGACGTCGTTCCAGTCCTCGACGAAGTGGAAGTACTCGCCGTTGGTCTTGCCGCTCGGTGGCAGTTCGGTGCGGCCCTCGTAGTAGGGCTCGCTGAAGTCCGGATCGTTGGCCTCGCTGCCGTTGCGGAAGCGCTCGGGGAAGATCTGGTAGTAGACCGCGCGCTGCGCCCACGACGGGATCCGGAAGGGCGGGAGTACCTCGTGGTCGTACAGCGGCCAGGCGCCGTCGACGGGGACCTCGTCGGCGAAGCCGCCACCGGCCAGCGCGTAACGCGTCTCGCCGCCGTCGTGGTAGGCGAAGGTGAAGTGGCAGCCCTCGGCCGGCTCGTCGAGCGAGATCGTGGTCTCGTAGGTGGCGAACACGGGATCCTTCACGGCCAGCGTCATCGGGTGACGGACCGTGTCCTCGCCCGGCTCGCGCACGAGCAGCTCCACGCGTTCGACGTCGCCCAGATAGGCGCGCGTACGGAAGATCACCTCGCCGGGCTCGACCTCGTTCACGGTGCCGTAGTCGACGGTGACGTCGAGGCCCTCGAGGTAGAACTCGCCGTCGCCGACCTCGACCTCGATGGTCGCATAGCGGTCGTCGACGTGGATGATGCTGTTGCGGCCGCCGAAGCCGTCGTCGGCGAAGTCGTCGGCCTGCTCGTCGGTGACCCAGTTGCCGTCGACCACGTACTTGTACTGGTACGAGCCCGGGGCGAGCAGCAGGGTGGCCTCGTAGATCCCGTTGCCGTCGGGGTCGGTCATGGGCGTCGCACCCACGTTCCAGTCGTTGAAGGTGCCGGCCAGCATGATCTCGTCGACGCCGCTGATCATGGGCTGGAACTCGAAGTTCACGCTGCGCAGACCCTCGGTGGCCTCGCCGCCGGTCGCGGGGGTGGCCGCACCGGTCTCGATCGGCTCGGTCATCGAGCCCTCGGCCCCGGCGTCCTGGATCCCCTCGCCGGCCTTCACGGCGACGATGCTGTTCTGTCCGCCGAAGCCGTCGTCGGCGAAGGCGGTCGCCGACTCGTCGGTGGTCCAGGTGCCGTCGATGACGAACTTGTAGAGGTACTCGCGGCCGACTTCGAGCGGCAGGACGGTCTCGAAGGTGCCGTCGCCGTCGGGATCGGTCATGCGACGCCCCTGCGGGTCCCAGCCGTTGAAGTCGCCGGACAGGAAGACCTGCTGTGCGCCCGGCGCCTCGGCGACGAAGCGCACCAGACGCTCGCCCTCGCCCGCGGCGGGCGTGGACTGCGGCGTCGCCGAACCACCGCCGTCCGCGGTCACCTCGACCACGCTGTTCTGTCCGCCGAAGCCGTCGTCCACCGACTCGGTGGCGTTCGGGTCCTCCTGCCAGGTGCCGTCGACCACGAACTTGTAGGCGTAGGACCCCGGGGCCAGGTCGAGCGTGGTCTCGAAGACCCCGTCGCCGTCGGGATCGGTCAGGGCGTCGGCGGTCGGGTTCCAGTCGTTGAACTCGCCGGCGACGTGGACCTCGTCGGCGTCGGGGGCCTCCAGGCTGAAGGTCGCGCCCCCGGCCGCGGCCTCGGCGCCGCCCGAGGGGGTGGACGCCGGGGCCCCGGTCACCTCGACCACGCTGTTCTGTCCGCCGAAGCCGTCGTCGACGAAGGAATCGGCCGACTCGTCGGTCATCCAGTTGCCGTCGATGACGAACTTGTAGGCGTAGGTGCCGGGGTCGAGGTCGAGGGTGACCTCGAAGACCCCGTCGCCGTCGGGATCGGTCATGGCCCGCGCGGTGGGATCCCAGCCGTTGAACTCGCCGGCCAGGTACACGCTGCCCGCGCCCGGGGCCTCGACCGTGAACGTGACCGGTTCGGCCTGCGCGGGTGCGGGACTCAGCAGCACCAGCGCCGCCACGACGGCCAGGATGTGGGGAAGTCGTGCGCGAAGCGTCGCTGTCGGCATCGCGGCTCTCCTGTCTCGAGGGGGATCTCCCGAATGGGGTGCGGATCGAGCGGACGGCGCGTCGAACCGTCCGCAGACTCTAGTGTCTCGGACCGTCCGGCCGCTACTCCTGCCGGGTCCAGCCGAGGGCCGGTGCCAGGTCCTCGTGCATGGCGCGCAGCATCTCGGCCATCGACCATGCCTGGAAGGTGGCCCCGCCGAACTCCTCGCGCTCGCCGGTGTCCGCCCCGTCGCGGACCTCGCGGATCGCGCCCACCGCACCGTGGTCGAGGGTCTCGTCGACGAGCACGTCGAGCATGGCCCGCGCGTCGCCCACCCGGCCCACCCGGCACAGGGCGGTGATCATGGGCCCGCTCAGCCACATCCAGACGTCGCCGTTGTGATACGCGTCGTCGTAGTGATGGTTCTCCAAGTCGAGGTGCTTGCCGAGGAAGCCGGGGTCACGGGGATCGAGACTGGTCACGCCCCAGGGCAGGACCAGGTGTTCGTAGGCGTGGTCCACCTCGGCCCGCACGCGGTCGGTGTCCAGCAGGGGCGGCCACTCCGGCTCGACCGCGGTCAGGGCCAGGATCGTGTTCGGACGCACCTGTCGGTCCGGGGTGCCGTCGGGGTCGAGATGATCGGCCAGGCGGTTCTCGTCGGCGATCCAGAACAGCCGCGCGAACGAAGCGCCGGTGCGGTCGGCGAGCCGGTCGTAGCGGTCGGCGCGCTCGGGGTGGCCGCGCTCGCGCGCCAGCCACGCCGCCACGCGCAGTCCGTTGTAGTACAGCGCCTGCACCTCGACCGCGCGATCACCACGGGGAGATCGGGGATTCGCATCGCCGCCGGCGTCCATCCAGGTCTCGCCGTCGCCGTGGCGCAGCAACCCGTGGCGGTCCACGGCGTGGCGCTCGGCGCCGTCGATCATCGCACGCAGGGCGGCGTCGAATTCTGCCTCGAAACCGCGATCGGGAGTGCCCGCGGCGCGCCGGGCCTTCACGTAGCGGTGGGCGGCGCGCGCGTACCACCAGGTGCCGTCGACTCCGGCGTACTGCACCTGCCCCGGCTGCACGATGTTCGGAAGTCGCCCCTCGCGCGGGTCGCCTCGGTCGAGGAGTTGGAAGTCGAGGAAGCTGCGCAGGATCTCCCGAGCGGCGTCGAGACGGCCGGTCACCAGGGTGGCGCCGGGGATGCAGATGAAGGTGTCGCGACCCCAGAAGTTCGTGAACCAGTGGAAGCCCGCGTAGATCCCCGCTCCGCGCGTGTGCATGATCATCTGGTCCATGCTCGCCCGGGCCCACAGGTAGGCCCTGTCGATCCGGGCGTCGCCGGTGCGCAGGGCCCCGCTCTCCATCGCCCGGAAGTGGGCCTCGCGGGCGGCGAGGAGTTCGTCACGGCGGTCGAGGAGGTCCCGCGTCGTTTCGGTCGTGTCTTCGAAGTCCCCGCGTCCGGGCACGAAGACCAGGTCGAGGTGGCGTCGGCCAGTCTCCCACGGGCCACCGATCGTCCCGATCTCCACGGGCGTGGTCTCGCTCATCGCCCGGCGCGCGGCGTCGCGCGGGTGGACGGTGGGCCGCGGCGTCACCTTCTCGTCGAAGTGACCCGGCGCGGCCACGCCGATCAGCAGCCGGTCGGGCGCCCCGGGTCCGGGATCACGGTCGCGGCGGCTCACCTCGACGCAGACGACGGCGGCGTCGGTGTGGTCGGTGACCTCGTAGCGACCGCGCTCCGGCCGCCAGATCCAGCGCAGGTCGACACGCGGGCGTACTTCCCACGCGCGCGGCGACGACTCGCCGGCTGCGATCCGCACGAACAGGGCCTTCTCGCCGAGCGCCAGGAAGACCGTCTCGCGCACCCCGTTCGGGTACTCGCGGACCATGGACCACGGCGTGACCAGCACGCGGGTGGCATCGCTCGGCTCGAGGACACGGCCGTCGAGAGCCACGACGTAGTCGTCCAGACTCTCGTGCATGGCCGTGTACAGGCCGTGATAGGCACGTTGGTCACGGAGCCCCGTGTCGCCGGCCCAGTGCGTGGTACGCAGGTCGCTGAAGACCACCTCGCGGCTGGGCTGACGGACCTCGATCGTCCAGTCGGTGGTCTGGGCTTCGGAAGCGTCGGACATGAGCCAGAAGGAGCAGAGGACGAGCAGCGACGACGGGCGCACCAAGGGCCTCGGCGGTGGGGGGTGGCGAGAGCGCCCCGAGTCTAGGGGCCGCACGGGACGGCTCGCAACGAGATCCGGTGGTCAGATCCGAGGGCCATGGTCTAGACTCGCGCACCGTCCGTCGAACCACCCCGTCCGTGGATTGCGAGCGCCATGGCCGAAGTCAACCTGACCGACATCCACAAGGTCTACCCCAACGGCTTCGAAGCCGTCAAAGAAGCGTCGTTCACCGTGGCCGACGAGGAGTTCCTCGTGCTGGTCGGCCCGTCCGGATGTGGCAAGTCCACCCTGCTGCGCATGATCGCCGGTCTCGAGGACATCACCGGCGGCACCCTGGAGATCGACGGCGTCCGGATGAACGACGTCGCGCCCCGCGAGCGCGACATCGCCATGGTCTTCCAGAACTATGCCCTGTACCCGCACATGGACGTGTTCGACAACATGGCCATGAGCCTGCGCATCCGGAAGATGCCGTCCGACGAGGTGAAGGTCCGCGTGGAAGAGGCCGCCGAACTGCTCGGCGTGGAGCACCTGCTCGATCGCCGGCCGGCGCAGCTCAGCGGCGGACAGCGCCAGCGCGTGGCCGTGGGGCGCGCGATCGTGCGCCGGCCGAAGGTCTTCCTCTTCGACGAGCCCCTGTCGAACCTCGACGCGAAGATGCGCGTGGAGATGCGCACCGAGATCAGCCGCCTGCACAAGAACCTGAAGGCCACGATGATCTACGTGACGCACGACCAGACCGAGGCCATGACCATGGGCGACCGGATCGTCGTGCTCGACGCGGGCGAGGTGCAACAGATCGACGCGCCGCTCGCCCTGTACGACCGGCCCGCCAACCGCTTCGTGGCCGGGTTCATGGGGAGTCCTCCCATGAACTTCTGGCGCGCAGAGGTCGCCGACGAGGGCCTGCACGTGGGCGACGGGGTGTGGAAGGTGACCGGCGGGTATCCCGAGCGCTTCGAGGCCGTGAAGGGCCGCGAGGTGGTCCTGGGCATCCGGCCCGAGGACTTCGCCGTGGGCGGCGAATCGAACGGGCGGCCGACCGCGGCCTCCGAGGTCCGGCTCGAGGTCGTCGAACCCCTCGGCAGCGAGACGCTCGTCTACTGGCACACCCAGGAGGTCAACAGCGTCGCCCGCGTGCGTCCGGACCACCGCGTCGAGGTCGACCAGGAGGTCGCCCTGCGCATGGACCTCGAGCGGGCTCACGTCTTCGATCCGGATTCGGGTCTGGCGTTGCGTTGACCGCCGCGCCGCGCGGATCTAGACTCGAAGGGCCACCCCGGCCACCTCACGACTCGTCTCATCATCCCTTCCAAGGAGGTCGGCCGATGCGACTCTTGCTCTCGGCTGTGACCGCGACCGTGCTCGGCGCCCTGGCGCTGACCCCCGCATCGGCGCAGGACACCATTCCCAACGACGTCACCGTGACCTTCACCGTGTGCCTCGAGGGCGCCGGTGGCAGCACGGGAGACGTGTGCATCACCGGCGGCACCGAGGTCCTCGACGACTGGGGATCCGGCGTCGTCATGACCAACGTCGACGGAGACCTCTACACCGTCGACATCACCTTCCCGGCCGGAACCGACGCCACCGTCGAGTACAAGTACCGTCGGGACGGCTGTGTCGACTGGGAGAACGACCCGAATCGTTCCATCACCCTGCCCACCGACGGCACCGCGACGGTCGAGCAGGTGCCGGAGAGCTTCAACCGCTTCACGCCCATCGGGTGCGGTCTTTCCGGCAGCACGACCGAGGACAAGACGGTCTGCTTCCAGGTCTGTCTCGACGGCGTTCCCTACACCGGCGACAGCTGCGTGATCGGCAACATCGCCGCCCTCGGTTCCTGGGAAACGGGCCTGGTGCTCGAGCAGGTCGGCGTGGACGTGTGGCAGACCTGCGTGACCTTCCCCGCCGGAACCGGCGTGCCGCTGGACATCCAGTACAAGTTCCAGATCGACGACTGCACCGATTGGGAGACGATCGGCGGTGATCCCTTCCTCAACCGCACGCTCGAGCTCACCACCGACAGCCCGTCGATGCAGACGCTGGCCTCGGTCTGGGAGGACGGCGAAGGCTCCTGTGGGGGCCCGGTCGACACCGACGACAGCAGCTGGGGCACGGTGAAGGCGCGCTACCGCGACTGAGCGGACAACCTCTTCCGATCGTACGAGAACGGGGGCGCCCAGCGGTGTCCCCGTTCGTGTGTCCGGTCTCAGTCTTCTTCGTCGTCGTCGAAACCGGGCTCGAAGGCAGCGGGTGGTGTGTCCTCCGACTCCGACCGGATCAACAGGTAGGCCATGCGACCGTTGATCGCGTCGATGGCCACGTGCAGGGCGATCGCCGGCACCAGGGATCCGCTCGCCCAGGTCAGGAGGCTCATCACCGCACCGACGATCGTGGTCTTCACGATGCCACCGGGGCCCTGGTAGGCGTGGCCCACGCCGAAGATCAGCGTGGCCAGCCCGAAGGCGGTCAGGTCGTCGGTATAGAGTCCGAACAACCAGGGCAGGTAGCCACGATACAGGATCTCCTCGCAGATCCCCGCCGTCCAGGCCACCGGTCGGAACCAAGCGTACTCGCCCGGGGTGTGCGGCAGCATGGGCCGAAGATCGGTGATCTGGGCACGGGCCTCGCGCCGGGTCTCGGCATCGGCGAGAGCGGTGCTCGACTGCCCGTACACCAGCATTCCGAGTGCGCCGGCCACGAGGAAGGCGCCGAGCAGACGCAGGTCGAGCGGCAGGTCGAGGCGTAGCGCCGTGAACGCGTGTCCCTGCAGGAGCCAGTGTCCGGCGAGCAGGACCACCAGCGACCATTGCACGACCACGACGCGTCGGTAGGCGGTGAGGCGCGCGCGTGGATCCTCCTCGCGGATCGCTCGGTGCAGGCGACGCCAGCTGCGCGTGGACCACAGGGGCAACCCGACGATCAGCACCAGCGCCAGGAAGAAGTCGAAGGGGGTGAGCGTGGTGTCCATGGCTCAGGCGGCACCCGCCCGCACGACCGCGGCCGCGCGCTCGGCCTGGGCGACGTGGCGCGGCACGTGCCAGGCGTGCAGCTGGAAGGTCTGGGCCAGCGACATGTGCACGGGCAGAGGAAGGGGTAGACGAACCCGCGGTCGGCCCAGGTCGCGTCCGTCGGCGCTCGCGATCAGCCGGATCCACGCCTCGTGCTGACGGTCGAAGTCGTCGAGCACCCGCGTGGCGGTCAGGGAGGTCGTCGAGGGCCGGAAGATCTTCGGGGCCCGGAAGCGCTTCGGTGGGTTCGTGGGATCGAGGGACCGCAGGAACAGGCGTCCCGTCAGCGTGCCGCCCTCGTAGGGCGGTCCGCCCGCCGGGGCCTCCTCGATCGCGCGCTCCATGCGGGGTTGGTACACGGCCGCGGTGGCGTTGAGGTGTTCGAGTGCCTGCAGCGGTGACCAGCTCCCTGGTCGGGGCTGACGATTCGCCACCGCGGGATCGAGAGCTTCGAGCAACCGGTGCACGCGTTCGCGTGCGGCCTCGAAGTCGTCACGGTGTCGGTTCAGCGTGTCGCACGCGACCATGCGAGGGGACCTCTTCCGGGGGAGTTCACGCGGGGACGGCGCAGCGGCTCACTGCCCGAACATCTCGTCGTAGTCCTCCATCGACGCCTCGATGACCTTCGCCGCGTGGTCGGCGTCGTAGACGTCCTCGATCGACACGTGGGGCTCGGCGTTCGGGACGAGCTTGTAGGTGCTGAAGAAGTGGTGCAGGCGCTCGACGAGCACCTCGGGTAGCTCGCGGACACTGGTCACCGCGCCCCACAGATTGTCGTTGGCCAGGACGGCCACGATCTTGTCATCGGCCTCGCCCCCGTCGATCATCTGCAGCCCCCCGACCACGCGCGCGTCGAGGATCACCTCGGAGCGCTCGATCGGCCGCTCGCTGATCACGCAGATGTCGAGCGGATCGCCGTCGCCCTTCACCGACTTCGGCGACAACGAGCGCACGCGCTCGCCGCAGTAGGTGCGCGGCACCAGTCCGTACAGGGCGGGCGGTTGCGACGACGTGCGCTGCGGCCGGTCCACGCGCAGGTAGCCCGTCTTCTTGTCGAGTTCGTACTTCACCAGGTCGAAGGGCGTGAGCTCGATGTAGGCGTGCACCACGTGCGGCGGGTTCGAGCCCACGTCGAGACCGTGCCACGGGTGCGGACGCCAGCGGAAGAAGGGCGAGGGGAAGTTCATGCGGGACTCCGTCGGACACCGACCGTCGGACAGCGGGTGCGAACGTCAGCGCGTGGTCTGCACGCGTTCGCTGCGCCAGCGCCGGTAGGTCTCCTTGTTCGGGTTGAAGTATCCGAAGTGGAGGTGCGGGAAGCGTTCGCGTAGGCGATCCATGAACACGCCCAGGCCGAAGCCCTCGCCGACACTGCCCTCGGGCAGGATCCGACGGTACAGCTCGGGATCGATGTTCAGGTTGCGCATCTGGATCAGATCGAGGTCGCAGTGGTCGACGAAATCGACCATGGCCTCGAACTCCTCCTCGGTGTCGGTCACACCGGGGAAGACCAGATAGTTGATCGAACGGAAGCAGTCGTACCGACGCATGATCTGCAGGGTCTCGACCACGTCGTCGAAGTGATAGTTCGCCGGGCGGTAGTACGGATCGTAGATCGACAGCCGCGGGCTGTTCAGGCTGACCCGGATCGCGTCGAGACCCTCGCGGCACATGGCCTCGACCACGTCGGGCAGGCTGCCGTTGGTGTTCACGTTGATGGTCCCGCGGTCGGTCTCGGTGCGGATGGCCCGGATCGACTGTGGCAGGAGATCGCGGGCCAGCAGGGGCTCGCCCTCGCAGCCCTGCCCGAAGCTGACCACGCCGTCGGAAACCTTCTCGAGGTGCGACAGTGCGACGGCGGCGATCTCGTCGGCCCGCGGCGGGCGCTTCACGCGTTCGTGGCTGGCCTTGAAGCTGCCGTCGGGTTGCAGCGAGATGCAGCCGACGCACCGCGAGTTGCAGGTGACACTGGTGGGCAGCGGCGCCTCGTGCCGGCCGATGAAGAAGTTCTGCGCCGCACGGCAGTTGTACTCCAGCGCGCATCGCTCGAGCTGACGTACGACGGCGTTCTCGCCGTCGACCTCGACCCGCCGGGCGACCTGCTTGTGCAGACGCTCCGTGTCGAACCGCCACGGATCCTGCCGCGTGTCGTCGTCCACGCGGACCCCCGTGGCCCAGAAGCGGTCGTCGGCGAAGCCCACGGCGCCGTAGGCGAAGAGGGGCAGGGTGGGGGCGTCGTCGCGCGTGTGGTAGGCCGGGTGCAGGAACAATGTCCAGGCCGGCGCGAGGAAGCCGGCGACGGCGTTGCAGCCCTCGTCCTCGAACACGATCGGCTCGCCGGTGTCGGGATCGAGGCCCACCGGAGCGCGGTCGGGCAGCAGGAAGAGGTCGCTACCCCGCGGCAGCTCGACGATCTCGTCCTCGCGCGGGGGACGGGGGTCGCCCCCACCGCTGGCCGCCATGAGCAACGACGGGTGATCGAGGATCGACCCGTCGGGCTCGGCGTAGACCATGCGCAGGGGTTCGGAGGGGAGTCGGCGTTCGCTCATGCGCGACAGGCTAACACACGCCCCGGCCGGCCGCGACGCGGGTCAGGAATCGTCGCGGACGTTCTCCTGCGGGCGGCGGTCGACGCTCAGGGTGAAGAGGTCGGGGCGGCTGTAGTGACCGTCGACGTCGAGTTTCAGCCTCGACTCGTCGCAGCGAGCGGGGTCGATCTCGGCGAACACGATCTCGTCGCGGCCCACGACCGGCTCGACCAGGTAGCTCGTGTCGGGCGCGACGATCGACGAGCGGCCGTCGAGCAAGAGCGTGTCGTCGTCGCCGGGAAGGGCCTCGAGCAGTTCCAGTCCCTCGTCGGCGCCGAGGGAGCGATACCCTTCGATCATGCCGCCGCGGCTCAGCGGGGTACCGCAGCACAGCACGAAACAACCGCCCTCGAAGGCGTACTGGCGGCTCGCGAGCTGATGCAGGTCGTGGCCGCTGGGCCACTGGGCCACGTGCACGACCTCGCCCGCGGCGTGCATGACCTGCCGTAGAGCGGGCATCCAGTGCTCCCAGCAGATCATGGCCCCGACGTTGCCGTGCGGAGTCGCGAGCACGTCGAGGGTGCTCGCGTCACCGCGACCCCAGATCATGCGCTCGGTGTAGGTGGGCACCAGCTTGCGTCGGAGCGCGCGGGTCCGTCCGTCGCGTGAGAGCGACGCGATCGTGTTGTAGAGCGTGTTGCCGCGGCGCTCGTGCAGGCCGACGATCACGTCGCAGTCTTGCGCGTGGGCGGCCTCGTGCAGACGTGCGATCTCCGGGCCGTCGATCGTCGGCGACTGTTCGAACAGTCGCCGGTAGAGCGCGCGGGCCGGGGCGCTGTCCCACAGGGCCGCGCCGGGTGCACTGTCGATCCACGCCGGATACCCGGTCAGCCACGTCTCACCGAAGGCGATCAGCGACGCCCCGCCGCGGGCTGCGGTCTCGATTCGTTCCACGGCGCGGTCGACGGTCGCTGCGAGGTTCAGGAAGACCGGAGCGCTCTGGACCACCGCGACGCCGAAGGATCGATCGCCCATGCCGGTTCAGCCCTTGCGCGCCTGGCCGCGCGACCGACGGTCGCTCAGCAGGGCGATGAGTTCGCCCACGGTGTGATGGGCCTCGAGCGGATGCCGCAACGAGATCTCGCCGTGGATCACGTAGTGGTTGCGACGGCCGTCGCGTTCACGGTCGATGATTCCCGCTCCCTCGAGTTCACCCACGATTCGTTGCACCGCACGTTCGGTGATCCCGACGCGCTCGGCGACTTCGCGGATCCGGATGTCCGGTTCCTGCGCGAGACACAGGAGCACGTGGCAGTGGTTGCTCAGGAACGTCCACGAGTGACCGTGACCATGCATCGATCGCACGTCCATCGGAGGGCTCCCCGTTTCCGCGGTCGGGGGTACGGGGGGGCTGATTAACAGGAAAATGTATTCAGGAATCGGATTGCGCAAGTGACCGTTCGTTCCTTTTCTGAGTCCTGCCCGAACGCACCCCCGTCCGCTTCGAGTCGAGGTCCGGTCCCGTCCATGCCCATCATGCTTCCCACCGTTCTGGCGTTGCTCGTCGGCTCGCTCGCCGTGCCCGCCCTGGTCCGCGTGGCCGGTCGGGCGACGGGGTGGATCCTGGCGCTCGTGGTGGGCGCGGCCGGGGCGCTGATCCTGCAGCAGGGATTCCGGGACCCGGCCGTGGAGGTCGTGCCCTGGCTGGGCGACCTCGGTGTGCACCTCGCCCTGCGACAGGACGGGTTGGCCGCCACCTTCGTGTTGCTCGTCGCGGGCATCGGCGCGCTGGTGCTGCTGTACGGAGACGGCTACCTGCACGGCAGCGCGATGCGCGCCCGGGTGCTCGCGCTTCTGACGGCCTTCCTGGCCGCGATGCTCGGTCTGGTGCTCAGCGACGACCTGATCACGCTCTTCGTGTTCTGGGAACTGACCTCGATCACGTCGTACCTGCTGATCGGCGTGAAGAACGAGAGCGAGTCGTCGCGCTCGGCCGCGCGGCAGGCATTGCTGGTGACCGGTGCCGGCGGCATCGCCCTGCTGGTGGGTCTGATCCTGCTGGCGCGCATCGGCATGGACGCGGGTCTGGCCGCCGGTGAGGCGTGGCGGGTGTCCTCGCTGCTGACGATCGATCCGCGCGACCACGCACTCTACCCCGCCACGCTCACGCTGATCCTGCTCGGCGCCTTCACGAAGTCGGCGCAGGTCCCCTTCCACTTCTGGCTGCCCGCGGCCATGGCGGCCCCCACGCCGGTGAGTGCCCTGCTGCACTCGGCGACCATGGTCAAGGCAGGTGTGTTCCTGTTGGCGCGACTGCATCCCGTCATGGGTGGGACCACGGCGTGGATCTGGGTCGTCACCGCGGTCGGCATGGCGACCATGTTCTACGCCGCGGTGGTGGCGGTGCGTCAACGCGACCTGAAGAAGGTCCTGGCCTGGTCGACGGTCGCCGTCCTGGGCGTGTTGACCATGTTGCTGGGGCTGGGCACGAAGAAGGCCATCGAGGCCGCCGTGGTGTTCCTGGTGGCCCACGCCCTGTACAAGGCGGCGCTGTTCATGGTCGCCGGGAACGTGGACCACGGGGCGGGGACCCGCGATCTGGCGCGGCTCGGTGGGCTGCGACGTCTGTTGCCGTGGACGGCCGCGGCCGGGGCCGTGGCCGCGTTGAGCAAGGCCGGTGCGCCTCCCATGTTCGGCTTCGTGGGCAAGGAACTCCTGTACAAGGCCAAGGTGGACCTCGACGGCATCACCGCCCTGCTGGTGCTGGTGGCGGTCCTGGCCAACGTGGCCCTGGTGGCCGCGGCGCTGCTGGTGGGTGCGAGGCCGTTCTGGGGCCGACTGCGCGAAGGTCTGGAGAAGGCACACGAGGTCGCCTGGTCCATGCGTGTGGGGCCGCTGGTCCTGGCCTCGGCGGGAATCTTCATCGGGCTGGTGCCCGACTACTTCGACCGCGGCCTCGGTTCGGCGATGGCTGCGTCGATCCTGGCGAAGCCGGTGGCCATGGAACTGAAGCTGTGGCACGGAGTCGATCCCACCGCGCTCACCGTGCTCGCCCTGAGTGTCGCCACCCTGCTGGCCGGTGCCGCCGTGTTCTCGCGGCGCCGCGGCGGTCTGGCGCGGGCGACCGGGCCCATGCCCGAGACTCCCTTGTTCGCCGGACGCACCTTCGAGCGTTGGTTGCTGGCACTGTACGCCGGCGCGGGCGTTCTCACGCGCGTGCTGCACACCGGCTCGTTGCGGCGCTACGTGCTGCTGACCGTCGTCGTGTCGCTGGCGGTGCTGGCCACGGTGTTGCTCCGCGGCGGTCTGCCGAACCTGTCGGTACCCTTCGCGGCGCCCGAGCTCCACGAGTGGTTCGTGCTGCTGATGATCGTGGGCGGAGCGCTGCACGCCTGCACGACGCGCTCACGCCTGGCCGGTGTCGCCGCCGTCGGCGTGTCCGGGGCCGGCGTGGCGTTGGTGTTCCTGTTCTTCGGCGCCCCCGATCTGGCCATCACCCAGATCATGGTGGAGACACTGACCGTCGTCCTGTTCGTGCTGGTGTTCTACCGTATGGCGCCCTTCGTGCAGCGCAGTCGACCGTGGACGCGTCTGCGCGACGCACTCGTGGCGGCCGGAATGGGCGCGGTGGTCACGGTCTCGTTGCTGGCGGCGGTGTCGGTGCCCGACGGTCCGACGGTCAGTGACCAGCACGTGGCGCTGAGTGTGGTCGAGGCCTTCGGGCGCAACGTGGTGAACGTGATCCTGGTCGACTTCCGCGCTCTCGACACCCTCGGCGAGGTCATCGTGGTGGCCTGCGCCGGGCTGGGCGTGTACGCGCTGGTCCGGTCGGGACGATCGACAGGGAGGGCATGAGCATGGACTCGTTGATCCTCCGCACCGCCACCCGATTCCTCGTGGGTCTGCTGGGACTCTTCTCCCTCTTCGTGCTCATCCGTGGCCACAACGAGCCGGGGGGCGGGTTCATCGGCGGGCTGCTGGCCGGCAGCGCGTTGGCCCTGTACGCACTGGCCAACGGTGTGCCCGAGGCGCGTCGACTGCTGCGGGTGGATCCGCGTTCGCTGATCGCCGGTGGGGCCGTGTGCCTGGTGATCGCAGCGGTGGCGAGCATGTTCGCGGGTCAGGAGATGCTCACCGGACTGTGGCTGAAGCAGCCCGTTCCCGGCCTGGGCAAGGTGAGCACGGTGCTGGTGTTCGACGTCGGGGTCTACCTGGCGGTCATGGGAATGGCCCTTCTCGCCCTGTTCACGCTCGGCGAGGACGACGAGGAGAGCCACGCCGAGGGGGTGGACCGATGACGCTGATGCTCGTGATCACCGTCGGTGTCCTCGTCGCCTGCGGGGTCTACCTCATGCTCCGGCGGAGCCTGGTGAAGTTCCTGTTCGGCATCGTGTTGCTGGGTCATGCGGCGAACCTGTCCGTGTTCACCGTCGGTGGGCTGAGCCGCGGCGAGTCGGCGGTGGTGCCGGTGGGCGACTCCGTGCTCGAGCCCGGCCACGCCGATCCCCTGCCCCAGGCCCTGGTGCTCACCGCCATCGTGATCGGCTTCGCCGTGGTGTCGTTCCTGGCCGTGCTGATCCGGCGTGCGCAGGAGGCGATCGGCACCGGCGACGTCGAAGAGATGCGGGAGACCGAGGCATGAGTCACTGGGTCGTGCTGCCGGTGTTGATCCCGTTGATCGGGGCCACGCTGGGCTGGGTGTTCTGGCGGTCGCCGCGGGTCCAGGCCGTGATCGGGGTGGCGGCGTCCGGCGTGCACCTGGCGGTCTCGATCGCGTTGCTCGCGATGGTGGCCCGTCACGGGATCCTGGTCGCGCCCATCGGGAGCTGGACGCCACCGATCGGAATCGTGCTCACGGCCGACATGCTCGGCGCGATCATGGTCGTGCTCACCGCCCTGCTGGGCCTTACGTCGAACCTCACGGCCGTGGTCGAGGTCGACCGGCAGCAGAAGAAGGTGGGTTTCTTCCCGCTCATGCAGGTGCTGCTGCTGGGAGTGAGTGGTGCCTTCCTCACGGGCGACCTGTTCAACCTCTTCGTGTTCTTCGAGGTCATGCTCATGGCCAGCTTCGTGCTGCTGGCGCTGAGCGGCCGGCGCGACGCGCTCGAGGGTGCGGTGAAGTACGTCGGCCTGAACCTCTTCTCGTCGGCGCTGTTCCTGATCGGCGCGGGCATGGCCTACGCCATGGCCGGGACACTCAACATGGCCGACCTGTTCGCGAAGCTGCCCGGGGTCGCGGCACAGGATCCGACGGCGGTCACCGCGCTCGGGGCCTTCCTGTTGATCGCCTTCGCGGTGAAGGCGGGTGTGTTCCCGCTCTACTTCTGGCTGCCGGCCAGCTACCACACCTCGTCGCCGGCGGTGTCGGCCATCTTCGCGGGGTTGCTGACGAAGGTCGGCGTGTACGCGCTCATCCGACTGACCACGATCCTCGCTCCGGCGAGCAGCACCCTCGTCGAGATCATGCTCTGGGTCGCCGCGGCCACCATGGTCTTCGGCGTGCTCGGGGCGGTGGCGCAGACGCACACGCGGCGGATCCTCGGCTTCCACATCCTCAGCCAGATCGGCTACATGGTCGTGGGCGTGGGCCTGCTCGCCTCCGACGACCCGGAAGTGCGGCAGTTGGGTCTGGCGGCGACGGTCTTCTACCTGGCCCACCACATCCTCGTGAAGACCAACCTGTACCTGGTGGGCGGCGCGGTCCTGCGCATGCTCGGCGACGAGCGCTTGAAGCAGGCGGGTGGACTGGCCCGACGCGCGCCGTGGCTGGCGGCCGTGTTCCTGGTTCCGGCGTTCAGCCTGGCCGGGCTGCCGCCGTTGTCGGGATTCTGGGCCAAGCTGGCGGTGCTGCGCTCCGGCGCGCTCGAAGAGGCGTGGGTGGTGGTCACGGCGGCGGCCGTGGCCGGGATCCTCACCCTGGTCAGCATGCTCAAGATCTGGAACGAGGTCTTCTGGAAGGCGCTGCCCGAGGATTCGACGCCGGCACCGGCCCTGAGTGCGCCGGAGAAGTGGATGCGTGGTCTGCCCATGGCGATCCTGGCCGTGGCCACGCTCACGATCGGCCTGTGGCCGGCGCCCCTGTACGAGCTCGCCGAGCAGGCGGCGGCGCAGTTGCTGGATCCGGCGGCCACGCTCGAGGCCGTGCTGCCGGACGGTACGGTGGCCGCTTCGTCGGAGGTGGGCCGGTGAACGCCTTCCTGCTGAACGTGGTCTTCGCCGCGGTGTGGGCCGCGCTGGTGGGCGAAGTCGACACCCCACACCTGGTGTTCGGCTTCCTGCTCGGTTACGGCGTGCTGTGGGTGCTGCGTCCGATCATCGGTGGCTCCTACCACCGCAAGCTGCCCATGCTGATCGGCTTCGCCGGGTTCTTCCTGCGTGAGCTGGTGGTGTCGACCCTGCGCGTGGCCTGGGAGGTCGTGACCCCCGCCGACAAGCGCCGGCCCGGGATCGTGGCCGTTCCCCTCGACGCCGAGACCGACGCCGAGATCACCTTGTTGGCGAACCTCATCACGCTCACGCCCGGTACGCTGACCATGGACGTGTCGAGCTGTCGGCGCTTCCTGTACGTGCATGCGATGTTCGTCGACGACCGCGAGGCCTTCCGCCGCGAGATCAAGGAGGGCTTCGAGCGCCGGGTGCTCGGGCTGCTGCGCGACGACGTGCCGGGTGCCACCATCGAAGGAGGGACGACGTGATCGACCTCGTGACCGAGATCGCTCTCGGCATCCTGGGCCTTTCGCTGGTCCTGGCGTTCGCCCGCCTGGTCCGCGGCCCCGCCCTCGGCGATCGCGCGCTGGCGCTGGACCTGATCAGTACCATCAGTGTGGCCGTGGCCGCGGTGGTGGCCGTCCGTTTCCGGAGCACCGTGTACCTGGACGTGGCCGTGGTGCTCGGGCTGATCGCGTTCATCGGGACCGTGGCCTTCGCGCGGTATCTGGAGCGGGGGGAGCGGCGATGATCGACTTCCTCGTATCGGGACTGATCCTGCTGGGAGCTCTCGCGACGTTGGTCGCGGGCGTGGGTCTGGTGCGGATGCCGGACCTGTACACGCGCATGCAGGCCACGAGCAAGGCGGCCACTCTCGGGGCGATCCTGGTGCTGCTGGGTACGGCGGTGGCCTTCGGCGAGACCGCCATCACCGTGCTCGCGCTGGTGATCGTGCTCTTCCTCGCGTTGACGGTTCCGGTGGCCTCGCACATGTTGGCCCGTGCGGGTTACGTCGCCGGCGTGCGCATGGCCGATCCCGGCGCGCCCGACGAACTCGAAGGTCGCTACGAGCCAGGAACCCATCGACTCCGGGCCCCGGACCCGGCGGCGGAGTCGGCGCCGCTCGATCGGACCGACCGGGCCTGATCCCCGGGCGGGAACCGGCGGTCTTCCCCGCACACGCACCCCTCCGGAGGCCACCATGCCCCGATTCCTGGGCCAGACCAGCTACGAGCACGGGAGCCTGCAGCGCGTGGGCATCCTGCTCAGCAACCTGGGCACGCCCGACGAGCCGACGGTCCCCGCGCTGCGCCGCTACCTGCGGCAGTTCCTGTCCGACCCCCGCGTGATCGAGGTTCCTCGGCCGGTGTGGGCGGTGATCCTGAACTCGTTCATCCTGCCCTTCCGGCCGCGGAAGGTGGCCGAGGCCTACCGGGAGATCTGGACCGACGAGGGATCGCCGCTGCTGGTGATCGCGCGGCAACAGCGCGACGCGCTGCGCACGATCCTGCAGGAGAAGTACGGCGACCTGGTGCGCGTGTCGGTCGGCATGCGGTACGGCCAGCCCAGCATCGACGCGGCGTTGCGGGAGCTGCTCGACGACAACTGTCGCCGCATCCTGCACGTACCGCTGTACCCCCAGTACGCGGCCGCGACCACCGCCACGAACATCGACGAGCTGGCTCGCAGCTTCGCGCGACGCCGCTGGGTACCCGAGCTGCGCACGGTGAACCAGTACGACGACGATCCGGGCTACATCGCCTCCCTCGCGAACAGCGTGCGCGAACTCTGGGACCGCGACGGCGAACCCGAGCGCCTGCTCATGAGCTTCCACGGGATTCCGCAGCGCTACTACGACCAGGGTGATCCCTATCCCTGCTTCTGCCAGCGGACCGGCCGTCTGCTGGGCGAGGCGCTGGGGCTCGAGAAGGATCGCTACGCGGTCACCTTCCAGTCGCGTTTCGGACGCGAACCCTGGGTGCAGCCCTACACCGACGTCACCCTCGAGGAGTGGGGAGCCGAGAAGCTCGGCAGTGTCGACGTGATCTGCCCCGGATTCAGCGCCGACTGCCTCGAGACCCTCGAGGAGATCGACATGCAGAACCGCGAGGCCTTCGAGGAGGCCGGAGGCGGTCGCTTCCGCTACGTGCCGGCGCTGAACGCGCGCGACGACCACGTCGAGGCGCTGGCGTCGATCGTCGAGCGGAACCTGGGTGGCTGGGTGCCCGTCGCCCATCGGCAGGAGGCCGGATGAGCCGCCTGATCGATCCGATGCCCGCGGCTTGGCGCGAGCGCGCCGAGGACCTGGCCCTGCTCCTGCTGCGCCTGGGATTCGGCGGCATCATGATCTACGGCCACGGCTGGGCCAAGCTCACCGGCTTCGGCGAGATCGCGGCGGAGTTCCCCGACCCTCTCGGCGCGGGCCCTGCCACCAGCCTCGGACTCGCGGTCTTCGCCGAGGTCTTCTGCGCCGCGGCGGTCGTGCTCGGTCTGCTCACACGGTGGACCCTGCTGCCCTTGATCGTGACCATGGTCGTCGCGGTGTTCGTGGTGCACGCCGACGATCCCTTCCGTCGTCAGGAGCTGGGACTGCTGTACCTGGTCGCCTTCGTCGTGCTGTGGCTGAAGGGGCCGGGGCGGTGGTCGATCGACGCTCGTCTCCGACGTTCGCGTTCGGTCACCGACTGAACCGCTGGAGCGCGCCGCGCCTCAGAACAGCCGTCCCTGGACCGCGCCGTGCGTCGGGGGCACGGGCAGTCGCGCGTGCGTGCGCAGGTTGAACGTGCGGATCGCGTGGCGGGCCAGCTCGACGTTGTGGTGCTCGGTGGGTTGGTGCACGAAGAGATAGGCCGTGTGCAGACCCGCCTCGAACCAGTCGGCCACGCGGTCGGCCCAGGCCTCGGTCCGGTCGTAGTCGGTGGGATCGAGGTCGTTGAGGGCCAGGCGCACGAAGGTCGTCGGTGCCGTCAGCTCCATGTGCAGGACGTCGCGCCGGCCGGCGACGTCGGTGATCACCGCGACGGTGCCGGTCTCGCGCAGCAGGGCGAAGACCTCCTGCCGCGCCGGTGGATCGGCGAACCACTGGGCGTGGCGCAGCTCGACGGCGAAGGGGATCTCCCGTGGCCATGCCTCGACGAAACGGCGCAGGGCCGGCCAGTCGCGCGGGCCGAAGTCGTTGGGGAGCAGCAACCAGCACACGCCCAGCGTGCCGCCGAAGGCCTCGATCGCCTCGAGGAAGGCGTCGCGATCGCCGTCGACGCCGCGCAAACGCTTCTGGTGGCTGATCGTGCCCGGGAGCTTCGGACAGAAGTGGAAGCCGCGGGCCACCTGCGCGGCCCAGCGGCGGTTCTGGTCGGCGTCGCAGCGGTACCAGGTGGCGTTCAGCTCGACGGTCGGAAGGGCACGGGCGTAGGCGTTCAGGTACTCGCCCGGTGCCGTGCCCTCGGGATAGAGCGTGCCCACGTAGCCGCGGTCGGCCCAGCGCGGGCTGCCCACGCGCAGGTCGTGGCTGCGTCCCCGGCCCCGCACGCCGTCGAGCAGGGCCCGGGTGCCGGCCGGGTCCGGAGGGAGTCGGAAGTCGATGGCGTCGAGCGCGACGCCGCGGCCGAAGTCCACGTCAGCTGGTTCTCCACTGGGCGCGGTAGCGCCGCCCGAGGCTCACGATGCGCGCGATCAGTGTGTCGTACCCGACGCCGGCGAGCAAGGCACTCTCGGCGAAGAGGTCGTCGGCCGCGAGGTCGGGGTTCGCGTTCACCTCGATCACGTGCGGGACGTCGTCGGCGTCCAGCCGCAGGTCGATCCGCGCGAAGCCACTCATGCCGAGCATGCGGTACACACGCTTGGCCAGGCGGAAGATCTTCCGCTCGACGGCGGGGTCCATGGCGCGGGCGCGGGCGACGGTGACGTCGACGCGGTCCTGGTACTCGGTGTCCCACTTGATCTTGTGCGAGGCGATCCGGTACGAGCCCTCGGGCATGCGGCCGAAGTCCATCTCGAGCACGGGGAAGGCCTGCAGCCGTTCGTTTCCCAGGACGCTCACGTACATCTCGCGACCGTCGACGAACTCTTCGACAAGCGCGTCGGTGCCGATCTTGTCGTGGACGAACTCCACCCGCGCGCGCAGCCGTTCTTCGTCGGTGACCACCGACGCCTGGCTGATCCCGAACGACGCGTCCTCGACCGCGCTCTTGACGAAGAGCGGGAAGCGCATCCGCTTCGACAGACGCGTGCGCCGGTTCATCGGGAACACCTGGAAGCGCGGTCCGGGCACGCGGTGGTAGGCGAGTACCTTGCGGCACAGGGCCTTGTCGTGCGAGAGCATGAGTCCGCGCGGGTTGCAGCCGGTGTACGGGATCTTCATCAGTTCGAGGTAGCTGGCCACGTGCTGGTCGTAGACGGCCACGCCGTGGAACTCCTCGAGCAGGTTGAAGGCGATCTGGGGGCGTTTCTCCTCGATCGCGGTGCGGATTGCGCCCAGGTCGGTCTGCACGCCGAGCACGTGCACCTCGTGCCCGAGTTCACGCAGGGCGTGGCACACGTCGTACTCGGTGCGCCAGAGCGCGATCTCCTTCTCCGTGTGGCCGTCCAGCGACTCGGGGGGGACCAGGTCCTCGTGGACCAGGACGAGCACGCGCAGCTTCTTCACAGCATGATCCGATGCGGTGTGCGGTGAATGGTCCGCGTGGTGTGAACGGCCACGAGCACGCTGGCTTCGTGGAAGGTCTTCGACTCGCTCAGGGTGAGCCGCAGCTTGAGTTCGCGGCAGCGGTTGATCATGTCGACGATCACGTGGTCGACGGTGTAGGCGACCTCGCCGGTCCAGCGGCCGACCACGTCGCGGATGTGCGGACGGGCACGGCGCAGGAACGAGGCCGCGGTGGGGCGGCGGTGATGGCGTGGATCGGGCGAGAAGAGCACGAGGAGGTCTTCGTCGAAGATCGACGGGAAGTTCGCGCCGTAGCGTTCGTGCTTCTCCTCGTAGTACTCGCGCAGAGTCGTCGAACTGCGTGAGACGGGTTCGACGTGGCGGCGCGATCGCACCTTCGTGGGCCGGCCGGCGATCGACTGCATCATCGAGTCGACCACCTCGAGTTTCCGCAGTGCGGGCCATCCGCGGTAGCGGCTGCGCCAGCGACCGTTGGGGGCCAGCCACACGGCGAAGGTCTCGGCGAAGTCCTCGGCCGGGTGCGCCTGGGCGTACCATCCCCGCAGGTGCTGCACGTGGTCGCGGCTGCGCGCACGTGGGACGTAGGACTCGGGGTAGGGCTTGCCGTAGGGCCCGAAGGTGTCGCGCCAGCGCGGACGGCGGTGGAGGCGATACGCGGTGCAGACGGCGTGGCCGGCCTCGTGGCGCAGCAGCTTCATGCACTCGCGATCGCTCGACCCCTCCACGGCCAGCATCATGCGCTTCTCGAGGCGCATGAGACGTTCGTGGGCCAGGAAGAAGGGAATCGCGATGCCCGGGACGCCGTCGGGGCTGAACCACTCGGTCGACAGCCACACGTGGGGGCGCAGGCGGAGGTCGCGGGCCTGGAGTTCGGCGTACAGGTGCTCGACGCGATCGGCCAACCAGGTCCGTCGCCAGTCGAGGCCGAGGTCGCGGAGTCGCAGGTCGAGCAGTTCGCGGTCGCTGGCGGTTTCCCACCACGACGTGGACCGGTTGCGCGATCGACGACCCCTTGCCATGCGCGCAGTGTCCGCGACACCCCCGGCCCGGTCAACCGACGGTGCCCGTTCGAGGCCCGGACGAAAAGAAGACGCCCCGCTCCGTGGGGAGGAGCGGGGCGACACCGGCTGAACGAACGACGGAGGGACGGAAGCGTCAGCGGGCGGCGGCGAGTCCGGGGTCGGTGTCGGCGGGGACGAGGCGGACGACGAAGAGGCCCTGCTCGATCAC
>CAZQHE010000009.1:0-53597 GCA_964593155.1 uncultured bacterium
ACTTGTTCGAGCAGCGTATCACGCATCCCGGCATGCAGGAGTGCGCGGTCATGCTGCATGTTGTCGGCGCCCGGCGCCGGCGGATCGACCCACCAGCGCAGGCGCCGGGCGACGGTGCCCATCAGGCGCCGGAAACCATCCCGTCGTACTCGTCGGCGCTCATGAGCTCGACGAAGTCGGCGGCGTCCTTGATCTTCACCAACCACCCGTCCTCGTAGGGCGAGTCGTTCACCTTCTCGGGAGCGTCGGCGAGGTCGCCGTTCACGGCGCTGATCTCACCGCTGGCCGGGGCGTAGATCTCCTCGACCGCCTTCACCGTCTCGATGCTGCCCATCGACTCGCCGGCGGTGACGGTCGCCCCCTCCTCGGGCAGGTCCAGGTACACGATGTCGCCGAGCTCCTCACTGGCGTAGTCGGTGATGCCGACCGTGACCTCGTCGTCGTCCTCGAGCACCCACTCGTGTTCCTTCGTGTACTTGCGATCGCTCGGTCGCATGGCTCCGGCTCCTGCGCAGACCCGATCCTCGCGGATCGGATTCGGGGTCAGTCCTTCACACGGGAAGGAACGAAGGGCAGACGGACCCGTTCCGCCGCCACCTGCTTTCCGCGGACGTCCACGGTGAGATCGCGCTCGAGCGCCGGCGTGGCCACGCGGGCCAGGCCGATGCCGCACTCGAGCACGGGGGAGAAGCTGCCGCTGGTGATCACCCCGACGTCCTCGCCGTCGGTCTGCACCGTGGCGCCCTGGCGCGGGATGTTCCGCCCCGGGAGCTTCAGCGCCACGGTGCGGCGTGGCACGCCGGCTTCCTTCTGTTCGACCAGCACGTCGCGTCCGTGGAAATCGCCGGCCTTCGACTTGACCGTCCAGCCGATGCCGGCCTCGTAGGGCGTGACGTCCTCCGACAGTTCGTTGCCGTAGAGCGAATAGCCGGCCTCGAGGCGCAGCGTGTCGCGCGCGCCCAGACCGATCGGACGCAGTCCGTGGTCGACACCGGCGGCGAGCAGTTCCTCCCACAGCGTACGCGCGTGCTCGGTGGGGACGTAGAGTTCGTAGCCCTTCTCGCCGGTGTAGCCGGTGCGGCTGAGCAGGACGTCGACGCCCTCGAGATCGAGGAAGGTGCAGTGGTAGTACTGCAGGGAGTCGAGCACGTCGCCGTGGGCAGCGGCCCGCGACCACGACTTCAGCACGTCGAGGCTGCGCGGACCCTGGACCGCGAAGAGTGCGGTGTCGAAGGTCTCGTCGTGCAGGGCGGCGTCGCCCTCGAGCCGGTCGCCCACCCAGCCCGCGACCTTCTCGTGGTTGCTGGCGTTGCACACGATCATGAAGCGCTCGTTGGTCAGGCAGTACACCAGCACGTCGTCGACGATCCCGCCGCTGTCGGTGCACATGGCCGAGTACAGCACCTGCCCCGGCTCGAGCTTCTTCACGTTGTTGGTCACCAGACGGTGCACGTTGTCCCGCGCCTGCGCGCCGCGGACCTCGAGTTCGCCCATGTGGCTCACGTCGAAGATCCCACAGGTCTCGCGCACGGCCTTGTGCTCGGTGATGACCCCGTCGGGAAAGCGGATCGGCATGGAGTAGCCGGCGAACTCGACCATCCTGCCACCGTGCTCGCGGTGCCAGTCGGTCAACGGAGTGGTGCGGAGTTCGGACATGGAGGACCCGGCGGGCGGAGGAAGACGGCGGTCAGGCGTCGAGCATGCGCCGGAGCATGGCTCCGGTGTACGAACCGGCACACTGTAAGACCGCCTCCACCGGGCCAGCAACCACGATGTTCCCGCCCTCTTCGCCACCCTCGGGTCCCAGATCGATGATGTGATCCGCGGCCAGGATCACGTCGGGCTGGTGCTCGATCACGACCACCGTGTTGCCGCGTTCCACCAGCGCACGCAGCACGCCGAGCAACATCTCCACGTCCTGGTAGTGCAGACCGGTGGTCGGCTCGTCGAGCAGGTAGAGGGTGTCACCCTGCGAAGGGCGGCTCAGCTCGCGGGCCAGCTTCAGCCGCTGGGCCTCGCCACCGCTCAGTGTGTCGGCCCGCTGGCCCAGGCGCAGGTATCCGAGTCCGACCGCGTCGAGGGTCTCGAGCACCCGCTCGATCGGCGGTACCGAGCCCAGCAACCGCCGCGCGCTCTCGACGTCGAGGTCGAGCAGATCGGCGATGGTGTGGCCCTTCCAGGTGATCTCGAGCGTCTGCCGGTTGAAGCGCTGACCACGGCACACGTCGCACTCGACCGAGACCTCCGGCAGGAAGTCCATGCTGAGCGTTCGCACGCCCGCCCCGGCGCAGGTCTCGCACCGGCCACCCTTGGTGTTGAAGCTGAAGCGACCCGGACCGAAGCCGCGCGTGCGCGCCTGCGGGGTCTGGGCCATGAGCTTGCGCAGGTGCGTGTAGAGACCCGTGAAGGTGGCCGGTGTGCTGCGCGGCGAGCGACCGATGCCTCCCTGGTCGATCAGCACGACCTTCTTGAGGTGATCGACGCCTTCGATCGTGTCGTGATCGCCCGGGCGGGCGGTGGCGCGATGCAACTGCCGCGCGAGCGACCGGTACAACACGTCGTGGATCGCGGTGCTCTTGCCGCTGCCCGACACCCCGGTCACCGCGACGAGGCGTCCGAGCGGGATCTCGACCTCGACGTCCTTGAGATTCCGGGCGCGGGCCCCGCGCACGCGAAGCCAGTGCTCGGGTTCGGCGCCCATCCGGTTCTCGACCCTGGTCACCGGCCGGGCGAGCCAGCGTCCGGTGGGCGACGCGGCGTTCGCGCGCAACACGTCGGGCGGACCCTCGCCCACCACCCGGCCCCCGTGCTCGCCAGCGCCGGGACCGATGTCGACGAGGTGGTCGGCCGCCTCGATGATCTCGCGGTCGTGCTCGACGACGACCACCGTGTTGCCGCGATCACGAAGGCGATGCAGGAGCTCGACCAGCTTCTCGGTGTCGCGCGCGTGCAAGCCGATGCTCGGCTCGTCGAGCACGTACAGCGCGCCGGTGAGTTGACCCGCCACCTGCGTCGCCAGCCGCACGCGCTGCCCCTCGCCGCCACTGAGCGAGTCGACCCCGCGGTCGAGCGACAGGTACCCCAGTCCGGCCTCGACCAGGAATCGCACCCGCTGACGGATCTCGGCCAGCAGGGGCGCGGCCACCACCGCCGCGCTGCCCGCGAACTCCCAGCCGTCGAGGGTGCGGTCGAGGCGGTCCGCGGGCTGCGCGCACAGCGCCCCGAGATCGATCCCGTGCACCGTCACCGCACGGGCCAACGACGACAGGCGCGAGCCCTCGCAGGCCGGACAGCGCACCTGTTCCATGAAGTCCTCGCACCAGGCGCGGATACGCGCGCTGCGCGTGCTGTGGTAGCGGCGTTCGATCAGCGCCCGGAATCCCTCGAAGTCGGCGAGGAAGCGCCGGTGTCCCTCGGCCTCGTCGCGAAGGGCCGCGAACTCCTCGCCCGCGGTGCCGTCGATCAGCGCGCGGTGGATCCGCGGATCGAGATCGCGCCACGGTGTCGACAGCGACCCGCCCAGCTCCTCGACCAGGTAGTCGACCTGCTCGTTGACGAAGCTCGGACTGCGACCCCGCAGCGGGGCGAGAGCACCGTGGGTGATGCTCAGCTCGGGATCGGGCACGATCCGTTGCTTCGTGACGTTGCGACTGCGGCCGAGCCCCTGGCAGCGCTTGCACGCGCCGGCGGGCGTGTTGAACGAGAACAGACGCGGCTCCAGGCGTTCGAGGGTCGGCCCCTCCTCGCCGGAGGCGTGCACGCGTCGGCTGTAGGTGCGTTCGGGTTCACCACCGACGTGCAGCACGAGCTGTCCCTTGCCGAGTTCCAGCGCGGTCTCCACGCTGGCCTTCACGCGCGCCGTCTTGCCCTTGCCCGCCACGAGCCGGTCGACCACGACGTCGAGGTCGTGGCGCTTGCCCTTCTCGAGGACCTCGAGTTCTTCCAGGCGCTCGATCTCGCCGTCGACGCGCACGCGCGCGAAGCCCCGCTTGCGCAGGTCCTTCAGGGTCTTGCGGTGCTCACCCCGACGCGCCCGCAGCAGCGGCGCGAAGATGGTCACGTGCGTCCCGTCGGGTGCGGCGTCGATGTCGGCCAGGATGCGCTCGGGCGTGGCCGACAAGACCGTGGCGCTCCCGTCGCCCGCGGTGATCTGTCCGACCCGCGCGTAGAGCAGGCGGAGGAAGGGAAGGATCTCGGTGACCGTGCCCACCGTCGACCGCGGATTGTGGCCGAGTCCCTTCTGCTCGATCGCGAGTGCCGGACTCAGTCCTTCCACGCGGTCGACGTCGGGCTTGGGGATCTGCTCGAGGAACTGACGGGCGAAGGCCGACAGGCTCTCGAGGTAGCGTCGCTGGCCCTCGGCGTAGAGGGTGTCGAAGGCCAGACTGCTCTTGCCCGAGCCGCTGGGTCCGGTGACGACCACCAGACGGTGCCGCGGCAGGCGGACGTCGACGTTCTTCAGATTGTGTTGCCGGGCACCCTTCAGCAGGATCTCGCCGGCGGCGTCATCGGCTGCCACGATCACCTTCCGCCAGGCGGTCGAGACGTCGCTGCGCTTCGCTCCCCCACTGGCTGTTCGGCCCGTACCGGGCCAGCACGCGTTCGTACAGTTTCCGCGCCGCCTCGGGATCGGGCACCATCTCGTACGCCTCGCCCGCCTTCAACTGCGCCGTCACCGGGAGCTGCCCCTGCGACGGATACAGGTAGGGAATGCGCAGGAATTCCGTGGCCGCCTCCTCGTGCCGACCCAGACGGGCGAGCGAATCGGCCACCCAGAACTGCGCGTAGGCCTGCCCCTCTTCGTCGAGGAGCGGCATCACCCGCTCGTAGGCCGCGATGGCCACTTCGAACTGACCGAGCTCGTGGTGGCAGTAGGCGATGTTGCTCAACACGTCGGCCCCGTCCTCGACGTCGGGGAACTCCTCCAGGATCCGGTGGTAGAGCTCGAGCGCCTCGTCGAAACGGCCCATCTGCCGCCACGCCCGGGCCTCGCCGCGCAGGGCCTCGACGGCCCGCGGGTGGTCGGGGAAGCGCTCGAACACGGTGGCGAAGGCCTCCTGCGAGGCTTCCGGATCGTCGGTACGCGCGTAGAGCTGCCCGAGCTTGAACAGCGCCTCGGCCGCCCACTCGCTGCGCGGGGCGCGGTCGACGGTCGACTCGAAGGCGTCGCGCGCATCGGCCCAACGTTGCGCCCGGGCGTGCACCAGGGCCACGCCGTACTCGGCGCGAGCGCGCAGTGCGGGGGTGTCGGTCTCGGTGGCGGCCAGGCGATAGGCCTCGAGCGCGGCCTCACCCTCTTCCGCCTCCGCACGGGCATCGGCGAGATCCAGGCGGGCGGAGGCAATCGCGTCGGCCGCGTCCGGGAACCCGCGGCTCAGGCTCTGCAGTGCGTTCGCGGCCTCGTCCAGCCGTCCGGCGGTCGCCGCGGCCTCGACCCGCAGGGCCAACGAGCGCGCGTCGGGCTCCCGCACCGCCGCGGCCTCGTCGAGGCGCCGCAGGGCCTCGTCGGGATCGCCGCGTTCGAGCTCGACCGCGGCCAGTGCCCGCCAGGCTCCCTCCTCGGCGGCCCGCTCCGGATCGGTGTCCACCAGACGCGAGTAGGCCTCGGCCGCCGCATCGAGGTCACCCCGGCCACGCTCGAGGGCTCCGAGACGGGCGAGGGCGCGCCCGCGGTAGCCGTTGTCCGACTCCACCAGCATCAGCAGGGGCTCGCGCGCGGCCTCGATCCGTCCCGCGCGCTGGAGCGCGGTCCCGAGCCGGTAGAGCGCGTCGTCCTCGTAGACCGAGCCCGGGTAGCGCTCGAGCAGATGACGGTAGCGCAGGACCGCCTCCTCCGACCGGCCGGCGTAGAGCGCGCAGTCGCCGGCCAGGAGCAGGGCCCGCTGGCCCTTCTGCGAGCGGGGGAAGGCGGTGGCGAACTCCGCGTAGAGTTCGCCGGCCTGCGCGTAGCGGCGCTCGGCGCGCTGGGCCTCGGCCAGACCGTAGCGGACCGACATCGCGAGCGCGCCGGTCGGCGCGCGGTCGATCACGCGCGAGAACTCCCGGGCGGCTTCGGTGGACTCGCCGGCCTCGAGCAGGAGATGGCCGCGTGTGGCGCGCAGGGCCGGTTCGAGATCGTCGGGAACGTCGCCGTCGAGCTCCTCGGCCAGCCGGGCCGCGCGATCGGCCGCCGGGTCGGTGGACAGTTCGGCCAGGCGCCACACGATCCAGGCACGATCGGCACCCCGGGCCTCCTCCACCGCGGCCGTGAGCCGACGACGCGCGGGATCGAAGTCCTCCGACGTCGGATCCACGCGCTCGGCCTCCCCGACCGCGCCGACCAACGGCATGGTGTCGGGATCGAACAGCCAGGGAGCGTCGGGCCGGGCTCCCGAGGCCAGGTCGAGGGCCACCAGTTGCAGCCGGGCGCGCCGGGCCTGTTCGGCCGCCGCTGTGCGCGCGGCGGCTTCGGTCAGCGCCGCGCGCGCGGCGTCGAGGGCCCGTCGCGCGTCCTCCGCCCGACCGTCCACGCCCAGCTCCAGGGCCCGCTGCCGGTGCGCGGCGGCGATCTCGATCTCCAGTCGGCCCCGGTCCTGGGGAGTGCGGGCGTCGTCCTTCGCCGCCTCGAGCGTGGTGACGGCCACGTCGGACCGGTCGAGGCGATCGCGCAGCACCGTGGCGATACGGATCGAACGCTCCACCGGATCCTCGGGAACCGTCGACGCGAGGTCGGCCAGCTCCAGCGCGGCCGCCGTCGGGTCGGCCTGGGCGCGGCGCTGGAGCACCCGCAGGTGATCGCGCGCGCGGCTCGCCCAGGGCGTGATCGGGTGTTCGGTCACGAGCCGGCGGGCCAGTTCGATCGCGTCGCCGTCCTGTCCGGCGGCCATGCGCGCCTCGGTGGCCAGGAGCAGCGCTTCCGCCCGCGCCTCGGACTCTTCGGCGGCGGCATGGGCGGCCAGGGCGAGATCGGCGGCCAGGGCGGGGCGCCCGCTCGCCATCGACAGGCGTGCGCGGGCCATCGACGCCCCGCTGCGGGCGGCCGGATCGGGTGCCACCACTTCCGCCTCGCGCCAGGCGCGCAGGGCGGCCTCGCGGTCGCCGCGTTCCTCGAGCTGCTCCGCGGCCAGGGCGAAGGCGTCGACGGCGACCTCACCGCGGGCCTGCCGTCCCAGGGCCAGCAGCGCTTCGACCACGCCGTCGCGTTCGTCGGCGAGATCGGCGCGCAGGCGCAGCAACCGGGCCCGATCGGCGCCTGCGGTGTCCGGATACTTCTCGACGAACGCGGTCGTCGCCTCGCGCACCGTGTCGGACTCGCCGGCGGCGAGCGCCGCGCGCGCCAGCCCGAGCAGCGCCCGTTGTACGTCGGCCGCGCTTCCCCCCTCCTCGGCCACGGCCCGGTAGTGCTCCATGGCCCGGGCGGGGTCGTCCTCTTCGACCAGGGCGGCCAGGCCGAGGTGGGCACGGGCCCGCACCACCGGCTCGCCGAAGCTGTCGAGCAATCGCTCGTAGCGCGTGCGCGCGGCCGAGGAGGCCTCGCGGTCCTCGAGCAGTTCGGCGGCGCGCAGCAGACCGAAGGCCGCGATCGGCCGGCCCGGGTACCGCTCGTGCACGGCGTCGAAGCGTTCGATGGCCAGCGAGTCGGCACCTGCGCGCTGGTCGAGCAGAGCCAGATCGAAGAGCGCGCGCGAGCCGACCTCGTCGCCCGCGCGGCCGCCGATCAACCGACCCAGCAGCCGACGGGCCTCGGCGTCGTCCCCGGTGGCCATGAGGGCTTCGGCCAGACCCAGGCGTGCGGCCTCGACCTCCTCGGCGGCCGGATAGGCCGACAGCAAAGAGCGGTAGGCCTCGGCCGCCTCGTCGAAGCGCTGCGCCTCGGTCAACAGGTCGGCGCGCTGCAGCGCGGCACCGGGCGCGGCGTCGCTGGACGGGTACTCGCGCAGCAGGCGCTCGTAGAGTGCGTTCGCCGCCACCGTCTGACCGAGTTCCTCCCGACCCTCGGCCGCTCGCAAGAGAGCGAAGGGCGCGCGCGGATCGCCGGAATGATCGGCGGCGAACTGCTCGAACTGACGGACGGCCAGGTCGGCCATCCCGTCCTCCTCGAGCTTCTCGATGAAACGCCAGTCGCGATCGGCCGCCGCGCCACCGTCCTGGGCCGACACGGGAGTTCCCAGCGCGAGGAGCACGACGACGAGGATCCGGGCCGCCCCCGGAACGAGGACATGCGGTCGGTTCACGTTTCCTCCCAACGCACCGGGCACGCATCGAGCGCAGCCGGTGTCAGGGTCCGAGACGATGGATCTGACGGGGGAACGGAATCGTCTCGCGCAGATGGTTGATGCCCGCCACGTAGGTCACCAGACGCTCCAGCCCGAGTCCGAAGCCGGCGTGCGGGAAGGTCCCGTAGCGGCGCAGGTCGAGGTACCACTCGAAGGCCTCGCGCGGCAAGCCGTGACGGTCGATCTGTTCTTCCAGGTAGTCGAGGCTCGCGGCGCGCTGCCCGCCGCCGATGATCTCGCCGTAGCCCTCGGGCGCGAGCACGTCCATCGACAGCGAGAGCTTCTCGTCGTCGGGATCCTTCTCCATGTAGAAGGCCTTGATCGCCGCCGGGAAGCGGTGCACGACGAAGGGACGGTCGAATTGTTCGGCCAGCCTGGTCTCGTCGGGCGAGCCGAAGTCACCTCCCCACTCGAAGGGGTGGTCGAGCTCCTCGTTCAACATGCGCACGGCCTCGGAGTAGTGCACCCGCGGGAACGGCGTCTGCACCTTCTCGAGCCGTTCGAGGTCGCGCTCGAAGGTTCCCTCGAGCAGGTCGCGGTGCTTCTCGAGCGCGCGGCCGACCACGTACACCATGAAGCGCTCGGCGAGCGTCATCATGTCGTCGAGGTCGGCGAAGGCGACCTCGGGTTCGACCATCCAGAACTCGGTGAGATGCCGGCGGGTCTTGCTCTTCTCGGCGCGGAAGGTCGGGCCGAAGCAGTAGGCCTTGCCCACCGCCGCGGCGGCGGCCTCCATGTACAGCTGCCCGCTCTGGGTGAGGTAGGCCTTCTGCCCGAAGTACTCGGTCTCGAACAGCGTGGTGGTTCCCTCCACGGCATTCGGCGTGAAGATCGGCGCGTCGACGTGCGTGAAGCCCTCACCCTGGAAGAAGTCGTGGATCGCCATCTTGATCGTGTTGCGCAGCTGCAGCAGGGCGTGCTGCTTCGTGCTGCGCAACCAGAGGTGGCGACGGTCGAGCAGGAAGTCGGGGCCGTGCTCCTTGGGGGTGATCGGGTAGTCGATCGCCTCGGCCAGGACGTTCAGTTCCCGTACCTGCATCTCGTAGCCGCCGGGAGCACGTTCGTCGGCACGGACCACGCCGCGCATCTCGACGGCCGACTCCTGGTCGAGCGAGGTCGCCCGCTCCCACAGCTCTTCGTCGACCTCCGCGCGGGTCACCACGCCCTGGCAGATCCCGGTGCCGTCGCGCAGGACGCAGAACACCAGCTTCTTCAGCACGCGGTTCTTCTGCACCCAGCCGCGCAGGGTGACCTCTTCGCCGTCGTGCTGGCCGATGTCGTGGATCCAGGTGTGCAGGTGTTCGATCGCCATCGGCGTGTCTCCGGGCAGGGTCTGCGGCGCACTCGTGGGAAACGACGCGCCACGATCGGGCGCGTCGGGTCGAACGGGCGAGTATAGGAGAGGGGTCGTCGGCCGACAACCGGACACACGGAACCCACGCGTTCCGACCGTCCTGGCGCCGGGCACGAACATTGCGCCACCCGTGTCGCTCGGACCGCCCGACCGTCGGGGTCGCCGGCGTCCGGGCCTTCCCACACGGTTCGGAAGTCCCCGGGCCCGGAGGCCACCTTCCCGTGATCCACTCCCAGCAGCATCGCAGCGTCCGGCCGAGCGGCAGGATCTGCCGCCCCGCGATCGTGGTGTCGATCGGCTGGGTGCTGGTGCTGCTCTGCCTGGCCTCGACCACGGCCGCCGACCCGGCCCCCGACACTGCACGGCTGTCGCCCTCGGACTGGCGGCAGCGGCTGCGCGAACACACCGACGACTTCGCCACCGCGCGGCTGTTGCACCGCGAGGCCCAGGCCGCGATCGACCGCGACGATCCCGAGCGCGCCCGGGTCCTGCTCGACGAAGCGGTCGAACTCGATCCGCGCTTCGACGCCCCGCGCCGCACGCGTGCGGGCATGGAACTGCGGTCGGGACAGCTGTCCGGCCTCGCCGAACTCCACGAGGCCGCCCGCGATCGGGTGGCCGGCTACCGCAACCAGGCGACCTCGCTGACCAACGTGTTGCTGACCCTGGACGTCGCCCTCGGGATCCTGCTGGTGTGGGTCTCGCTGGCCTTCCTGCTGCGATACCTGCCCTTCGTCCACCACCGTCTCGCCCAACGCGTGCTCGGCGACGGGCACCGCAAGCGGCGCGCTCGCCTGCTCTGGCCGGCGGTGCTGGCGCCGGTGCTCGCCGTGGCGAGCTGGGGCGTGGTCCCCTGGTTGGCGCTGACGGTCCCCCTCGTCTGGATCCACGCCGACCGACGGCCGCGTGCGCTGCTGACAGTCCTGCTGGGTCTCCTGGTGATCCAGGCCGTGTGGCCCCGCCCGTTCTCGGCCGTCCTCGCGGGCACCGACCCGTCGAGCCTGCCCGCGCTGGTCGAGCGAGCGGCCTACGAGCCCCCCACCGAGACGCTGCGCGCGCAGCTTCGGCAGCGTCTCGAGGCCCATCCGCACGACGCCGACCTGCTGCTGGCCGAGGGTCTGCTGCTGGCGCGACGCGGTGACTTCCGCGCGAGCTCCGAGGTCCTGCTCGATCACCTCGAACGGCGTCCCGACGACGTCACCGCCACCAACAATCTGGCCGCGAACCACTTCTTCCTCGGCGACGTCGACCGCGCCGTCGCCGGCTTCCAGCGCGCGGCCGCGCTCGACAGCCTGCGTTCGGTGCCCTTCTACAACCTGAGCCAGGCCTACCTGCACAAGCTCTTCCTCAAGGAGGGCGGGCGATCGCTGGAGAAGGCGCAGCGCCTGGGCTTCGCCGTGACCGAGCAGGTGGAGCGTCTTCCGCGCGGCGCGGTGTACTTCCTGCGGCCGTCCCTGGCGGACTACTGGCGGCTGGCCTGGACCACTCCCGTGGAGATCGATCCCTTCGAGGCCCTCGCCACGCGCTGGCCGTGGTTGGGCGTTCCCGCCGCGCACGCGGGCACGTGGCTGACCGCGATCCTCGGCGCGAGCGTGTTCCTGGGCCTGGTCGTGCCGCGCCGCCGCCTGGTCTTCGAGTGCGTCAACTGCGGCAACCTGGCCTGCCGGCACTGCCGCGGTGAACACGAGGGCGCTGTGCTGTGCTCCGGCTGCGCCCAGACGGCACGCCGCGCGAAGAGCGAGATGGTGCTCAGCACGCTGCTGCGCAACCGCCGCCGCGATGCCGAGGGCTCCTACCAGCGACGCATGGAATCGCTCGACGCCTTCCTCCCCGGCGCCGGCTCCCTGGCCGACGGGGTGCGACGCCGTGGTGCGTGGTCGGCGATCCTGCTGAGTGCATCACTGACCGCGATCGTGCTGGGTGGCCCCCCGCTGGTCGATCCGTGGGAGAGCGCCGAGACGTTCCTCTTCGGTGCGGTGCGAATCGGCGGGATCGTCCTGCTGATCGCGACCGTGCTGCTCAACACCGCCGTGCGGGGCGCCGTCCGTGGCCGGCACCTGCAACCGCACCCGAACAGCGTGGTCAGTCTGGCCGGACTGATCGAGGGCCGCGCTCCACAGCGAGCCCGGGCGGAGAGCTGACATGACCGACGCTGGACTGCAGGGACGCCTCGCCGACTTCACACTGGAGGAGATCCTCCAGCTGATCGCACTGCAGCAGAAGACCGGCCTGCTGACGGTCGATGCGTCCTACCCCATGGTGCTGGCCTTCGAGTCGGGCATGCTCGTGGGCTATCGCGACGTCCGACGTCTGGGACTGGACCCCCTCGAGAGCTTCCTCAAGGCCTACGGCTTCTTCGGCAGCGAGACCTGGGAGCACATCGACTTCGTCCAGCGCCACAGCAATCTGGACCTCACCGAGATCCTGGTGAACGAGGGCGTCGTCGACGCCGACGAGCTGGCCACCCTGCAGATGGAAGCCGCGCAGGAGGACGTCTTCCGCGGCATGCAGCTGCGCGACGGCCGCTACCAGTTCACCCCCGGACGCGACGGCATGGCCGGCCTGCAGGGACGCGTGCGGATCAAGGTCGACGGGTTGCTCATGGAAGCCGTGCGGCGCATCGACGAGATCGAGGCCCTGCGCGAGCGTTTCTTCTCGAACGACATCAAGATCCGTCTGACCGACCCCTCCGCCGACACCTCGGACCGATCCTCTTCCGAACGTCGTCTGCTCGCACTGCTCGCGCGCACCGAGACACTGGGACGCGTGGTGGCCCAGGCACGGATGTCGGAGTTCGACACCCTGAGCACCCTCGACGGTCTGCGCGGAGACGGACTCGTCGCGCTGGTGTCGACACCGAAGGTCCAGACCCGCGCCGTCGAGACCGACACACGTGATCCCCGCCGCGATCGCATGGTGCGCGACGCCTCCGTGGTCTCGATCGTCACGGTCGTCCTGTGCGCTCTCCTCGCCGTGTGGCAGCCGTGGGCCGCGTACCGCGCGGCGAGACCCTCGGGGGCGGGTCCGCAGTACGAACTGTCCCGCGAACGGGCCCGGATCGAGGCGGCCGTCCAGCTCTTCGAACAACGTCACGGACGGCTGCCCGGCTCGATCGACGCCCTCGCCCCCGAGCGTTGGCTCGATCCCACCGTCGTCGACGAACTGGGCGAGCGCTTCGAGATCCGGGTCGACGACTCGACGGGGCACTGGTCGGTGCGGCCCGTCGCTCCCGATCGCGGCTAGACGGCCCGCGCCGCGCGCAGGCAGCGCTCGGCCACCGTGCGGGCGATCCGTCCGGCCGACTGCCACGGCCGGGGCACCAGCGCGGGCCAGCGCAGGGGGTCGGGGCGCGGTGGTCCCCGGCGCTCGCGCACGACACCCGCGTCGAACCCGAGATCGCGGGCGAGCCGCGCGACCTCGGGCCGCGCCCGTCCTCCGGGATGACACAGCAGCCACGCGTCGGAGCCGAGGCGTCGCTGCATCTCCTGACGGCTCGCCGCCAGTTCTCCGAAGACGATCTCGTCGCGCAGGCGATCGAAGTCGACCGGATGATGCCCGCACGACGCAATGGTCGTCCCTTGCGCACGCAGGAAGCGGAGTTCGCCCCAGGTCACCGTGGGATCGTCGTCGGACCGATCGGCCGGTGTGCGCGTGCGCACCGCCGCGGTGGCCACCCCCACCGCGAAGGGAAGGTGCGCGTCGAGGAGCGCGGGGAAGACCGAGCGCAGGGCCGTGCCGGTGGGCGCGTCGAAGACGAACACACAGCCGGTGGGTGGCGTGGGTCGCCGCAGGACGTCGGGCGCGAGGACGGCGACCCCGGCGGCGCGCAGGGCCTCGACCGTCGCGAGCACGCGTGCGGCCGGGAACCACTCGGTCCCGAACCGGGGCCGGCGCACCAGGCGCGGCCACAGGATCACCTGCACGGGATCGGACAAGGCAGACCTTCCGAACACCGGGACCGATCGACGAAGGGTGCCGGCCGTGGATGCGGTGACGATCGAGCGTGAACGGAACGACCCTCGACGGCGACCGGGCGGTCTCGGCGAGGAAGAGGAAGGTACCACGTCCGATCGCCGTCTCTCAAGCGAGGAGCCGTGTGCTAGAGTGCCGGCGATCGCATTCCGCACTCCACGGAGGCTCCCCCGATGCGTGCACCGGCCCGTCGCCTGCGAGCCCTGCCGCCCTACGTCTTCCTCGAGCTGCAACGCCGCCGCGACGAGGCGCGGGCGGCCGGCCACGACGTGATCGACCTGACGGTGGGCAACCCCGATGCCCCCGTCCCCGACGTCGTCCCGCGCGCCCTGAACGACGCGATGCGCACGACCGGTGTGCACGGCTACCCGCCGTTCCGCGGTTCGGAGCGGCTACGCCGTTCGGTCGTCGACTGGTACCACCGCCGCTTCGGCGTCGACCTCGACCCGAGCCGTGAGGTGCTTCCGGTACTCGGGAGCAAGGAGGGCCTGTACCACCTGATGCAGGCCTACCTCGATCCCGGCTCCTCGGTCCTCGTCCCCACCCCGTGCTATCCGGCCTACCTCGGTGCGGCCCGACTGTGCGACGCCGAGCCGATCGAGGTCCCCCTACGGGCCGAGAACGACTTCGTCCTCGATCTGCGCGACGTCCCCACCGACGCGGCGCGCGCGGCGTCGATGCTCGTCGTCAACTCCCCGCACAATCCCACCGGCGCGGTCACCGACCGCGAGGGCTGGCGCGAGATCGTGGCCTTCGCCCGCGACCACGCCCTTCTGCTGGTGAGCGACATCCCCTACAGCGAGCTGGTGCTCGACGACACCCCACCGCCGCCGAGCGTGCTCGAGTTCCCGGGCGCGCGCGAGATCGCCGTCGAGCTGCAGTCGCTGAGCAAGAGCCACTCGATGGCCGGATGGCGCGTGGGCTTCGCAGTGGGCAACGCCGAGGCGATCGGCAACCTTGCCAAGCTGAAGAGCAACGCCGACTTCGGGATGTTCCTGGCCGTCCAGCACGCCGCGGCGGCCGCGCTCGACGCCAGCGAGGAGACGGTGGCCATCACCCGGCAGGTCTACCGCGAACGCCGCGAGGCGGTGTGCGACGGGCTCGACGCGATCGGCTGGCCCGCACGTCGGCCGCGGGCGGGGATGTACGTGTGGACCCGACTGCCGGCCTCGGCGGGCGACGACGACCACGGTTTCGTCCGTGAACTCTTCGAGCGGACCCACGTCCTGCTGTCACCGGGCAGTGGTTTCGGCGACGCCGGCCGCGGCTGGGTGCGGCTGTCGCTGGTGGGAGACGTCCCGCTGCTCCGCCGCGCCGTGCAACGGATCGGCGAATCCGGTCTGATCGACTGAACGCCCGGCTCAGTGCCCGGGCCACTCCATCGAGGCGAGCGGGCCGTAGCCGACCACCGTCTGCTGGGCGGGATCGAGGAGTTCGTGGGCGAGCGAGACGATCTCGTCGGCCGTGACGGCGTCGATGCGCTCGACGATCTCGGCGATCGGAACGAAGCGACCGTACAGCTGCTCGCTGCGCGCCAGACGCAGGGCCTGACTGAGCACGCTCTCCATGCCGAGGACCACCGAACTCACCAGCTGCGCCTTGTTCGACTCGAGCTCGTCGGCGTCGAGTTCACCCTCGCGCAGACGCCCGTACTCCTCGGCCACGATCTCGAGCGCGCGCGCACACTTGTCGGGACTCGACGAGAACGAGGTGGCCAGCATGCCCGTGTCGCGGAAGAAGTCGCAGTAGTTGAAGATCCCGTAGGCCAGACCTTCTTCCTCGCGCACGCGCTGGAACAGGCGGCTGCTCATGCCACCCCCGAGCAGGTTGCTCATCAGCGACAGCGCGTAGCGGCCCGGGTGGTCGGTGGGCAGACCCGGGATGCCGATCTCGACGTACTGCTGACTCAGACCCTCGCGCCGGTGGCACCATGTACCGGGCGTCGGCGGGGCCTGGGTGTCGGCGTCGCGGTCGACCGGGCCTTCTCCGAAGCCAAAGGATCGCTCCAGGAGCGCTTCGACGTCGTCGGTGAGAGCACCCGCCGCCCCCACGACCACGTTGCCACCGCGGTGGACGTGCGACGCGAAGTCGGCGAGTTCGTCGCGCGAGATCCCGCGCACCGACTCCTCGGTGCCCAGGATCGGCCGGCGCAGCGCGTGGTGCGGCCACAGGTGTTCGCAGAAGCGCTCGTGGGCCACGTCGTCGGGGGTGTCGTCGGCCGACAGGATCTCCTCGATCACCACCTGCTTCTCGAGCTCGAGCTGGTCGGGTGGATACACCGAGTGCTCCAGCATGTCGGCCAGGATCTCGAGGGCCTCCTCGAGCTGGTCGGGCAGGACCTTGAGCGTGTAGGCGGTGTGTTCCTTCGTGGTGTATGCGTCGAGCTGCCCCCCGAGGGCCTCCATGTCGCGGGCGAGCGCGAAGGCGCTTCGCTCCTGCGTTCCCTTGAACACCATGTGCTCGAGCAGGTGACTGATGCCGCCCTGGTCCTCGCGCTCGTCGCGCGTGCCCGTGCCGATGACCACGGCCACGCCGACGCCGTAGGTCTCGGGCAGGGTCCGGGTGAGCAGCACGCTGCCGTTGTCGAGGACGCGACGACGCGGGGCGGACTCGGGTCGCAGGACGGGACGTTGCACGATCACCTCGAGGGGGCGGCCCGGGGGAACGAAAGAGGGCGGGCCGGACTGCGACCCACCCTCTTCACACGGAACGCGGCCGGGGTCAGCTCCCGGCGCGCTGCGGCTTGTCGAGGAGAGCCTTACGGCTCAGGCGGATACGGCCCTTGGCCGAGTCCACCTCGAGCACGGTCACGTCGACCGTCTCGCCCTCCTTCAACACGTCGGTCACCTTGGCGATCCGCTCGTGGGCGACCTCGCTGATGTGCAGCAGGCCCTCCTTGTTCGGCAGGATCTCCACGAAGGCACCGAAGTCGGTGATCCGCTTGATCTTCCCGTGGTAGGTCTTGCCCACCTCGGGCTCGGCCATCATGCCGGCGATCAGGTCCACGCAGGCCTGACCGGCGGCCTGGTCCGGGCTGGAGACGAACACGATGCCGTCGTCGTTGACCTCGACGTTCGCGCCGGTCTCTTCCTGGATCCGCTTGATGTTCTTGCCGCCCGGGCCGATCAGCTCGCCGATCTTGGTCACCGGGATCTGGATGGTGCTGATCTTCGGCGCGAACTGGCTCAGCTGCTCGCGGTGCTTGGGCATGGCCTTGGCCATCTCCGCCAGGATGTGCAACCGTGCCTTGCGCGCGTTGTCGAGCGCTTCCTCCATGATCTCGCGGCTCAGGCCCTTGATCTTGGTGTCGAGCTGGAAGGCCGTAATGCCGTTCTCGGTCCCCGTGACCTTGAAGTCCATGTCGCCGAGGTGATCCTCGACGCCCAGGATGTCGGTCAGGATGGCGACCTTGTCGCCCTCCTTGATCAGGCCCATGGCCACACCGGCCACCGGAGAGTGCATGGGGACTCCGGCATCCATCATGGCCAGAGAACCACCGCAGACCGATGCCATGGAGCTCGAACCGTTGCTCTCCATGATGTCGCTGACGATACGGATCGTGTAGGGAAAGTCCTCGTTCGCCGGCACCATCGGCTCGAGCGCGCGCTCGGCGAGCATGCCGTGACCGATCTCGCGACGACCGGCACCGCGGAAGAAGCCGACCTCACCCACGCTGAACGGCGGGAAGTTGTAGTGGAGCATGAAGCTCTTCCACGATTCGCCCTCGAGCGCATCGATCTTCTGCTCGTCCTGCTGGGTGCCCAGCGTGACCGCGGCCAGGGCCTGGGTCTCGCCCCGGGTGAACAGCGCCGAGCCGTGGGCGCGTGGCAGCAGACCGGTCTCGATCTCGATCGCCCGTACGTCGGTCGTGTTGCGGCCGTCGGCGCGCACGCCCTCGTCGAGGATGCGGTTGCGCATCAACGACTTCTCGAGCTTGCCGAAGGCGGCCGACACGGTCTTGGCCACGTCGGCGTCGGCGTCCTCGGTCACGAGCGCCTCGTTCACCTCGTCGCGGATCGCGTCGATCGCCGCCTGCCGCTCGTGCTTGCCTGCGATCTTCACGGCCTCGGCCAGCTTGTCGGCGGCCAGGCCCTGGACCTTCTCGACGATCGACTCGTCGAGCACCGGCTCCTCGATCTTCAGCTTCTCGGGAGCGCCGACCATCTCCACGAGCTTCTTCTGCATTGCGTTCTGCTGACGGATGACGTCGTGACCGAACTCGATCGCGTCGAGCATCTCGCTCTCGTTGACCTCTTCGCAGCCGCCCTCGATCATCATGATCATGTCGTCGGAGCCGGCGATGATCAGGTCGAGCAGGCTCTCCTCGAGCTGCTCGAAGTTCGGATTGGCCACGAACTCGCCGTCGATCAGACCAACCCGCACCCCGCTGATGATCTCCTCGACGGGGATCCCGCTCAGCGCGAGCGCGGCCGAGGCGCCGGTGATGCTCATGACGTCGGCAGAGTGCACGCCGTCGGCACTGACGGTGTGGCTGGCGAGCTGGACCTCGTGGCGCATTCCCTTGGGGAACAACGGACGGAAGGGACGGTCGATCAGGCGGGCGCAGAGCGTCTCACGATCGGACGGGCGCGCCTCGCGCTTGAAGAAGCCGCCGGGGATCTTGCCGGCGGCGTAGGTGCGTTCACGATACTCGACGAAGAGCGGCAGGAAGTCCTTGTCGACCGGACGCGAACCCATGCACGCGGTGACGAGGGCCATGGTGTCGCCGTGACGGATCAGAACGGAACCGTCGGCCTGCTTCGCGATGCGTCCGGTCTCGATGACCAGCTCCGCACCGTTGATCTCCATCGAAACGCGCTGTGGATTGTTCAGCAACGCTGGTGTCTCCTGGCTGGATGAAAGCCGAGACGTCTCGTTCGCCGCGACGATGCGCACGCACGCGCACCGTCACCTCGACGCGACCGGTCGGGCGCAGGGATCGGGAAGTCGAAGGGGTGGGGGAACGCGATCAGCCGCGGATCCCCAGTTCCTTGATCAGGGCTCGGTAGCCTTCGATGTCCTTGGACTTCAGGTAGTTCAGAAGGCGCTTGCGCTGACCCACCATCTTGAGCAGGCCCCGGCGCGAGTGATGGTCCTTCTTGTGGACCTTGAAGTGTTCGGTGAGGTGGGCGATGCGCTCGCTGAGCAGAGCGATCTGCACCTCGGGTGAACCCGAGTCCTGGTCGTGCTTCTTGTACTTCGCGATGACCTCAGCCTTGATGGCCTTGTCGAACGCCATGATTCATCGTCCTTCCGGGCCCGAGGGACCCACGCGATGAGGGCAGACCTCCGGGGCGGGAGCCCCGGCACCGCCGGCGTGAACGGATTTCTCGTTTTTTTGGTGTTTCTGGACCGCTGCAGTCTAGGAACGGACCGCCACCCTGTCAACCGGCCGCCGGGCCGGTCGGACCCAGGCGATCGATCCGCTCGGGACGGCCCCACTCCCCCACCCCCGCCAGCCGTGCGGGCAGGGATTCCACGTCGCGCCCGATCGCGGTCCGCAGTGCCTCCAGACCCGGGAATCGGACCTCGGGGCGCATCCGGACCGCCAGCGCCAGTTCGAGCCGGCGGTCGTAGAGGTCGAGCTCGTGGCCCGGGACGTGGACCTCGACCCGGGGCGGGTCTCCGGCGGCGACGGTCGGCCCACGACCGACGTTGGCGATCGCCGGGATCCAGGCCCCACCCGGCTCCCAGCGGACCCATCCACCGTAAACGCCCAGCGCCGGCCGGAGGCGTTCCGGCGCCAGGGCGAGATTGGCCGTGGCGAAGCCGAGTTCCCGCCCCAGTCCCCGACCGCGCACGACCCGACCGACGAACAGATAGGGGTGCCCCAGCAACGCGACCGCGTGCTCGAAGTCACCCTCGAGCAGGGCGCGGCGGATCCGGGTGCTGCTGACCGGAGCGCCGTCGAGACTCAGGCTGTCGACCTCCTCGATCCCGAACCCCGACCGCGGAGCGATGGCCCGTACCGTGTGGGCGTTGCCTCCGCGCCCCTGCCCGAAGTGCACGTCGTGACCGAGCACGAAGTGGGTCATGCGCAGGTGGTCCCGCAGGACCTCGCGCACGAAGTCCTCGAAGGGAAGGGCAGCGAGCCGGTCGTCGAAGCCGAGCACGACCAGGGCGTCGATGCCCGAGGCCTCGAGCAGCACGGCGCGCTCGTCGAGCGTGGTCAGCAGCTCGGGAGCGGGCCCGCGCGCGAGAACGGCCCGGGGATGTGGATCGAAGGTGACCGCACAGCTGCCCGTGGTCCCGTTGCGGCGGGCCGCACGGGTCAGGGCCTCGAGCACCGCCGCGTGACCCCGGTGGACCCCGTCGAAGGTGCCCAGCGTGACCGCCCACTCGCCGCGGAAGCGCGGCAGGTCGGCAAGGGTGGCGCGCTCGTACCTCACGCCACCACCTCCGCGGGCAGCACGACGGCCAGCCGCAGCCCGCCGTCGTCCCGGCGCCCGGCCACGGCCACCAGTTCCCCCGTCTCGTCGAGCAGGGCCACGTGGGGAGCGTCGCCGGTCGCGTCCGCCCAGGCGGCCGGCGGTTGCCCGCCGTGTCGGACCCGCCGCACCTCCTCGCCGTCGAGGCGCACGGACGGCCAGGTGCGGGTCAGCTCCACCGGCGACCGCACCAGGTGCCCCGCGGCGTGCGCCGCCTCGAGGTCGTCGAGCGCGACGGCTTCGTCCACGGTCAGCGCACCGCTCGCGGTACGCCGCAGGGCGGTGAGGTGTCCGGTGCCGTCCAGGGCGCGGCCGAGGTCACGGGCCAGGCTACGCACGTAGGTCCCGGCACTGCAACGGACCTCGAAGTCGGCGAAGGGCGGGTCGAAGGACACGAGGTCGAAGGCGTCGATCTCCACGCGCCGCGTCGGCACCTCGAAGTCCTCGCCCGCGCGCGCCCGATGGTAGGCGCGTCGGCCCTCGATCTTCACCGCGCTGTGGCGCGGCGGGACCTGATCGATCGTCCCCACGAATCCGGCGGCTGCCGCCCGGACGCGCCCCGCGTCGGTGGGCACCCCGGAGGCGGCGACCACCTCGCCGGTCGGATCCCCGCTGTCGGTCTCCTCCCCGAAGCGCACGCGGGCGTGGTAGGTCTTGCGTCCGGTGAGCACGAGGTCGAGCAGCCGCGTCGCCGGTCCGACGCCGAGCACGAGCAGACCCGAGGCGAAGGGATCGAGTGTGCCGCCGTGGCCGACCCGTCGCACCCCGAGCACCCGGCGCAGGGCCCGCACCACGTCGAAGCTGCTCGGTCCCACCGGCTTGTCGATCAGGACGATCCGCGCCGGTCCCGCCTGACGACGCGCGCTCACGGACCCTCCGCCCTCCCGCCGGCCACGGCCGCGATCCGATCGAGCAGGCCGGTCTCGAGTTCCTCGCGTTGCGTGTGATCGGCGCTGAAGGCTGCGGCCCGGTGATGTCCGCCGCCGCCGAACTCCCGCGCGATCCGATCGACCCGGATCCCGCTACGCGATCGCATGCTCACCCTCCAGCGTCCGCCTTCGGCCTGCTTCAGCATCACGGCCACCTCCACGCCCTCCACGCTGGTGAGGTACGACACCAGCCCTTCGGTCTCGGCCAGCGTCGCTCCGGTGCGCGCGAGCAGGTCCTCGTCGACCACCATCAGCGCGACCCGCCCGTCGAGACGGTACTCCGTGGCGAGCAGGGCCTCGCCCAGCAGACGCAGGGCCTCCGGGCGGCGGCGGTGGAGCATGGCGTCGGCAATGGCGGCGGCGTCGGCCCCGTGACCCACGAGGTCGGCCGCGGCGCGCAGGGCGTCGTGGGTGGTGTTCGCGTGACGGAAGCCACCGGTGTCGGTGAGGAGCCCGGCGTACAGGCACGATGCCTTGTCCGCACCCAGCGGAACGTCGTGCAGCTCGCGCAGTAGCGACAGGACCATCATCGCCGTGGCCGGTGCGTCCTCCACCAACCACAGTTCGTCGCAGTCGCTCCCGCGCGGATCGAGCGGATGATGGTCGATCGCGATCACCCGATCGGCCTGCTCCAGCCGCTCGTGGCCCGGCCCCAGACGTTCGCGCCGGTGGCAGTCGAAGATCAGGGCCAGGTCGTGGCCCGACGTGTCGTCGCCGAGGCGGGGGATCCGATCGAGACCGGTGAGGTCGCCCAGTGCGCCCGGGACGTCGTCGATCGCCACCATGGCCACGTGCCGGCCGCGCTCGAGCAGCGTGAGACCGGTGGCCACCAGACTGCCGAGACCGTCGGCGTCGGGGTTCTCGTGCGTGCCCAGCAGGATGCGTTCGCTGCGCTCGATCGAGGTCAGCACCGGCTCGGGAACCGGATACGGGAACGCGGTCAAGCCTCCCCGTCCTCGTCGGCTCCGCCGGTCCCGTCGTCCGCCTCGGGATCCTCGCCGCGGTGGATGCGCTCGAGGATCTGTTCGACACGGAAGCTGCGGTCGAGGGATTCGTCGTAGCGGAAGCGGAGTTCGGGAACCTGACGCAGACGCGTGTTCTCGCCGATCGCCTGGCGCAGGAAACCCCGCGCTCGCTTCAGACCGACCAGGCTGGCCCGCCGTTCGTCGTCGCCGCCGAGCACGGTGTAGAAGACGTCGGCCACGGTCCGATCGCGGTTCAGGCGGACCTCGCTGACGGTGACGAAGCCCACGCGGGGGTCGTCGACCTCCTGCGCGAGGGTCGCGGCGAGGACGCGGCGCAGTGTCTCCTCGAGGTGTCCGTCCCGGCCCATTGCGGATCCCCGTGCGTCGCGGCCCGTGGCGGGCTCAGTGGATCTCCACGTCGCGTTCGACCATCTCGAAGCGGGCATCGCCGTCGAGGAAGCGAGTGATCGCCTCGACCTCGCGATCGGCCAGCTTGCCGTCGCTGGCCACCGTCACCAGTCCCAGTTCGGCCGTGCGCCACTGGTCCTGCGCACCGACCTCGGCCACCGCCACGTTGAAACGGTGCCGCAGCCGTTCACGCACGCTCTTCACGACCTGCCGCTTCTCCTTGATGGAGTTCGCGGAATACAGCCGCAGGGTCACGTGCAGGGAGACGACGACCATGGCCGCGTGCCTACATCTCCTGGGCGACCTGCTGGATCTCGAACACCTCGAGGATGTCGCCGACCTTGATGTCGTCGTAGCCGCTGATGCCGATCCCGCACTCGTAGCCGCTGGACACCGTGCGGGCGTCCTCCTTGAAGCGCTTGAGCGAGGCCACGGTGCCCTCGTACACGGGCACCTGGTCACGGAGCACGCGCACCCGCGCGTTGCGTCGGATCTCGCCCTCGAGCACGTAGGAACCGGCGATCACGCCGACCTTCGGCACCTTGAACAACTCGCGCACCTCGGCCGAACCGATCGAGACCTCCTTGTCGACCGGCGCCAACATGCCCTTCATGGCCGCCTTCACGTCGTCGACGGCCTCGTAGATGATGTCGTACGTCTTCAGCTCGACGTGCTGGTTCTTGGCCAGCTGTCGGGTGGCCGGATCGGGACGCAGGTGGAAACCGATGATGATCGCCTCGCTCGCCGCGGCCAACATGACGTCGTTGTCGTTGATCGCGCCGACGCCACGGTGGATGACGTTCACCTCCACCTTCTCGTTGCTCAGGTTCATCATGGCGTCGCAGACGGCCTCGACCGAACCCGACACGTCACCCTTCACGAGCAGGTTGAGCTCGACGGCCTCCTCCGACTGCATGCGGTCGAACAGACTCTCGAGCGTTGCCTTCTTCCTGGGTGCGTGCAGCGTCTGCTCGCGCTGCAGCACCTGACGCCTGCGCGCGATCTCCTTGGCCTCGCTGTCGCTCGGGACCACGTCCATCTGGTCACCCGCCCGGGGCACGTCGCCGGCCCCCAGCACGAGCACGGGTCGCGAAGGGCCCGCCGATTCGACCGGCCGGTCGAACTCGTCGAGCATGGCACGAACACGGCCGTCGACCGAGCCGACCACGAAGGGATCGCCCACGTGCAGCGTTCCCTTCGTGACGAGCACGGTGAACACGGCGCCGCGGCCCAGGTCCTTGCGCGCCTCGACCACGGTGCCCCGAGCACGGCCCTCTTCGACCGCCTCGAGCTCCATGATCTCGGCCTGCAACTGGATCGACTCGAGCAGGGCCTCGATGTTGGTGCCCTTCTTCGCGCTGACCTCCACCGCCTGCACGTCGCCACCGAAGTCCTCGACCAGCACGTTGTGCTGCATCAGGGCCTGCTTCACGCCATCGGGATCGGCCGCCGGAAGGTCGACCTTGTTGATCGCGATGATGATCGGGCAGTCCGAGGCCCGCGCGTGGTCGATGGCCTCGACCGTCTGCGGCATGACCTTGTCGTCGGCGGCCACCACCACGACCACGATGTCGGTGACCCGCGCGCCGCGCGCACGCATGGCGGTGAAGGCCTCGTGCCCGGGCGTGTCGAGGAAGGTGATCTTGCCGCGGTCGGTCGCGACCTGGTAGGCGCCGATGTGCTGCGTGATCCCCCCGGACTCGCCCGCGGTGACCTTCGTCTTGCGCAGGTAGTCGAGCAGGGTGGTCTTGCCGTGGTCGACGTGTCCCATCACCGTCACCACCGGCGGACGGTCGTGCTTCTCACCGCCCTCGTCCTCGGTCGGCACCTCGATGTCCTCGCCGGCGGCGGTGTCCAGCCAGTGGACCTCGATGTCCTCGTAGTCGGCCAGGATCATCTCGATCTGGTCGCGCTCGAGCCGCTGGTTCATGGTGGCCATCACACCGAGGCCCATGAGCTTCATGATGAGCTGCTGCGGCTTGGTGTCGAGCTTCTCGGCCAGCTCGCCCACCGTGATGAACTCGGTGATGCGGATCTCGTTCTCCTTGGCCTGCAGCGCTTCCTCGCGAGCGCGATGACGTTCGACCTTGGCGCGCTTCTCGTCGCGGATCGACACACGACCACGCCGGCGTCCCGCGGGACCCGCCGCGGGGCGACCCGGTCCACCACCCGGCCCGCGGTCGCGGCCGCGGGACACGTTGATGCCACCGAGGGCCTTGCGAACACTGTTGCGGATCGAGTTCGGGTCGATCGGCTTCGGCGCCTCCTCACCCCCGGCGCCGGCCGTGGGCTTGGGCGGAACCTTGCCGGGCCGGCCCCGCGGGGTCGGCGCCGGACGCTCGCTGCGGGCAGGGCGCGGCGGCTCGGGTTCGGCCATGCGCGTGCGCATGTCGTCGGCGATCCGCTCGCGGGTCTTCGCAGCGGCCCGGGCGATGGCCTTGAGGTCGAGACGCTGCTGCGTCTTGAGCGGCCGCGACTCGTCGCCCTGGCCCGTCGTCTCCACGCTCTCCTGATCCGCGGCGGCCGCGCTCTCGGACGCGACGCTTCCCGCCGCCGCCGACTCGCCCGAGACCGTCTCCTCGACGGCCCCCTCGTCGACCGGACCTCCGGTCTGCTCGGCCTCGACCAGGGTGTCGTCGACCACCTCGGCCGGCTTCATCGGTGTCACCTTCTGCAGCTTCTTGCCTTCCTCGGTCGGGGTCTCGTCGGCTGCCTCCACGGGCTCGGCCTTCTTCGGGGCCTCGACCTTCTGGATCTTCTTCTTCGGAGCCGGGGCCTCGGCGGGCTCGGCCTCGCTCGGAGCGGGCTCGGCCTCGGTGGGCTTCGCCTGCTCCTGGGCACGGCGCCGCGCTTCTTCCTTCTCGCGCTTCTTCGCCGCGATCTTCTCGCGCGCGGACATGCGCTTCGGCTTGGACCTGGCCTTCTCGACCTCGACCCGTGCGGTCTTCTCGACGACCTTCTCGCCACGCTCCTCGAGCTGACGGAAGTGCCGCTCGACCAGCTCGAGGTCGTCGTCGCTGAGCACCGACATGTGCGACTTGGCCACGACCCCGAGCTCCTGCAGGAGGTTCAGAATGGCCTTGCTGGTCGTGCCGTGGGCCTTCGCGATTTCGTAGACGCGGTTCTTCTCCGCCAAACCCGATCACCTCGAATCCGTCAGGTGACGCATCAATCCGGACACGAACCCTGGTTCGTGCACCGAGACCACCGACAGTCTCTCGCGGCCGAGGGCCCCGGCGAGATCGTCGGTGTCGAGCAGCGCATCGTCGACGACCGAATCGCCCCGTGCGCGCTGGATCTTTCCCGCGAGGTCTCCCCCCGCGTCGCGAGCCAGGAGGACGACTCCGGGCCCCTCGTGCCGCAGGGCCCGGAACACCGGGCCCGCGCCGAGTCGCAGGGCTCCCGCGCGCCGTGCGAGACCCAACAGCCCCAGCACCGCGCGGCGTCGCTCGCTCTCCGGTCCGCTCATTCCTTCGAGGACTCACCCCGGAAGATGTCTTCCTCGGTGAGCTTCTTGTCCTCTTCCTTCTTCTTCTCGTCGGCCTCGCCGCCGGCCGCGGCCTCCTCGCCGAAGAGATCCTTCTCCTCGAGCTTCTTGTCGGCCTCGCCGGCCTCCTCGCCGAAGATCTCCTCGTCGAAGAAGCTCCGCGACTGCTCGGCCTTCTCGCGCTCGATCATCTCCTCGACCTGCTTGCGCAGCTCCTCGAGCGTGGCCTGGGCGGTGGCGATGAGTTCCTCGGCCTCTTCGGCCTCGAGGCCGGCCAGCAGCGTGAGCTGCTCCACGGTGACCGAGGCCATCTCCTCGACCGTGTCGATGCCGGCGCCCTTGATCTGAACGGCCATCTGCTCGTCCACACCCGACATGTCGCCGATGTCCATCGACAGTTCCTCGGCGATGCGCTGGCGCATGTACTGTTCGCTCGCACTGACCAGGTCGATCTTCCAGGCGGTCAGCTTGCTGGCCAGGCGCACGTTCTTGCCCTCGCGCCCGATGGCCAGGCTGAGCTGATCGTCGTCGACCACGGCCGTGACCTGCTGGGCGTCCTCGTCGGGCAGGATCTGGTTGACCCGGGCCGGCGACAGCGCCCGCGTGATCAGGGTCATGGGATCCTCGCTCCAGGGCACGATGTCGATCTTCTCGCCGCCGAGCTCGCGGGTCACGGCCTGCACACGACTACCCTTCATGCCCACACAGCTGCCGACCGCGTCGACGCGCTCGTCGTGACTGACCACGGCGATCTTGCTGCGCGTGCCCGGCTCGCGGGCCACGGCCTTGATCTCGACGATGCCCTCTTCGATCTCGGGCACCTCGGCCTCGAACAGCACCCGGAGGAAGCCGGGGTGCGTGCGGCTCAGGATGACCTGCGGGCCGCGGCTGCTGTTCTGGACCTCGATGATGAAGGCCTTGATGGTCTTGCCCTGGTGGTAGTTCTCACCGCGGATCCGCTCGCGGAACGGCAACAGGGCCTCGATGCGCCCCAGGGTGACGTAGATGTTGCCCTTGTCGACCTGCTGGACCGTGCCGACGACGACCTCGCCCACCTGGTCGCGGAACATCTCGTAGACCTGCGTGCGCTCGGCGTCGCGGACCTTCTGCAGCAGCACCTGCTTGGCCACGCCGATCGCATTGCGGCCGAATTCGTTGTAGTCGAGGTAGGTCTTCACCACGTCGCCCACGTCGATCTCGTCGCCGTACTCGAGCTGGGCGTCCTCGACCGAGATCTGGCTCTCGCTGTCGACCACGCGGTCGACCACCGTCTTGCGCTGGACGATCTCGATGTCGCCGCTGTCGGTGTCGACGTCGACGCTGATGTCCGCGTTGAGCCCGACCTTCTTCTTCGCCGCCGACTGCAGACCGACGATCAGACTCTCGATCAGGGTCGAGGTCTCCACGTTCTTCTCGCGGACCACGGCCTGCAGGGCCTCGACGATGTTGTAGTCCATCGACTCCACGTGACTTCTTCCTTCCGGTCCCGGCGGACGTGGCCCGGGACCCAGCGTCTCAGCGTCGTCCCCCGAAATCGAGATCGGGGTCCAGCTTGGCGCGGCGGATGCGGTCGAGTTCGATCTCGACCTCGCCGCGATCGGTGTCGTCGACCCGGATCCGGCCGTCCTCGTAGGACAGCAGTCGACCGCGCACCTGTTCGGTGCCGTCGTCCGGGGTGTCGGCCACCACCTTCACGATCTCGCCGACGTAGCGGCGATAGTGGTCGGGCCGGGTCAGCTTGCGGAAGATCCCGGGGCTGCTCACCTCGATGGTGTAGCGCCCGAGGAATTCCCCCGCTTCGGCCTCCTCGGCCTCGATCACCTTCGCGATCGCGCGGCTCGCGCGCGCGATCTCGTCGACGGTGATCCCCTCGGCCGGTGCCGTCTCGCCCTCGACCGGCAGGCGGTCGATCGCGAAGCGCAGCGTGAGGCGATTGCCCCCGGCCAGGGTCTCGAATTCCACGAGGTCGAAGCCCAGCAGCTCGAGCTCGGGCGCGGCCAGGGCCAGCACCCGGTCGTGCACCGCTCGCCTGGCGTCCATGCTCGACTCCCCGACCTCGACCGGCCGCCGGACCACGCCCGACGACCACGCCCCGTCCCACCCGGGCGGAGCGCAATGATACCAGATGCCTGCGTCGGTTCCGGGCTGGCCTGGAGCCAACCCTCTCGGTGACGCGGCCGAGCGACGGCGCACAGTGCCGAACGCCGAACCGGTCTGGGGAGTTGGCCCGGGCGGGCCAGGAACGCGGCGGGCAAAAAAAAGAAGGGAGCGTGCCCGCCCACTTCCCAGATCAGTGGATAGCACGGGGGCCGCCGTTTGGCAAGTTCGCAGACGCCCTAGCCCCGCGGGATCGCCCCCGCGGCGAAGTCCAGCCAGATCAGGTGCAGGACCAGCGAGCCCATCTGGTCGAGGCTCTCGGGACTGCACTTGTCCAGCGTGTCCTGCAATGTGTGCCAGTAGGGATAGTCGAAGTCGATCAGGTTCACCGCCGGGATCCCCGCCCGCAGGAAGGGCACGTGGTCGTCGAGCACGGCCTGACCGGGAACCGGCTCGAAGGCCGGCAGGCCCAGGCTCGCCGCGCGGCGGAAGACCAGGCGCGTGAGCTGGGGCGCCTGGCGCAGCGAATAGCCCTCCATCGGGATCCGGACCCCCTTCTCGCCCACCAGATCCAGCAGGATCAGCGCGTTCGGCCGGTATCGCGGGAAATCGCGGACGAAGCGGCGACTCCCCACCAGGTAGTACTGGGGATCGCCTTCCTTCCCCCAGTCCTCGGCGTCGAAGAACAGCAGGTCGACCCCGATCGGTGGCGGGTTCTCGGACAGGACGTCGGCCAGGGCGAGCAGCACCGCGGTCCCGCTGCCGCCGTCGTTCGCGCCGGGGATCGGCAGGTGCGCCACGCTGGCGCTGTCACGGTCGGCCCGCGGGCGGGTGTCCCAGTGCGCGGCGACGGCGATCCGCGTGTCGAGCTCGGGCCGGAAGCTGGCCTTGATGTTCATCAGCTCCAGCCGTTGGTCCGAGTACGGATCGTCCCAGACGAAGCCGTGGGGCGTGACCCGGTCGGCACGCGCGCGCAGGACCTCGAGCATCCAGTCCGCACAGGCGGCATGTCCCTCGGTGCCCGGGGCCCGGGGCCCGAACTCGAGCTGCGCCTCGAGGTACTCCCAGGCGGCGTCGCGGTCGAAGGACGGCACGGCCGCGGCCCGGGACGGCAGGGCGGCGAGCAGGACGAGGGTCAGCAGCGCGGCCCGGATCGGCGTTCGCATCGGGTCTCCCGTCGGTCAGAAGTTCAGGGTGGCCTCGAAGAACAGCCCCACCCGGGTGGTCGAGATGTCGGTCTGCGTGACCGTGTCGCGCGAGAAGTCGAACTGCAGCGACGCCCTGAGGTTCCGGCTGAACTGATAGCTGAACTGAGGGGAAATGCCGAACGATCGCCGTCCCTGCTCCTGGTCCCGCTCGATCAGCGTCTCGCCCGGCACCGAGGGATTCGGGCGCTCGATCTCGCGGTAGGAGCTGCGGGTCGAGAAGTTGGCGTTGATGGTCATGTCGATGGTCGTGCCCGTCCCGCTGCGGCCGAAGCGCAGGAAGGACAGCGCCCCCTCGGCGTCGAAGTTCTGCCGGACCGTCAGGTTGAAGCGCAGGTTGTTCGAGAAATTCCTCGCCTGCAGCGAACTCGACTCGTCGGTGCCGTAGGTGACGTTCAGGTTGGCGTCGAGACCGTTCTTCAGACCCACGTTCCAGCGGGGCGAGATCGATCGCGAGATCCGCGGGGGCAGCGGCGACGACAGGGGCGCGTTGGGACGCGTCTCGGTCCGCTTGTACGAGAAGTCCATGTTGCTCGACTGGAAGGGATCGCCGATGGCGTCCCAGATCCCCCACTCGTGCACGCTCTGGATCCGGATGTTGTAGCTGGGCCACTCGACGCTGCTGTTGCCCGTGCGCCCGGCCGGGCCGTCGCGCTCGCTCTCGGTGCGCCGGTAGCTCGCGTCGACGTTGATGGTCCGGCTCAGTTTGCTCTGCACGCTCAGGTTCAGCGTGCGGTTGGTCCGGCGGCTGCTGCTCTGGAAGTCATCGCGGATCAGGATCTTCTCGCCCGGAACCGTGACCGAGTCGACGGACGAGGGAACTCCGGTGATGTTCGAGAAGTCGGGTTCGTCGCTGAACCCGAAGCGATAGGCCAGGTCGGCCCGGCCACCGATCTGATTGTAGCTCGACGTCGTCTGCTGCTGCCAGGTGGCGTTGATGGGCCGCAGGTTCTCGTACAGGTTCACGAAGGGCAGACGAACCTTCTTGAAGAGGTCCCAGTAGTCCAGGCGGAGCAGGAGGGGCGGCTGATCGGTCTCCGTGGTGTCGGTCGCGGCCACGGCGGTGGTGTCGCCCGGCGCGGCGCCGGTGGTGTCGGCGTCGGTGGCCGCGGGAAGACCGGGCCGAGTGGGCGCTCGTCCCCCGGTGTCCCCGTCGCGGTCGGGGTCGGGGTCGGGTTCCTGCTCCGCGCCGCGCCCGGACTCCTGCTGCGGTGCGACGTTGAAGCGGCTCGACGCCTCCTCGTCGCCTGCCTCCGACTCGTCGTCGCCCCCGAAGGGCACCAGCCCGTCGATCCATCCACCCACCGTCCCCACGGGGCCGCCCACGGTCTTCAGCAGACGCTTCACGTCGAGGTCGCCACGGAGGTTCCAGTCGGAGCTGTTGCTCACGTTCCGCACCTCGCCGGCACGACCGATCTTGCCGTCGCCCTCGGGCACGAGGAGGGGTTCGTCCTCCTCGCGAGCGGTGGCGTTCACCCGGATGCTCTCGCGGCGGTTCTCGTTGTAGCGACCGTTGAAACCGATGGTCGGGCGCGCCCACTGCAGCCACCGGAACTCGGGCTTGTACTGCAGGCTGAGGTTCTGACTGAAGGTCTCCTCGGCACCGAAGTCGATGCCCAGGAAGGTGAAGCCACGGTCGAGCAGCAGGTTGCGGCCGGAGTTCAGGACCAGGCTGCCGCTGAGACTCTGCAGCGGAGCCAGGGTCATCTGCATCTGGTTGGTGTTGCGCTTGACGATGTTCGGCGCCTGCTCGATCACCTCGTCGCTCTGCAGCGACTTCTGCCGCGACCGCGTCTCGCTGTACTGCCAGTTGCTGGTCACGGTCACCTGGCGGGGCAGGACGCCCAGCTCGATCCCCGTGAACGGGATCGGCAGGGCCGGAGCCCGGCGCAGCTGCAGGTCGTAGTTGTAGCGCTGATCGGCGGTCCTGGTCTCGGTCTCGCGCGTGGGGCTGAAGCTCTCCGAGCGCGTTCCGTTGATCGTGTAGTTGAAGCGGTCGAGGGTGTACTGGAGGATCGGATTCTCGCTCGGCCGGGGCTTGCGGAACTGCACGCTGAAGCGCTCGGTCGTCGACTCGGTGCGAAAACTGTCCTGCTCGGCCTCGGGCAGTTCGCGGTCGCTCAGCGGCTCGAACTTCGGCAGCTCCAGATTGTTCTGACGCTGCACCGAGATCGGAATGTCCAGCCCGAAGGTCGGGATCCAGTTGCGCACGTTGGTACTGAGACGCGCGTTCCAGCGCGTGGAGTTCACCCCCGATCCGAAGTCACGGTTCAGACCACGGAACTCCGAGTCGGTGCGCTGGTAGTCGAGCTGCAGGTCGGCCACGCCGGGGATCTGCGCGTTGAGAGAGTAGCGCTGGGCCAGACCGATCTCGCGGTTCACCCCGCGCAGGCGCAGCTCGTTGAACAGGACCTCGCCCCGGTACTGCGTCAGCGATGCGTCCGACGGCGCCCGTAACCCCACGTAGAACCGTTTGACCCGCTGCAGATCGGGCCGGCCGCGCAGCGTCACCGTGTACGGCACCCCGGTCTTCGTGTCGCGCACCACGATGCGTTTGACCAGTGGGTTCTCGCGCGTCGAGTCCACCACCGCCGGGTCGAACAACGGGACCCGCGATTCGTCGGGCACGCCCTTGACCGAGGTCAGGTCCTCGATCGCGACGCTCACCTCCACCCAGTCGCCCTCGATCAGCGCGCTCTGCGGAACGTCGCGGAAGGGAAACGAGATCTCGTAGTAGTTCACCGAGTCGGTGCCGACCCAGTAGAAGGCTTCGAGGTCCTCTTGTGCCGGATCGAGCTCGAACACCGAATCGTCGTCGGCGGCCGGGGCGTAGGGTAGCCGCCAGAAGAAGTTCATCTCGTCGTAGTTCAGGTAGTTCTCGCCGCTGCGCCCGGGGATCTCGCGGAAGGCGCGGAAGCCGAAGCCCCGGTCGAGGGTGTAGGTCAGCTGCAGGGACTGCTCCAACTCGTCCTGATTGTTGCGCCGCACCACGTCGATCGGCGGGACGTAGGTTCCGGCGTTGCCCTTGTTGTTCAGCACTCCCAGACGGAAGTCCTGCTGGCCGCGGTCGGCCGGCTGGACGATGTCGCCGTAGGGATCGCGGACCTGGTCGCCGATCCACCGATTGCCGAGGAAACGCATGTCGGCGAAGCGGAAACGGCGCGTGTTCGGCTCGTCGGCCTCGGCGTCGGGCTCGTACCAGATCCGCAGGCTGCGCACGCGGGACAGATCGGGCTGGCGACCGAAGTACGGCGTGGTGTCGCCCTCGTCCTCCTGCCCGCGGATCAGGGTGATCGCCTCGCGCAGATCCAGGCGGTAGCGACGCCACGTGCGCCGGTCCTCGAGTGCGTCCTCGATGAAGCCGGCCAGGCCGGGCAGGGGCTGGAACTGCTCGTCCGTGAAGTCGCGGTAGATGTCGACGATCGCGTTCGACGGGTCGTCGAGGTCCACGCTCACCCGGTAGAAGCCGTCCTCGAGATTGAAGCTGCCGTCGCGATCGATGTCCTCGGTGTCGAGACGCTGGTTGCCCTCGGTCCCGTTGATGAACACGAACTCGCCGCGCTCCGCGCGCGCGGTGTCGTCGTCGCCGAGTTTGTAGTTGTCGCCCCCCGGGTCTCCGCGCTGCGAAGGACGCCCGGGAATGGTGCGCAGCTCGGCCGACTCCTGCTCGTCGAGCAGACCGTCGAGCCCGCGGTCCTCGGTCTGGCCGTCGTCGGCCACCACGCCGAGCACACCGTCGTTGTCCTCGTCCTCGCGGTCCTCGACGCCCAGGATGTACGAGCCGTCCTGCCCTCGCCCCCAGAAGAAGTCTTCGTTGATGTAGCCGAAGTCGAAGTGCAGGGTTCCCGACCGCGACGACTCGAAGGCCTCGCGGGCGCTGCCGAAGCCGGGCGGGTTGGCGTCGCGCCCGTCGAAGACCGGGTCGTCGCCGGCATCGACCCAGAACTCCAGGAACTGCGCCTGCGTGAGGTCGACCTCTCCGAGCGAGCGCATGATCCCGGCGTACTCGTCCTCCTCCCATCCTCCGACCTCGTCGCGATCGGTGCTCGCGCTGGAGTCGGCGCGGACGATCATCTCCAGCGTCGGCAACAGATCGTTCTGCTCGAGCTCGGTCAGCGTGGGATTGATCTGACCCTGCAGGAGACTCCCGCCCGAAGCCGGTCGGTGCCAGCCGGCGTAGGCGCGGTCCTCTGGCACGAAGGCCTGTCGGGCCATCTCGTTGTCGGGGTCCTCGCGCAGGTCGGGCCCGCGCACGGGCAGACTCGCCCACCACCATCCCTCGCGGTTCAACGAGATCTGCACCGTCTGGTCGACCTGCTCGAAGTCCTCGAGGTAGGCGATGTCGCGGGTGTTGGGGTTGGGCACGCTGATCGCGACCTCGGCGTTGACGTCGAAGCTCGGGGTTCGGTCGACCTGCTCGCGGCTGATCGCGTCGGCGACGTCGCGCAACCACTCGGGCTCGATCCGGGTCTTGGTGTTCAGGTTGCCCACGAGGTTGCGCTTGGGCTCTTCGCCCAGACGAACCTTGGTCTGGGCGTTCGGGCGGGTCTGGTAGAGCCAGGTCGTGCTGAGCTGCGAGCGGCGCCCGAAGTCGACACCGAGGTTCAGGCCGCTCAGGCTGGTGCGCCCTCCACCGAACAGGGGGTTCTGTTCGTAGCGCACCTGGATGTTGCTCTGCGCGTTCAGCTCGGCCAGCGCGTCGCCCTTCAGGTTGACCTCGCCGCTGAAGTAGTCGATGTCGTAGTCGGTGCCGCGGGTGAGCACGCGGCCGTTCAGGATGACTTCTTCACTCCCCTCGCGGATGTTGAAGGCGTTCAACCGCAGGTTGCTGCTCACGCCCGACTGCCGCACCACGATGTTGAAGCGGTGCAGTTCGATCCGCTCCTGCGGCGTGTTCACGACCGTGCGGTACAGGCCGGGCACCCGCAGGTCGTCGTCGAGGCCCTGCACCCGGCCGTCGGTGAAGTCCTGCACGACCTCGTCGGGCATGTCGAAGGGACGGGAGAAGGGGAACTGGAGGATGCCGCGCGACAGGTTGAACAGACCGGTGTCGTTGATGTCGACCTGTTCGTCGGGCTGGTCCTGGCCCGAGGCGTTGCGGCGGTCGAGTCCGAAGACCTGGATCCAGCGCGTGCCCGTCTCCGTGTCGCGCTCGGGAAACTCGAGCGAGTTGTCGTCGCGCTCGATCTGCAGCTCGAAGGACTGGGGGTCGATGTCGCGCCCGCGCAGGTCGTAGAAGTTGCGGAACTCGTACTCCCAGGTCAGGGCGAGCGACGTGAAGCTGCCGTCGTCACGCACCGGATCGTCCGGGGTGCGCGGCTTGAGGAGCTTGAACAGGTGCACGGACGGCACGTCGGCCGTGGTCTCGTTGATCAGGTCGCCCAGATCGTTGGGATCGCCGTCGAGGTTCAGATTGGGCAGCTGCGTGGCCGTGGGATCGTTGATCGACCGGCCCACCCTGCGCACGAGCGCGCCGGTCTCGTCGACGATGTCGTAGGTCACGGCCAGGACCTCGTTGTCGGTGTAGGCGCGAGCCATCTCGATGCCGATCACCTGGTCGGTCCCCAGCTGCGTGAGCGGGTACCAGTCGCCGCGCCCGCCGAGGTCCCCGGTGTCGCCGCGCACCAGGCGGCGCCAGCGCGTGCCCGTCTGCAGACGCCCGGTGCGGCCGTAGGTCTCGATGATGTAGGCGGCGAGTTCCTCGTCACTGGCCTCGGGATCAAGGCCTGGCGGCCCCACCGCGGTCCCCGCTCCGAAGCCCTCCCAGCCGAGCCCCGAGTCGTCGAGCACGGCGATGCCGTGATCCACGGTGTTCTCGTCCGAGGCGCCGCTCCGGGCGAGCGTGTAGACCTCGATCGACTCGGGGTCGATGCGCCAGCGCGCGTCGGTCACCCCGAACTGCTGCAGGTCCGCGCCGCTGGCGTCGACGGGGAAGTCCGGGCGGTCGGGGAAGTACAGCGTGAAGGGAGCGGTGAGACGGAAGAAACGACCCCGCGCGTAGTCGATGTCGCTGATCACGATCTCTTCCTCTTCGCGGCTGCCGCCCGACTGGCTGAAGGTCCGGCTCTCCTGGGTCGCCTCCTCCTTGCTCGTGAGCACGGTGTAGTCGACGGGACCGACTGCCCCGGTGAGCTTCAGGCCGAAGAGTCCGCCGCGGCTCGCGCCGACACCGAGCAGGCCCGAGCCGGGCAGGGTGACGTCGATGTTGCCCGCGCGAATGGTCTGGATGATGTCGTCCTCGTCGCCCTCGAAGCTCAGGCGGATCTCGGTCGACTCCGAGCCCACGCGCTGGCTGTCGTGGCTCACCCGGACCTTGATCTTCTCGCCCACCTGGCCGTCGAGATTCACTCGAAGCGACTGCTCCAACTCCAACTGCGGGAACAAGCTCTGGCTCTGCTGGATCTCGTTGCCGATGAAGTCGTCCCGCACGGTCGACTGCCCACCGATGCGGATCCGCTCGGTGCCGGAGATCCGGATGCTCGTGGCCTCGCCCTTGCCGATGATCCGCTCGAGGGTGCGGGGGATCTTCAGGGGCAGGGTGAAGTTCAGCAGCTCGCCCTGCGACTCGCCGGCGGCCGCGCGGTTGCGGACCTGCTGGGTCCACTGTTCCTGCAGGGCCCGACTGACGGCCACGCGAAGGTGGGCGTCCATGGCGTCGAGGTCGACCTCGAGGTCCTCGCGCGAGAAGTCCCGCTGAGAGCGGAAGGCGATGCCCACGGCGTTGGTGTCGACCACGGCGCTGAAGACGGCGTGTTCGGGGATCTCGATCCGCGCCGCGACGCCCTGGTCGACGTCGTAGATCCACTCGGTGCGCGTGCGGTCGGCGTCGAAGGGGTCCCACTCGTTGCGCTCGGCCGTGCGCGCCAGGAACACCGTGGACAGCGAGGGCGTTCCACCGCCGGGCCGCACTCCGAGGCGGCGCCAGTGGTCCTGCAGGGCGGCCTGCCGCGGCGTGAGCAGATCGGCGTCGTCGACGGTGCGGACGATCAGGTCGAGGAGGAGGCGGTCCTGTGGCAGCAGGGGTCGGCGCAGGGGCGCTCCGTCGGCGGGATCGACGACCGCCGGGAGAAAGGCGAGCGCGACCGCGAGGAACGCCGTGGCGATCCCCGTCGGCAGCTTCGGGATGCCGCCGTGGCGCCCGGACCGACCGGGCGAATGTCCCCGTCTGGAGACGGCCACCGACCCCTCCCGTGGTCGCACCGCACCCCTTCCGGGTGGACCGCCGACCGACCGGAGCACGGGTGGATGATCACTGTCGTGAGGCGGGGCGGCAGCTTGTGCGCCGGACCGGCCGCCCCTATGCTGCGCGAGCCCTCGAGGGAACGAAGTCCGTGCCTGCCCCGCCATCTGCGCGAAACGAGCCATGAAGCTCATCGATCGTCATCTGCTGGCCACGTTCGTCCCGCCGTTCCTCTTCGGGCTGTCGATCACGACCTTCCTTCTGATGATCAACGTCCTCCAGGTCTACATCAATCTGTTCCTGGAGAAGGGAATCTCGATCGTCACGGCCAGTGAGGTTCTCGTTCTCAGCCTCGGGCACACGATTGCATTGACCGTGCCCATGGCGACGCTGATCGGCGTGCTGATGGCCGTGGGTCACCTGGCCGGCGACCACGAGGTGACGGCGCTGAAGGCCTGCGGGGTGGGTCTGTACCGACTCGCACGGCCACTGGTGGTGTCGGGGCTGGTCCTGACCGCGGGCATGATCGCCTACAACCACTACGTCCTGCCGAACGGCAACCACCGGCTGCGGAACACGCTCTTCGAGATCCAGCAGATGCGGCCCACGCTCGAGATCCGACCGAACACCTTCGCCGAGATCAGCGATCGCTACACGATCTTCGTGCGCTTCAAGGACGATCAGACGGGCGAGCTGCGGGAGGTCGTCCTGTACCAGAGCGAGGGACGAGGTGACCTCGCTCCCGACGTGGTCGTCGCCGCCCACGGGCGGCTCAAGACCCTCGGACCCTCGCGCATCCGCCTCGACCTCTTCGACGGCGAGATCCACCGCGTCCCCGACCCCGAGGACCCTTCCGAGTACAACCGGACCCGCTTCACCCGGCAGACCTTCATGCTGGTGCTCGAGGAAGAGGAGACACGGGTGCGCCGCGGCAATCGACGCGGCGACCGCGAGATGGATCTGAACATGCTGGCGGCCGCCATCGCCGAGCAGGAATCGCTGGCCGTGCAGAAGTCCGAGTCGGCCGAGAAGCACCTGCGCGACGTGATCGACAAGGCGTACCTGGAGCGCGACCCGGAGACCGCACCGGAACTCGGGGCCACCCGCACCGCGCTCGACGAGTACACGCAGTGGCAGAGCCTGACCTCGTCGCGTCGGCGCTCGCTGTCGCTGAACGCCCAGACCCGGCAGGACCACCTGACGCGGGCGGGCAAGTACGCGGTCGAGTGGCACAAGAAGTTCTCGATCCCGGTGGCGTGCACGGTCTTCGTCTTCCTGGGGATCCCCCTGGCCGTGGTCAGCGCCCGCGGCGGGCGCGGCGTGTCGGTGGGGCTCAGTCTGCTCGGGTTCATCGTGTACTACGTGTTCCTGTCGACGGGCGAGAAGCTCGCCGATCGGGGACGCGTGGACGCCTGGATCGCCATGTGGAGCCCGAACCTCGTCCTGGGCGTGGTGGGCCTCTACCTGCTGCACCGGGCCGTTCAGGAGAACCCCACGGTCGAACTGAGGTGGCCGTCCTGGCTCCCGTCGTTGCGGAAGCGGACCTCATGACGCTGATCGATCGCTACGTCCTGAGCACCTTCGTCCGGGTCTTCGTGTGGTCGGTCCTGGCCTTCCTGGCCGTGTTCATCCTCATGGACCTGATCGACCACATCGACGACTTCGTCGACGACGAAGCCACGATGCTCGAGATCGGGCGGTACTACTTCTTCCGATTGCCGTACCTGATCGATTTCGTCACGCCGATCAGCATGCTCATGGCCTCGATGTTCACCGTGGGCATCCTCAGCAAGAACCGCGAGTTCGCGGCGATGCTCGCCGCGGGGGTGAGCCTGCTGCGACTCAGCCGCACGCTGCTGGTGCTGGGCGTGCTGGTGACGATCGCCGCCATCGGCTGGCGTGAGTACGTGGTCGCGGCCGCCAACCACCGGCACTACGACGTCCGCGACTACGAGATCGAGGAGAAGGAACGCCACAACCTCAAGGGGCGCAGCGACTTCACCCACGTCGACGCCTGGGGCCGCGTGTACGTGGTGCACCGCTTCCGCACCCGCCCCCCGACGCTCGACCGGCTCTCGGTGCAGACCTTCACCGACTCCACGCTGGTCGAGCGGATCGACGCCCGCCGGGCCCTCTGGCAGGAGGACCACTGGGAGCTGCGCGACGGATCGATCCGGCGATTCGCTCCCGACGGGTCGGAATCGATCGAGCGCTTCACCTCGCGCCGCCTCGAGGGACCTGTCGAGAAACCCAGCGATCTGTCCCGGCGCCGGATCAAGCACGAGGAGATGAACTGGCGGCAACTGCGGGACTTCGCCAACTGGGTCGACCGCACCGGCGGTGATTCGACGCAGTATCGAGCCGAGATGGCTCACAAGATCAGCTTTCCCGTGATCAACCTGCTGGTCGTGATCCTGGGGCTGGCGATCGGCGCCGCCCGGCGCCGGACCAACCTCTGGGCGGGCTTCGGACTGACCGTCGCCCTCGCCTTCGGCTACTACCTCATGATGGACTTCGGACTGGAGCTGGGCCGCGGCGGGAAGGTCCCCATCTGGGCCTCGGCCTGGGCCGGCAACATCGCCTACGCGGTGGCCGGAACGTGGCTCTTCGTGCGGGCCAACCGATGAAAAGAGAGCCCCTTGCCCCTTGCGCGGGCACGCGATACCCTGCATTTTCCGCTCGTCGAGCGCTCCGACCCGGCCCCGGTCCGCGGACCTGATCCCGGTCGTCCGAACCGACACGAGGTCGAGCGCCGCCGGGGCCGAGTCCGCTCTCGCCGTTCGACCGCGGAGCCCGTCGCTGCCGCGTCACCCCATCGGGAGATTTCCGCCGATGATCCGCTGCTCTCGTCGCGGGGCCGACCTCGCACGGTCGCTCCTGCTCGTCGCCCTCGTCCTGCCGCTGCCCTTCCTGGGCACCGGCTGTGAAGAGGACACCAAGCCGTACATCACGAAGCTCTCGGCCAACCCGCTGTGCGGGGCCATGACCGTGCAGCAGCCCGACTCCACGCTGGGGCTGGAGGTCTCGTTCTTCGCGCGGGCCAGCAGCGGCAACCGCTTCGACGATCCCACGGGCGCCAACTCGGCGCTCGACTGGTTCTGGGACTTCGACGGCGACGGCCGGGTCGATGCCGAGAACGTGGTCGAGCCCCGATTCGTGTACGACCGCGTGGGTGACTACGATGCCAGCCTGACGGTGCAGGACGACGACGGTGACACCGACACCCGCACCCTGCTCGTGCAGGTCCGCGGTCGGTCGAACGAACTCGACATCCTCGACTTCGAGGCCGAGGTCCGCACCGGGCTGCGCTTCGACGAGAGCCTGCCGGAGAACACGGGCCTCGACCCCGAGGGCGAGGAGCGCCCGATCGAGGTGATCCCCCTCCGCGACCGGGTCGTCCTGTCGACACAGCCCGAGTTCGAGGGCTGGCAGGCGACCTTCGACGGCATCCTCCGGCCCACCTGCGAGATCACCGACATCTTCGCCCAGTACGACTGGGAGTGGGGCTTCGACACCGGTGTGGTCCGTCCCGACCAGAATCCGGTGACGCTGACCTTCGACGTGAACCAGCGCGGCGACGTCTCCGGCGTGGTGAGCGTGACCGAGGTGGTCACGGGCGTGCGGCGAACCGACAACATCACCAGCACCCTGCCGGTGGGCGGAGCGCTCACCAACCCGATCTTCGCCTACGTCGCGCCGGGCGCGCCCGACTCGATCGACGTGCGCGGGTACTACCTCGACGGTGCGAACGAGGTTTCGCTGCGCATCGAATACGATCCGGGCCTGACCCTGGACCGCGTCGAGCTGAACAGCCCACTGGTCGACCAGGGCTTCTCGGGCACCAGCGAGACCGAGGAGAACTTCGTCGACATCCGCTTCGAGTCGGACACGGCCTACGACGATCCCACGGCCGAGATCCAGCTCGCGCGTCTGTACTTCACCAACGCTCCCGACACCCTGTCGGTGCCGAAGATCCGCCCGATCCGCCTGCGCGAGTTCGCCGCCGTCCGCGACACGACGAGTGCTCCGGCCACCACGCGCGATGCCGTCCTCGTGCACGACGTCGCCGATTGCAACGACAACGGCCTGGGCGACACCATGGAGCTGGAGGCCCGCGAGAGCTTCGTCGACCGTTCCGGCGACGGCGTTCTCGACTACTGCGCCGACTGCAACGACAACGGCACGAAGGACGGCGCCGAGGTCGCTGCCGACGCCACCGTCGACATCGACGTCAACGGCATCCCCGACGAGTGCGACTGCAACAGCGACGGCGACTACGACCAGCTGCAGCTCGAGAGTGGCGACGTCGAGGACGAGGACCAGAACGGTCTGCCCGACGACTGCGACTGCGACTGGAACGGTGTGGCCGACCTGGTCGAGATCCGCGAGCATCCGAGTTTCGAGCTGGTCCTCTGGCGGAACCTGCCGCAGGAGCAGCAGGATCTGGTGACGGTGCCCCACAACGAGGCCTTCGGCTACACCAGCGACCTCGACCAGTTCGACGGCGAATCGAACGGCGTGCTCGACTTCTGCGAGGACTGCGACGACGACGGCGTCCTCGACTTCCTGCAGTTCACGGTGAGCCTCCCCCCCGAGGAGGGGGGATTCGACGCCGACCGCCGGCGGGTCGACGTCGACGCCAACGGCGTGCTCGACGAGTGCGACTGCAACGGCAACGAACGCTTCGACCGCGGCGAGATCGAGCGTGGCTTCGTCACCGCCAGTGACGGCGAGTTGATCGACGACTGCGACTGCAACGACAACCAGGTCGCCGACCTCGTCGACATCGGCAACGCGATCACCGAGGTCGAGAACCGCGACGGGACGATCGTCTACACCAGCACCCTCGACGCGAACCGCGACCAGGTCATCGACGACTGCGCCGACTGCAACGACAACGGCACGCCCGACGGCGAGGATTTCGCCGCTGGCGGTCCGCTGCTCGACGTCGACTCGAACGGTCTGCTCGACGAGTGCGACTGCAACGGCGACGAGGCCTACGATCCGCCTCTCGACCCGACCACCAACGACCTCGACCAGAACGGCGTGTTCGACCTCTGCGACTGCGATCGAAATGCCGTTCCCGATCTCGACCAGATCGCCGACGCGATCACCGACTTCACCGTCGGCCCCGACGGTCGGCTCGCGTCGTACGTGAGCGACGAGGACGAGATCACCGTGATCGACTTCAACGAAGAGGACAGCGAGGACTTCGTCGAGCTGGAGCTCGAGCCCGGTCCCGACCAGATCCCGGATCTGTGCCAGGACTGCAACGCGAACGGCGTCCCCGATCGCAACGAGACCTTCGAGGACGTCGCGAACCTCGGTCCGAACGCAGCCGACCTCGACCGCGACGGCCTGCTCGACGAGTGCGACTGCAACCTGAACGGCGACTACGACGTGGTCGAGCTCGCGATCGATCCCTCGCTCGACGGCGACGGCGACGGCGTGATCGACGACTGCGACTGCGACGGCAACGGTCGCCTGGACATCCTCGAGATCCAGGAGTTCGCCATCTTCGACGAGGCCACCGGGATCTATCTCCAGGCGAACGGGACGAACGATCTCGGCCAGGAGATCGTCGACCTCGACGGCAACGGCGTGCTCGACCAGTGCGAGGACCAGGCGGCGGCCGACCAGTTGCTCGCTCCGGTCAACGGGCGGGTCGTCGACTCGGACCGCTAGCCCCGGGCTCGACCCCACGACGACTGCTCATGAAGAAGGGCCCCGGCATGACGCCGGGGCCCTTTTCTTCTTCCCACACGACCGGGCGATCGCCGAAGTGATCAGAGACCCAGGTACTGCTTCACGTCGTCCACGCGATCGAGGCGCTCCCACGTGAAGGCGTCGTCGCTGCCCGGCCGGCCGAAGTGACCGTAGGCCGCGGTACGACGGTACATCGGCCGCTTGAGGCCCAGCGAGGTGATGATCCCGTTCGGGGTGAGCTTCCAGAGCTCCCGCACGCAGGCCTCGATCTTCTCCTCGTCGGCCCGGGCGGTTCCGAAGCTCTCCACGCGCACCGACACGGGCTCGGCCACGCCGATGGCGTAGGCCAGCTGGACCTCGATGCGGTCGGCGGCTCCGGCCGCCACCAGGTTCTTGGCCACGTGACGGGCCGCGTAGCAGGCCGAGCGGTCGACCTTGCTCGGATCCTTGCCGCTGAACGCGCCGCCCCCGTGACGGCCCATGCCGCCGTAGGTGTCGACGATGATCTTCCGGCCGGTCACGCCGGCGTCGGCCTGCGGCCCGCCCAGGACGAACCGTCCGGTCGGGTTCACGTGGATGCGCGTGCTGTCCATGGAGTAGTCGAGGCCACTCTCGTCGAGGACGGGGCGGATCACCGCCGCCACCATGTCCTCACGGATCCGCTCGAGCTTCGCGGTCTCGTCGTGCTGGGTCGACAGGACGACCGTGTGGCAGCGCGCCGCCCGCTCGCCCTCGTACTCGACCGTCACCTGGGTCTTGCCGTCGGGCCGCAGGTACGGATACCGGCCGTCCTTGCGCACCTCGGCCAGGCGCTGCGACATGCGGTGGGCCAGGTGGATCGGCATGGGCATGAACATGTCGGTCTCGGTCGTCGCGTAGCCGAACATCATGCCCTGGTCGCCCGCGCCCTGCTCCTCGGGGCTGTCGCGGTCGACGCCCTGGGCGATGTCGCCGCTCTGCTCGTCGATCGTGGTCATCACCGCGCAGGTCTCGTAGTCGAAACCGTAGGCGGCGTCGGTGTAGCCGATCGCCTTGATCGTCCCGCGCACGAGCTTGGGGATGTCCACGTAGGTGTCGGTGGAGATCTCGCCGGCGAGCAGCGCCAGGCCGGTGGTCACCAGGGTCTCGCAGGCCACCCGGCCGTTCGGGTCGGCCTCGAGGATCGCATCGACCACGGTGTCGGAGATCGCATCGGCGACCTTGTCGGGATGACCCTCCGTCACCGATTCCGACGTGAACAACTGCTTCTCGGACATGCTTCGCTTCCTCCACCAGGTTGGAACCGGTTGTGACGGGACCCGGCTGTGTACGCGGAATCCGGCGCGGGCACCTCGCCCGCACCGGACGTGAAGGGAAAAGGCTAGCACCTGGACCCCGGGGTGGCAATCGAACGGGGAATCAGGGTCGGCCCAGACGGTCCTTCAGGGTGTCGATGGCCGAGACCGGCCCCGGATCGACCCCGTGGTTCGCGGCGAGGGCCACGGACAAGGCGTCGCCCCACTGGACCGAGTCGAGACAACGGGCGAGCGACGAGCCGTCGCGGACGACCACTTCGCCCCAGTCCGCCACCCGATCGGCCAGGACCTCACGGGTGATCTCGAAACGACGCGCCACGCGGGGATGCTCCGCGGGATCACGCAGGGCGACGACCACCGCCTCCGAACGGGCGGCCGTGGCGTGGCCCCATCCCACGATCTCGTTGTGGTCGAGTTCCGGTAGCTCGGCGGTGGACACCAGCATCTTCGAGTTCTCGTTGAGCTGGGCCCGCAGCCGACGCATCGAGGCGATCGAGACCGGAGCGCCCGCGTAGACGACCGGGAGCCGTCCGCTCAACCGGTCGGCCCAGTTCGAGACCGAGTCGTCGGTCGGTGCCCCGCCGTCGAGACCGTGACGTCGCACGCCCTCGTCGAGGCGAGCCGCCGCCTCCTCCACCTGCCCGTCCAGCTCGTCGACGAGACCGGCGCGCTCGAGGATTCCGCACAGCAGTCCGACGCCGTGACCGAGGCTGGCCCGCGGCGGCAACCCGGTGGGCACCGGCAGCACGGGAACGTCGGCGGCCTGCGCGAGTTCGGCCAGACGTCCGCCCGACCCCAGGGCCACGGCGCGGGGCGTGTGCTCGGCCTCGAGCGCCGACTCGAAGCAAGCCAGCGTTTCCTCGGTGTTGCCCGAGTAGCTGCTGAACACCAGCAGGTCGTGTTCCCGCAGGGGGAAGGGTGCGGCGTAGCCCCGCACGATCCGCAGGTCGAAGCGTCCGGCGGCGAGGCTTCCCCCCACCACCTCGGCGGCGGCGGCACTGCCGCCCATCCCGAACACGACCACACGGTCGACGTCGCGGCGAATGTCGGCCCCGTGATCGCACGCGACGGCGTACGAACCACGGAGCTGATCTCCCAGGCGCGCGATCAGCGTGGCCATGTCGCGGACTCCCGCGCGCGTCATGTCCATGGACGGCCTCCCCGTCGGATTCGGGTCGATCACTCCTGCTCGGAGCCGAGGAAGTCCCGTAGGCGCTCGTGGGCCCGCGTGCGGAGGTAGCGATCGACCTCGGCGGTGGTGGCCAGCCGTGCCACGTCCTCGGCCCAACCCTGGACCTGCTCGAAGCTCACACTGCGGATGGCCTTCTTCACCGCCGGAACGGCGGCCGCGTGCGTGCTGAGTTCGTCGATGCCGATTCCCACCAGCAGCAGGGCGTACAGCGGATGGGCCCCCATCTCGCCGCAGCAGCCCACCCAGATCCCCGCGTCGTGCGCGGCCCGCACCGTGTCGCGGATCGCACGCAGCACGGCCGGGTGATGGGCCTGGGCCAGGTGCGCCACCCGCGCGTTGGTGCGATCGACGGCGAGCAGGTACTGCGTCAGGTCGTTCGTCCCGATGCTGAAGAAGTCGCACTCGCGAGCGAGCTCCGGTGCCATGGCCACCGCCGACGGCGTCTCGATCATGATCCCGACCTCGAGATCGGCGTCGAACTCGTGACCCTCGCGGTGCAGGACGTCGCGAACGGCCGCCGCCTCGGCCTGGAAGGCCCGCAGCTCCTCGAGATCGCACACCATGGGGAACATGATCTTCATGTTGCCGTAGCGGCTCGCGCGGTACAGGGCCCGCAGCTGCGTGTGCAGGATCTCGGGATGGCTGAGCAGGAAGCGTGCGCCGCGCAATCCCAGGAAGGGGTTGTACTCGCGCATGCCCCCCATGGCCGCCAGGAGCTTGTCGCCTCCGACGTCGAGAGCGCGGAAGATCACCGGCGCGTCTCCCACCCGCTCGAGCAGGTCACGGTAACTGGCGACCTGTTCCTCCTCGCTCGGAAGGTGCGAGGAAGACAGGTAGAAGTACTCGGTGCGCACCAGCCCGACACCGCGCGCTCCGTTGGCCAGGGCGAGATCGATCTCCTGCGGCAACTCGATGTTGGCCGACAACTCCACGCGACGGCCGTCGGAGGTCTCGGCCGCCACGTCGCGGATCCGGAGTAGTCGTTCCTCGGCCTGCCGCCGGCGACGGATACGGACCTCGAAGCGGCGACGGGTGGCCTGGTCGGGATCGACCACGACCTCGCCGCTCGCACCGTCGACCGCGACGTCGACACCGTCCTCGACGCGGCCGCTGAAGTCCCGCAGACCGACCACGGCCGGTACGCCGAGGCTGCGCGCGATGATCGCGGTGTGGCCGGTGTGGCCACCCTCGTCGACACAGAACCCCCGGACGTGGGCCAGGTCGAGCGACGCCGTCTCGCTGGGCGTGAGCTGCGGCGTGACCAGGATGCAGGGTTCGTCGAGCTGCGGAACCGGATCACTCCCACCGGTGAGGGCACGGACCACGCGCTGCTCGACGTCGCGGAAGTCGGTCATGCGTTCGCGGAACAGACCGTCGCCCCGCAGGTCGAGCGGGATGAGGGCCTCGGCCATCGCCCGGGTGAAGGCGGCCTCGGCCGACAGCCTCTCCGACTCGATCCCGCGGTCGACGACCGACAGGAAGTCCTCGTCCTCGAGGATCAGCAGCTGCGCGTCGAGGATCTGCGCCTGCTCCTCGCCGAGCTGCTGGCGCAACTGCCCACGCAGCGATTCCAGCTCGGCGCGGGTCATCTCGAGCGCCCGTTCCAGACGCTGTTTCTCGTGGCCGGCGTCGCCAGAGGGCGGCGTCCGCCAGTCGACGCGCAACGCGGCGCGCCGCCAGGCCCTCACCGGGGCGATCACCAGCCCCGGAGACGCACTGATTCCCCGCCAACGCTGCAACTCAGGCCTCCTCGGCCAGTTCGATCTCGATGAGGTGGACCAGCGCCTCGAGCGCCTCCACCTCGTCGGGGCCCTCGGCGATCACGTCGATCGGGTCGCGATGACGCGCGACCAGCGAGGCGAGGCCGAGGATACTCTTGGCGTTCGTCTCCACCCCACTGTAGGCGATCCGGATGTCGCACTCGTACTGCTTGGCCACCTGCACGATGCGACTCGCCGCTCGCAGGTGGAGTCCCACCGGATCCCCGATGTGCGCCGTCCTCAGAGCCATGGCCCGGACTCTCCCGTCCTCAACCGTGGAGCCGCGTCACGGCCCACACGAGCAACCCCACGATCAGCAGAGCCCACTCCGGGCCCGAGCGTCTCCAGGCGAGCAGGACGACCGTCGCGATCGCCCCGAAGGTCAGCAGCGGGAGGTCGACGAGCGTGCCGCCCGCGGCCCCGCGGAGCAGCCCCGCGGCCAGGACTCCGGCGCCGATCGCCCCCGCCCAGCGAGCACGATCGGCCACGGCGTGCAGGGGCAGATCGCGAAGGCCCGTCGCGATGGTCGCGCCCCGGGCGCGTCCCCACCGCAGGCCCCACTGCCGCAGCCACGCCTGACCGATTCCCAGCCCCGCCCAGGCCGCCAGGGCCGCCCAGGGACCGCCCCAGAGGGCGAACACCGCGGCCCAGACGATCACGGCGGGACGAAGCCCGGTCCACACCAGGCGATCGCCGAGGGCGCCGAGCGTGCTCGGCAGGGTCTCGGTGAGCGCCCGCGCCAGGCTCCGGTCCCCCTGCTCCTCCACGGCGACCCGCGCTCCCGCGAGGACGCCGAACAGGAAGGGATTCGTGTTCACGACCCCGGGTTCGTCCCGCACCCAGTCCGCATCGGGCCGGGCCGGTTCGTCACGGGTGGGCTCGAGGGCGACGATCCAGCCCAGCCACTGCCGCCTCGACGGCGAGAAGCTGCCCTGGACGCTCCAGAGCCTCCACCACGCGATCCCGGGCCGCGCTCGCCCCCTCACCCGGGGACCCCCGCCGTGAGGAGCAGAACGACCGATCCCAGGACGAGACCCAGCACCAGGCCCGGCCACTGCTGCCGGGCTCGGCCGAGGTCGCCGTGAAACCGCCACAGTAAGGGCAACAAGGCGATCGGCGCCAGTTCCCAGAGCCGGGCCAGGGCCGCCGTCTCCGCGGCGGGGAGCCGGACCGCCACGCCGTCCAGCAGCAGGCTTCCCGACGGGACCGCCACGCCCACCACCACCGCTCCGCGGAGCGCCTGCAGGGCCGTGCACCGCAGGTGCAGGGGTGTCGCCCCCTGGCGGGGTCGCCCGCCCTCGCGCCACGACTCGACCCAGCGATCCACGAGTCCCCGGCTCGCGTCGACGACCCGTCCACCGAGGTGCGCCAACGCGATGGACAGCAACAGCGCCAGAGCCCAGCGTTCGGCGCCCGCATCGGGACCGGCCCACCAGGGTGCCGCCACCGCGGCCGAGGTCCAGTCGCGGATGCGCCTCTCACCGACGGGGATGCGGGGCGCGGAGAGCAGGAGCAGGGCCACCCCGAGCCACACGCCCTGCACCGGGGCCCCCGCGATCCAGGCCGAGAGACACGCGGCGACGAAGGGATTCGCCAGACCCGTCTGTCCGAAAGCCGTCCGATCGAGCCCGGCGACCGCGCCCAGGGCCGTCGCCGCGATCACGACGACGCTCCCGGATCCCCGAGGACCGACTCGGCGTCGACCTCGGTCGCACCGGGCACCGGTTGGAAGCCCACCCGGCAGTCGGCGCGGAGCACCGCCACCAGGTCGTCGCGGTCGCGTTCGGTCAGGTGGAAGCCTTCGACGATCTCGACGGCACCGGGACGCCGGTGCAGTCCGCCCACGACGACGCGGTCGATGCCCACGTCCGACTCCACGAGGCCCCGCATGGTGGCGCAGTCGCGCGTGAGCAGGATGGTCCGCGTGTCCTCGCCGCGGTTCGAGAGGTCCTGCAGGCGCGGGGCGCAGTGCGGCAGGTCGAGGAACTCGACTTCGATGTCGGGCGGGACGGCGGCGGCGAACAAGGACTGACGCACGGGGTCGCGGGCGACCACCTCGTCGCACACGACGATCCGCCGGCCCTCGAGCGGCTCGCAGCAGCCGACGATCACCTGACCGTGCACGAGACGGTCGTCGATCCTCGCCATGAGAAGGGTCATCGGTATCCCCTCAGCCGTCGGTCTCGAGCACGTCCACGGCGTTGTGGGCGCGGTCGAGCAGACGCGACAGGAGGTCGTCGGATCCGACCTGACCGTGGTGGCTGAGGTAGGTGAGGACCATGGGCAGGTTCACCCCTCCCAGCAACCAGGTCTCGGGCCGCCCCTTGGCGGCGGCGCGCGCGGCCACCCCGCAGCTGCCCCCTCCGACGTCGACCATGATCAGCGCGGGGCCGGATCCGCGATCGAGCCACCTGCGGATCTCGACGACCAGGTCCTCGAGGCCGAGCGCCGCGTTGCTCAGCACCGAGATCGGGGCCTCGACCGCGTAGATCAGACGCGCACTCTCGAGGAGGGCGTCCCCGAGTTCGCCGTGGGTCACCAGGAGTGCGCGCATCGCGAGGAGGTGGAGAGGGGCGAGGGCGTGGGAGTCACTCGGGATCGTGCTCGAGGTAACGCTTCGTGAATCCCTGCTCGGACATGGTCTCGATCAGCTTGCGGTTGAACTCCTCGGCCGAATCGATCCCGTAGGTCTTCAGCATGAAATCTAGCGCAATGACCTCGGCGATCACAGTGTTGTTCTTCCCCGGGAAGATCGGCGCGGTCACGCGCGGGATCCGCACCCCGAGGATCTCGCTGGAGTCGCGATCGAGGCCGTGCCGGTCGTAGTCCCTGGACTCTTTCCACTCCTCGAGGGCGAGTTCGACCTCGATCCGCTTCTGCATGCGGATGGCGCGAACGCCGAAGAGAGGGAACACGTCGATCACGCCGAGCCCGCGGATCTCCATCAGGTGCTCGACGTTGTCCCGGCTGCGCCCCATCAGCACGTCGCGCGAGGTCTTGCGGATCACGACGATGTCGTCGGCCACGAGGCGGTGGCCGCGCTCGACCAGATCGAGGGCGGTCTCGCTCTTGCCGATGCCGCTCGGACCGGTGACGAGCACCCCGACGCCGTACACGTCGACGAGGGTGGCGTGGCGCGTGGTCGTCGGTGCGAAGAAACGCGCGAGCACGTCGCGCAGGACGGCGCTGAGTTCGTCGGTCGGGAGGTCCACGGTGGCCAGCGGAACGCGATGCCGCAACGCGGCCTCGACGAGTCCCGATCCGGCGGGCAGTCCCTTCGCCACGAAGATGCCCGGCACGTCGAGCGAGAAGACCCGTTCGAGGGCCCTTCGCTCGTCCTCGGTGTCGCGAGTGCCGAGATAACCCATCTCGGTCTCGCCGAAGACCTGGATGCGCTCGCGATGGAAGCCCTCGACGTAACCCATCAGGGCCATACCGGGACGATGGATGTCCAAATGGGAGACGGCCGGCGTGTCCGGACCGGAGTCGGTGAGCGTCTCCACCTCGGCCACGTGGCGGAGACGCTCGACGACCGCTTCGAAGGGAACGCTACGTTCCGGGTCGCTGGAGGTCATGCGCGGACTCAGCGCTCGACGTCGTCCTCGTCGGGCTCGTTCGCGGCCTCGGACGCGAGCGTGGCCTCGAGGGCGTTGGCGGAGTTCATGCCCGACGCGTCCGGCGCCTTGCGCCGGTCCTCGCGTTTGCTCTTGTATCGACGCAGCTGCTTCTCGAGCGCCGCACTGGCCTGATCCACGGAATTCAGCATGTCCTCGCTGCTCGCCTTCGCGTGGAAGTCCTTGCCCATGACGTGCAGGTGGACCTCGCAGACCAGATCGAGATTCTCCTCCGAGAGGGTGTACCGCACGCGGTCGACGTCGGCGTATTTCAGAAGCTTCTGCGACTTGTCCTCGATGGTCTCGCGGACGCGGGCGGTGAGCTTGTAGTTGCGGGGCTGAATGTCCAGGTGCACCGGAATCCCTCCTGGAGTGACGACCCTGCGCTCGGGCCGCTGGGTTCGGGTCTGGAGTCGACCTTAGCGTCCCGTTCCGACCGGGGCCAGCCCTTTCGGGGCCGGATCACGAAGTCGGGCCGGACAGCCGTTCGGTGCCGGGCTCAGTAGGTCTTGCGCATCCGAGCAGGCAGGATGTTGAGCTGCTCGCGATACTTCGCGACCGTCCGTCGGGCGATGTTCAGGCCCTCGGCCTTGAGCATGTCCACGATCTTCTGGTCGCTCATGGGCTTCGCTTTGTCCTCCTTCTCGATGATCTCGCGGATCCGGGTCTTGGCCGCCTTCGACGACATGCTGTCGCCGTCGTCGGTGTCGAGCGACGAGCTGAAGAAGTACTTCAGCTCGAAGACCCCACGCGGGGTCTGCACGTACTTGTTGGTGGTCACACGACTCACGGTGGACTCGTGCATCCCGATGCGATTGGCCACCTGCTGCAGGGTGAGCGGTTTGAGTGCCACCGGCCCCTTGTCGAAGAAATCGCGCTGCTCCTCGACGATGCTCTGCATGACCTTCACGATGGTCCGTCGCCGTTGCTCGATGGTCTGGATCAGCCAGCGCGCGCTCTGCAGTTTGTCGACGATGAACTTCCGTGTCTCGGTGTCACCGCCGTTGCGATTGCGGCTGAGTTCCTCCGCGTAGGCGCGGCTCACGCGCAGGCGTGGGATGTTCGAGTCGTTCAGGTAGACCACGTACTCGCCCTCGACCTTCTCCACCACGAGGTCGGGCGTGACGTAGCGGGCGTCGTCGCCGAAGGTCGACAGGCCGGGTCGGGGATCGAGGTGACCGATCTCGGCCGCGATCTCCTGCACTTCCTTGGGGCTCACGCGCAGGTCGCGCGCGATCTCGGCGAACTTGCGGTTCTTCAGCGAGTCGAAGTGGTCGCGGACGACGGCGGCGGCAAGACCGTCGCCGCGGCCCTGGGCCCGCAGCTGCAGCAGCAGTGCCTCCTGCAGGTTGCGCGCGCCGATGCCCGGCGGGTCGAAGTCCTGGATCACGGACAGCACGCGCTCGACCGTCTCGGCGTCGGTCTCGAAGACCCGCGCGACCTCGTCCAGTTCCACGCTCAGGAAGCCGTCGTTGTTCAGACTGCCGACCAGGTACTCACCGATCTCCAGCTCGAGATCCGAGTCCACGCTCAGCTTCAACTGGTTGATCAGTTTCTCGGTGCCGCTCTCCGGCGCGACGGCCACGCGCTCGAAGCGCTCGTCGAGCTCTTCCTGCTCGGGCTCCCAGCCGATGCTCTTGAAACCGTCGTCTAGGTACTCGTCGATGTCGAAATCGGTCTCGGCGTCGTCGTCCTCGGCCGTGGCCTCTTCCTGCTCCTCGGTCTCGTCGGTGGTCTCGTCGGCGGTCTCCTCGTCGTCGTCGCCGAGGTCGACCTCCTCGAGCATGGGGTTCTGCATCATCTCCTGCTTGAGGATCTGCTCGAGTTCGAGCGTGGGCACCTGCAGGAGTTTCAGGGCCTGTTGAAGCTTGGGCGTCATCACCAGACGCTGTCCGAGCTTCATGGAGGGGGTCATCTTCATGTCCATGGAATCAGCCCTCTCGGCCGGGATCAGGCACGTTCGAGACGGAAGCTCTCGCCCAGGTAGATGCGCCGTGCGTCCTCGTCGGCGACGATCTCCTCGGGCGTCCCCGACACGGCGATCCTGCCCTCGTGCAGGATGTACGCGCGGTCGGTGATGCTGAGCGTCTCGTGGACGTTGTGATCGGTGATCAGTACGCCGAGGCCCCGGTCCTTCAGGCCCCCGACGATGGTCTGGATGTCCTGGACGGCGATGGGATCGATGCCCGCGAAGGGTTCGTCGAGGAGGATGAACGCCGGCTCGGTGGCCAGGGCGCGCGCGATCTCCACCCGGCGACGCTCGCCGCCCGACAACTGGAAGCCGCGGCTCTTGCGGATGTGGCTCACGCCGAGCTCCTCGAGCAGCTCGTCGCAGCGGTCCTCGCGTTCGCTCTTCGAAAAGGGCATGGTCTCGAGAATGGCTCGCACGTTGTCCTCGACGGTCATTCGGCGGAAGATCGACGCTTCCTGCGGGAGATACCCGATCCCACGGCGAGCCCGCTTGTACATCGGCAGGCGACTGATGTCCTCGTCGTCGAGGTACACGCGCCCGGCCGCCGGTTTGATGAAGCCCACGATCATGTAGAAGGTCGTGGTCTTGCCCGCGCCGTTCGGTCCCAGGAGACCGACCACCTCTCCCGTCTCGACGTGCAGACGAACTCCGTCCACGACCCGCCGGGAGCGGTAGACCTTCGCGAGCGCATCACAGGACAGCGACTTCCGTGCCATGGACCTTCTTACCGCCCTTCCGGGTCCGAAGTGCCCGTTTCGTCCCGCGCGACACCCTTCACGTCGCGCTGGATCTGCACGTTGGTCAGGTCCGGGTCGGTCTCGAGTCCGTAGCCGGTCAACACCTGGTCACCCTCGGTGAACCGGACGAAGGCTTCGGTGTGGATCAGCTCGCGCTCGGGGTCCCAGTACAGGACCTCGCTCTCGAGCCGGCGCCCGTCCTCGGTCACCACCACCACGTTCCCGCGCGCGACCGTGGCCTCGGTCTCCTGGTCGACCTCGCCGCGCTGCGACGTCAGGACCGCGTCGGTCTCGCCGTCGCGGTAGAAGACCATGCGCACGCCGGTGAGGTACATGGTGTCCTCGCCCTGGTACTGCTCGGCCACGTTGCCGAACAATTCCCACACCGGCAGCGCGTCCCGCGAGTGGCGCGTCGAGTAGTCGTAGGTCCTCTGCGTGGGCAGGTCCTCGACGCCCGGTGGCGTCGGCTCGGGCTCCTCGCCGCACCCGGCGACGAGCACGGCCAGCAGCGCCACGCCGACGAGCGCACTCAGTCCGCTGCGCGTGCGTGGATCCACGTCCAGCCCTCCGGGTCCTGACGGACGAGTTGCTCGAGAGCCGCGTTGCAGCGCCTCGCGTCGACCTCGGGATCGCCCTCCGGATGGAAGGGCTCTCCCACGATCAGACGGTGCCCACGAGCCCTCCGCACCACACCCACGGGCAGGATCGTGGCGGACGCCCCGTGGGCCAGGCGGCCCGGCCCGGTGGTCGTCGGGACCCGATCCGCGAACCACGGCGCCGCCACCCGGGCACCGCGTGGCCGGTGGTCGGCCAGCACGGCGAGGGTGCCTCCCCGCCGCAGCCAGCGCGCGGCGGCGCCCAGTTCGCGCTCGCGGTCGAAGACGGTGACGCCGCGCGCGGCCCTCTCGGCGCGCAGCCAGGCGTCGACGCGATCGTTGTGCGGGTTCGCGGTCACCGCGCCGAAGGGCGCCATCCGGGCCGCCAGGGCCGGGCCGACCAGCTCCCAGGCCCCGAGATGGGCCATCAACAGCAACACCGGTC
>CAZQHE010000010.1:0-39756 GCA_964593155.1 uncultured bacterium
GATCGGTGGCGAAGACCCGGAAGTCGAGGTCACGGCGCGAGGCGTCGATCGCCTTCTGCAGGAGGATGGCGATGGAGTAGGCTTCCTCGCCGGTCGAGCAGGCGGGCACCCACACCCGGATCTCGCCGCGCTCGTCGGCCCGCTCCACGATGTCGCCGAGCGCGCGCTCCTCGAGGGCGGCGAAGGCGTCCCGATCGCGGAAGAAAGAGGTCACGTTGATCAACAGATCGCGGCACAGGGCTTCGCGTTCGGCCGACGACTCCGCCAACCGCTCGCGATAGTCCTCCCACCGTGCGATCTGCATCAGGGCCATACGGCGCTCCAGGCGGCGCCGGATCGTGCCCTCCTTGTACAGACGGAAGTCGAAACCGCTCTTGTGCCGCAGCACGTCGATCAGGGTGTCCAGGGGATCGACCCTGTCGCCTTCGGCTTCGGGGGATCCCGGCCGCAGGACCGCCCCGAGCCGGCCGAGATAGGTGCTGAGCCGGTCGGCGATCTCGGTCGGTGGGAGGACGGCGTCGACGACACCGGTCGAGATCGCACTGCGCGGCATGCCGTCGAACGCGGCCCCGTCGGGGTCCTGCACGATCACGGTCCCGCCGGCACTTTTCACCGCGCGGACGCCGGCGCTGCCGTCGGATCCGGCGCCCGACAGCACGACGGCCACCGTCCGTTCGGCGAAACTGCGGGCCAGACGACCGAACAGGACGTCGACGGAGTGGGTGTTCGATCCCGCGCTCTCGGCCGTCTGCGCGTCGATCGTGCCGTCGGTGAACAGCACCCGGCTCCGGGCCGGGGCGAGGTACACACGGTCGGGCTCGAGGGTTCGGGGCTCGTCGAGCCAGTCCACGGGCATCGAGGTGTGCCGGGCGAGACGTTCGGCCAGCTGACTTCGCGCCTCGGGTGCGAGGTGCTGGGCGACCACGTAGGCCGCGCCGCTGTCCGGGGGCAGGCCGGCGAGCAGCGTACAGAGAGCATCGTTGCCGCCGGCGGACGCACCGATGCCGACGACGTGGAACTCCCCGGACTGGCTCGCGTTCGTCACCTCTGCACCTCAGGGCGCGCAGGACTCAGTTGGCTCGTGGCTCTCCCCACAGGAAGCCCTGCCCCATGCGCACTCCCATGTCCACCAGAACATCGATGTCCCGGTGCTCCTCGATGCCCTCGGCCACCAGCGTGGTGTCGAGATTCCTGCTCAGCATGACCAGGCGCTGCAGCGATCGCTGCTGTCCGGCGTCGGCGTGGGCGCCGCGGACGAAGGACCGGTCGATCTTGATGATGTCGGGCTCGAGCAGGATCAGCGACTCGAGCGAGCTGCGGCCGAAGCCCACGTCGTCGAGGGCGAAGCTCACGCCATAGTCCCGCAGCCGCCGGACCTTCTCGAGCAGGTAATGGGCATCGCCCACGAACTGCTGCTCGCTGATCTCGATGCAGAACCGCGAGGGATCGCCCAGCACGTCGAACATCTGCTCGAGACGCTCGGCCGGGGTCTCCAGGAGCGTCGACGGGAAGAGATTCACGTGGTACCGCACGCCGTTCGCGTGCTTCGACACCCAGTCCATGGCGCGCTTCACGCACAACAGGTCGACCGTGGTCAGGATGTTGTTCTCGGCGCTGATCCGGAAGAAGTCGTCGGGGTTCTCGAACGTTCCTTCGGGGCCCCGCGACAACAGCTCGTAGGCCACCGGGCGCTCGTTGACGAGGTCGAAGATGGGCTGGACCACCGTCCGGAATGCCGATTCCGAGGTCAGCGACCGTACCAGCTCGCCGACGTCCTTGCCCGGGTCGTCGATCTCCTCGCGCCGGGCGTCCCCGTCCCCCTCGCGCAGCGACACCCGGTTCTTCCCGGCCTTCTTGCTCTGCGACAGGGCGTGCTGCGAGTGGCTGACGATCTCCTCGATCGAGACGACGTTCTCGGGCACCAGGGTCACGCCCAGGCTGGCGGTGATGCCGATCATCTGTTCCTGCAGCTGCAGGGGCGATTCGGCGACGACCAGTCGAAGGCGTTCGGCCAGCTGCAGGGCCTCGGCCAGACGCGTGTTCGGCAACAGGACCATGAACTCGTCGCCGCCGATGCGCCCGAGGAAGTCGGAGGGACGCAACGCCGCCCGCAGCCGCTTGGCGATGCTCTGCAAAACGACGTCGCCCACCGAGTGGCCCATCTGGTCGTTGATCCGCTTGAAGTTGTCGCAGTCGATGAGGATCGCGCCCACGCGCTGGCCCTCGCGACGGGTGCGCTCGAGTTCCACGAACAGGAACTTCTCGAGCCCGCGCCGGTTCAGCAGGCCCGTCAGCGGGTCGTGGTTGGCCTGCCGTTCGAGGCTCTGCGTGAGCTTGTGCAGTTCGGTCTCGCGCGCGAGCCGTTCGGTGACGTCGCGCGCGACCACGGCGAAACCGCCACCGCCGGCTCCGTTGCCACGGATCACCGACACCGTCAGCTCGACGTGCCGCAGATCCTTGCCCGGCGTGTGACGGGCCGACTGGTAGTTGACGACCGCTTCGCCCTGCCGCAGTCGCTCGAACAGGGTCTCGAATTCCGACTCCGATTCGTCGGGGTAGAGCGAGGTGAGCGACCGGCCGACGACCTCGTTCGCATCGAGTCCGAAGATGTCCTGCGCACCGGGGTTCCAGGTCCGGATCACGCCCTGCGAATCCAGGTTGAACAGACCGTCTTTCGAAGACTCGACGATCGAGGCCAGTTGCCGGAGCGAGATCTCGTCCTGCTTGCGGCGGGTGATGTCGCTGACGATGCCGGCGACGCGCACCACCTCACCCTGGCGGTCGGTCACCGGGAAGGCACGGTTGTGCAGCCAGCGCTCGGTGCCGTCCTCGAGCTGCACGCGGTACTCGAGGTCGAAGGCGGACCACTGCGGCGAGTCGAGAACCGTCCGGACCTTGTCCCGGTCCTCGGGATGGAGTCCGTCGAAGAGGATCTCGCGGCCGAGTTCGTGATCGGGTTCCTTCTGCCAGTACAGCTGGTAGTTCGGGTTCACGTAGAGCACGTGCACGCCGGTCGCGTCGGTCAACCAGAAGACGTCGGTGATGTGCTCGGCGAACTGACGGAACTCCTCCTCGAGCCGGTTGCGCGTCCGCTCGCCCTCGATCACGTCGGTGATGTCGACCAGGGTCAGCACCGCGCCGCGGGTCTCGCCGTAGCCGTCGCGGTAGGGCAGGACCCGCACGAACAACCACGAGCCGTTCGGTGTCTGGACCCGCTGTTCGCGGATCTCACCCAGGGTCAGGACGGCACGCGTGATCTCGACCAGGTCCATGTCGAGCACGTTCTGGTTCAGGTGCTCGAGCGGACGTCCCACGTCCTGGGGGATCAGCTTGACGATCTCGGTGGCACGCTGGGTGTACTTGCGCACACGGAGCTCGGGATCGAGGAAGACGATCCCGATGTCGAGAGTCTGGAAGAGATTCTCGATGTCGGAGTTGAGCACCGTGAGCTCGCGGATCTTGCTCTGGTGCTCCGCGTTCACCGTGTAGAGCTCCTCGTTGACCGAGTGCAGCTCTTCGTTGGTGCTCTGCAGCTCCTCGTTGCTCGCCAGCAATTCCTCGTTGGCGGCCTGCAGCTCCTCGTTCGCGGTCTCGAGTTCTTCGACGGTCGCCTGCAGGTGCTCCTTGGTCGACGAGAGTTCGTGCTCGAGCTGATCAATGCGTTCGCGTGCCTGCTCGTCGACCTCGAAGGAGACCTCCGTCTCGGGCGCCGGCCCGTCGGGGAGCACCGAGCGCTGGATCATGAGCGCGTAGGTCCCCGATCCGCTGGACCGCGCCTCGAGCGACTTGACCTTGACGTCGACCATCTCGTCGAGACCCGAGACCTGCACCCGACGACACACGCTGTCCTCGCCGGTCTTCTCGGTCCGGTGCAGGGCGGTGCCGACGGCGAGCCGAAGATCGCCGTCGAGCATCCGGAAGACGTCGTAGGTGGTCATGCCCAGGGGAATGCGCAGCAGTCCCGCGGGGTCGCCCAGCACGTAGCGCACGTGGAAGTTGCCGTCGAGGACCAGGCACACGAGCAGGTACTCGTCCGCGATGGCGGTGGCCACGGCCGCGTAGTCGACGCGTTCGGCCGGCGGCACGACCGCCGAGCGCCGTGTGCCGACCGTGGACGTGCTCGAGGCCGACGCCGACATGCCGCGGCGCAGGACCTCCGAGGTGATCTTGCGCCCCGCCTGCGCGTTCTTGCGGAAGATCTTCCACCGCGAGTTCAGCGCGTGGAAGTGCGTGCTCAACTCGCCGATGGTCTCGCTCGGGCCCAGGAAGAGCACGCCGTTCGGATGCAGCGCGAAGTCCAGCAACCCGAGCACGCGGTTCTGCAGATCGGCCCGGAAGTAGATCAGCACGTTGCGGCACCTGATCAGGTCCATGCGGGAGAAGGGCGGATCGCGCACCAGGTCGTGCTGGGCGAACACGATCCGGTCGCGCATGGCCGGCACCAGCTGGTAGCCGTGGTCGGTCGGCTCGAAGTAGGCCTCGAGCCGCTCCTCGCCCATCGACGCGGCGATCTCGGCCGGGAAGTGACCGAGGCCGGCCCGGCTCACGGTCTCGTGGTCGATGTCGGTCGCAAAGATTCGGTACTCGAAGGAATCGTCGAGCGTACGTCGGTACTCGTCGAGGAGGATCGCGATCGAGATCGGCTCCTCACCGGTGGCGCAGCCGGGGACCCACACGCGGAGTTCCTCGCCCTCCTGCTGCTTCGCGGCGACGAGATCGGGCAGGGCTTCGGTGAGCAGGGCCTGGTAGCTCTCCGGGTCACGGAAGAACTCGGTCACCCGGATCAGGAGATCGCCGTACAACAACCGCTGTTCCTGCTCGGAGTCCAGCAGCTTCTTCGAGTACTCGCGGAGCGTCATGCAGCTGTGCATCGACATGCGGCGCTCGATCCGCCGCAGCAGGGTGTTCGGCTTGTAGAGATGGAAGTCGATCCCGTAGCTGGCCCGCAGGACGTCGAGGATCGCGTCGAGAGGCGCCATGTCCTCGCCTATCGGCTGCTTCTCGCCGCGCAGGAGATCGCGTTCCGGCTCGTGGAGGTAGCGGGCCAGCCGCACGGCCAGCTCACCGGGCTCGAGCACCGCGTCGACGTCGGCGGCGTCGATGGCGCTGTGCGGCATGCCGTTGAAGGCCGCCGTCGAGGGCTCCTGCACGAGGACGACTCCGCCGCTCTCCTTGACGCAGGCCGCGCCGCGGCTGCCGTCGCTGCCCGTGCCCGAAAGGATCACCGCGACGGCGTTCTCGCCCCGGTCCTCGGCGAGCGACGTGAGGAACACGTCGATCGGGGCCGCCGGTGCGGCCTCGCGGTCCTGACGGGTGACGCGTACGTGGTCGCCGTCGAGCTTGAGGTCACAGCGCGGCGGGATCAGGTAGACGTGATCGGCCTCCAGTTGCTGGTCCTCGTGCACCACGGTGATGCGCATGCTCGTGTGCTTGGCGAGCAACTCGTCCATGAGGCTCTTGAAGTCGGGCGACAGGTGCTGGACGACGACGAAGGCGCCACCGGTGTCGGCGGGCAGATTGGTGAAGAGCTGTTCGAGCGCCTGCAGCCCACCCGCCGACGCGCCGATGCCCACGACCGGCAGGGCGGTGTGGGACCGGGTCTCCGGGGAGCGCTCGGTCTCGGGGGTCGCTTCGCCGGCCGGGTCCGCGGGAGCGCGGGACGGCGATTCCGCTTCACGTTCGGGCCGAGGAGATCCGCCCATGCGTATCACCGGTCCTGGTCGGAGTTGTCAGGGGGGCGCAGGCCGCCGAGATGGTGGACGAACGCCGGAATCCCGTCAACAAATGTCCGATCTCGGACGAAACCCCCGATCGTGGACGAGGCTGTCCCGATCAGCAACGCACGTTCGTGTCCGCGGTTCCGGGCTCAGCGGCCTCGTTGGCCCCAACGGCGCGTCAGTTCGACGTCGAGCTCGAACTGGTCGGCGATGCGCTGCACCACGAAGTCGACGAGGTCGTCGACCGACTCCGGCCGGTGGTAGAAGCCGGGCATGGCTGGCAGCACCACCGCTCCGGCCCGCGTGACCTGCGACATGGTCTCGATATGGACCAGGTTGAAGGGGGTCTCGCGGGGGACCAGCACGAGCTTGCGCCGCTCCTTGAGCGTGACGTCGGCCGCGCGGCTGATCAGGTCGTCGCTGGTGCCGTGGGCGATGCGGGCCATCGTCCCCATGCTGCAGGGGAGGATCAGCATGCCGGCGTAGCGGGCGCTGCCGCTGGCCATCGGACTGTAGTAGTCGCGCTTGTCGAAGACACGAACTCGCTTCGCGGCCTCTTCGCCGGCTCCGGACCGCTCGATCGCCCGCTGCAGGCAGGTTTCGAAGTCCGCCCCGAGTTCGGCCCGGCACACGGTGTCGACGTTCCCGCTCGCGGACACGTGCAGTTCCACGCCCGCGCGGACGGCGACCTCGACGAATCGGACCCAGTACGGGGCGCCGCTGGCACCGGTGATGCCCAGCGCCAGCGGTCGGGGGTCTCGGGAACTCGCGGCCATGGGGCTCCGTCGCGGGGGCTACAGCAGGGCGAAACTCTCGGCCGCGGCGTTCAGCGTGTGGGCCACCTCGTCGGGACCGTGCGCGGCCCCCACGAAGAAGGCCTCGAAGGGCGAAGGCGCCAGGTAGACACCCCGCTCCAGCATGGCCGCGTGGAAACGATAGAAGCGCTCGGCGTCGCACGCCGCGGCGTCGTCGAAGTCCTCGACCGGTCGGTCGGTGAAGTACGCGCACCCCATGCTGCCCGCGCTCTGCACGCGGAGCGGGATCCCGGCGTCCGAAGCGGCGCTCTCCAGACCTTCGCCGAGCATCTTCGTGGTCTCCTCGACGCGATCGAAGATCGAGGGATCCCGGAACAGTTCGGTGAGCGCGGCCAGCCCCCCGGCCACGGCCAGCGGATTCCCACTGAGGGTTCCGGCCTGGTAGATCGGTCCGGCCGGACTGACCTGCTCCATGAGGTCGCGCCGTCCGCCATAGGCGCCGACGGGCAGACCGCCGCCGATCACCTTGCCGAGCGTGGTCAGGTCGGGGGTGACGCCGTAGCGTCCCTGCGCTCCCTGTGGCCCCACGCGGAAGCCGGTCATGACCTCGTCGAAGATCAGCACCGCCCCGTGGTCGTCGCACAGGCTCCGCAGTCCCTCGAGAAAGCCATCCCTGGGCTTCACCAGGCCCATGTTGCCGGCGACGGGCTCGACGATCACCGCTGCGATCTGATCGGGGTTCTGCTCGAAGAGCTTCGCCACGCCGTCGAGATCGTTGTAGGGCACGGTCAACGTGTCCTGAGCGGTGGCGGCGGGAACCCCGGGGCTGCTGGGCGTGCCGTGCGTGGCCAGTCCGCTTCCGGCCTCGATGAGGAAGGCGTCGCCGTGGCCATGATAGCAGCCGACGAACTTCACGAACTTGTCGCGGCCGGTGGCGCCACGGGCCACGCGGACCGCACTCATGGTGGCCTCGGTTCCGCTGCTCACCAGACGGACCATGTCGAGACTCGGCACGCGCTCGCACAGGAGCTCGGCGAGCTCGATCTCCGTCGCCGTCGGGGTACCGAAGCTGGTACCCCGCTCGGCGGCGTTCTTCACCGCGTCGACCACCACCGGATGGGCGTGACCCAGCACCAACGGCCCCCAGCTGCCGATGTAGTCCACGTAGCGGTTGCCGTCCTCGTCCTCGAACCAGGCGCCCTCGCCACGGACGATGAAGGGCGAAACCACGTGGGCGCCACCGAAGGCCCGCACCGGCGAGTTCACCCCCCCGGGAATGACCTTGCGCGCGCGTTCGAGCAGGGACTGGCTCTTCGTCTGATCCATGACGGCTCCGTCGGAACACGGGGGCGATGCACGAGGGCGACACGTCGGCGCCGCCGAACGGGCAACATAACAGGATCGGTCGTCGGTGGAAACGCGAGGGCTCCGCTCAGCGCGGGCTGCGGCGCGCGGCGATCCAGAGCTGTCCCACGGCGAGTCCCGAGTCGCCGGCCGGGATCGACTGGTTGAGCGCCAGTCTCAGTCCCGCTTCGCGAGCACGGCGCTGGAAGCCGCGGCGCAACCAGGGGTTGGAGAAGCAGCCCCCTCCCGCCGCGACCACGTCGAGCCCGTGCGCAGCCGCGAGATCGAAGGCACGCCGCGCCACCCAGGCCGACAACGAGCGCTGCACCCAGCGGGCGTCCTCCGCCGGATCCCCGTCGGTCTCGGCCCGGGCGAGTAGACGCTCGATCCAGGTGGCGAGGAAGCTGGCCGGTTCCAGATGCGCACTCTCGACGTCGGTCGACGCGGAGTCGGCGACGCCGGCCACCAGCTCCAGCCGGCGCGCGGCGACCCCGGCCGACGCGGTGCGACGTGCGATGCCGAGCACCGCGGCCGCGGCGTCGTAGAGCTTGCCGAAGCTGTGGACGGTCACGCAGCCGACGTCGTGGGTCAGCATGGACAACGCGCTGTCGGCGGTCTGCGCGTCACTGGCCAGGCGACGAGCCCACAGTTCGGCCAGGGCCGGCCCGCAGGCGTCGTGGATCAGCCCCACCGCGACCCGCCAGGGATCGCGTGGCGCCGCATCAGCACCCGGAACCCGGAATCCCGGGATCGTCTCGAGGACGTCGCGGCGTTCCTCTTCGATCCGGAGGATCCGTCCCGCTCCCAGTTCGGGGTCGACCACCTGTCCGGAGGAGTCGAGGGACACCCCGAGGACCGGGCGCTCGATGCCATGCTCGGCCAACACCGAACCCACGTGAGCATGGTGATGGTCGACGACGACGGTCTCCGCCCCGAGTTCGGCGGCGAGTGCACGGGCCGCCGTCTCCCGGACCGGATCGGTCACGACGCGCGTGGGTTCGCAGTCCCACAGGGCGAGCATGCGATCGATGGTCAGGCGGAACGCGGCATTGGCGCGCGACGTACCCAGGTCGCCTACGGGCTGGCTCAGGCGCAGGGTGTCGCCCTCGGCCAGACCGATGGCGACCTCGTGCGTGCCACCGATCGCGAGCATGGGAGTCACGTCCCACGGCAACGTCAGCGGGCGCGGCGCCAGGCCACTGGCCCGCCGCAACACCACCGGGCGATCGTCCTCGACCCGCAGCACCGAGTCCTCGCAGCCCGCGTGCAGATCGAGGTCGTGCAGGACGAGCGCGTCGGCCACGTCCATGAGGTCGTCGCGGGCGTCGTCGTTCTCCAGGACGGCCACGTCGTCGCGGCGCGCGGCCCGGGCGACCACCAGGGGCTCGCCCAGCGACTCCATCAACAGGAAGTGCACGGCCGCCCGGGGCAACATGACCGCGACCTCGCCGCCCCCGGCGGTCGCGGCGTCGAGCCAGCCGCCGAAGTCCCGGCGTGGGAGCAGCACCAGCGGCGCCGAGGGATCCTCGAGCAGCGAGACCGCGGCCTCGCTCACGTCGGCGATCTCGCGCGCGACGTCGACGGCGCCGACCATGAGGCCGAAGGTCGCGTCGGGCTCCTCCATGCGTCGGCGCAGGCGCTCGACCGCGCGAACGTCGCGCGCGCGGACCACGAAGCGGAAGCAGCACGTGTCCTTCAGGCCCAGGATCGCCCCCGACCGGAGCGCGCGCACCGCGCTGTCGATCTCGTCGATCGCGTCGTCGATCGGGGGGGCGGGTTCGATCCAGTAGCTCGGACCGCAGTCCGGACAGCAGATCGTGGTCGAGCCGAAGTGCCGGCTGCCGGGATCCTCGAACTCCTCCCAGCAGTCCTCACAGGGCTCGAAGGGCGCGAAGGTGGTGTTCACCCGCGCGAAGGGCAGCCGGTGGGTCACCGTGTAGCCCGGCCCGCACTCCGGGCACGCGATGAAGGGGTACCGGTACCGGCGCGACTGCGGATCGTTCATCTCGGCGTGGCAGGCCGAGCACACCCCGTTGCGCGCCGAGCCCGTCCAGGGCACCGGCGGCGAGTTGACGGCTTCGACCCCCGAGGCGACCCTGTCATCCATGATCGACCTCACCGCACTCGATTCCGCCCGATCGCTCTTCGACGCGCTCGACGCCGGCGTGATCGTGCTCGACGGCGACCTGCAGCCGGTGTGGACCAACCGGGCCTACCGCGAGAACATCGAGTCGCGCCTGACGGTGTGTCAGAAGCACTGCTTCACCGGGTTGAATCCCGGCGACACGCGGTGCGAGGACTGCATGCCGCCGCAGGTCCAGCGCACTGGACGCACGCTCGAGACCGTCCGCAGCATCCGCGACGAGTCGGGGCGCGCGCACTCCTTCCGGGTGGTCCTCACGCCGATCCATGACGGGACCGGAAGCGTGGCGGTGATCCTGGTCCCGCTCGCCGACCCCACGCAGACCGGTGGACACGCCTGGCGCGAGCGTTTCCTGCTGAGCGCGATCCGCAATGGCAACGACGCGGTATTCGCCGTCGACCGGCAGAACACCGTGCGCTTCTGGAATCGCGGGGCCGAGTCGATCTTCGGCTGGTCGATCGAGGAGGCCATCGGACGCTCCGTGCACCAGCTCTTCGGCGAGGTCGACCCGGAGACGCTCGATGTCTTCACGCCGACCGACCCGCACGCCACGATCGCCAAACGCGAGATCGAACTCGTGGCCCGCACGGGCGCTCCCGTGTGGGTCGAGCTGAGCCGCACCCCGCTGCTCGACGGCAGCGGCCGGCCCAACGGTTTCAGTTTCGTCCTGCGCGACGTCACCGAGCGTCGCCGTGCGGCCGAGAAGATGGCCTTCACCGAACGCATGAGTGCCGTCGGCAACATGGCCGCCGCACTGGCCCACGAGATCGGCACGCCGCTCGGCGTGATCAGCAACAACGCCGAGTACCTGTTGCTCGATCTCGACGACGACGACCCGCGCCGTGAGGACGTCGAGGTCGTGTTGCACGAGGCCGAACGCATCGGCGGCCTCGTCCGCGACCTGCTCGAGTTCGCGCGCCCTGAGAAGCCGGAGATGGAGCAGCTCCGCTTCGAGCACGTGCTCGAGCGGATCGAGCGCCTCGTCCGTCACACTGCTCGCAAGCAGAAGACCGAGCTCGTGTTCACGGTGACGGAGGGACTGCCGCCGATCCACGGCGACGCGAACCAGCTCGAACAGGTCGTCCTGAACCTCACGATGAACGCTCTGCAGGCCCTGAAAGAAGGTGGACGCATCGAGCTGCAGCTCGGTCCGCACGAAGGTGGCGTGTTGTTGCGTGTGATCGACGACGGACCCGGAATTCCGCCCGAGGGGCTGGAACGCATCTTCCACCCCTTCTACACCACCAAACCCAACGGGACGGGGCTCGGGCTCGCGGTGTGCAAACGTATCGTCGAGGATCACCGGGGCCACCTCACGGCCGGACGAGCGGAAACGGGGGGAGCGGCCTTCCTCGTCTGGCTGCCGGCTCACGTCTCGCCTTCGTGAGCCGACAGCGACAGACCTTCGCCCGAACCGAAGACCACTCCCCGTCGTGATCAGGTGGTCGCCAACTCGACGGCGTCGGCTCCACCCTTGAGCGCCTCGAGGTTCGCGGCACGGATCTGCTCGGTACGACCGAGCTGCCCCACGATGTTCTCGAGAGCATCCTGGCCCGGGAAGCCCAGCACCTTCATCAGGGCTCCGACCATGACCACGTTCGCGACCTTTCCGCTGCCGAGACCGTCGGCGATCCTGGTCGCCGGCAGGGCGAAGATCCGGAGATCGTCGCGCGTGGGCTCGACGTCGATCAGGCTGCTGTCGTAGATCAGCACGCTGCCCGGTTCGAGTTCGGCCTCGAACTTCTCGAGCGACGGCCGGTTCATGGCGATCAGCACGTTCGGCTCGACCACCATGGGGTTGCCGATCTCGTTGCGACTGACGACGACCGAGCAGTTCGCGGTTCCCCCGCGCATCTCGGGCCCGTAGCTGGGCAACCAGGTCGACTGCATGCCCTCGCGGGTGCTGCCCTTGGCGATCAACTCGCCGAGCATGAGGATGCCCTGGCCGCCGAAACCGGCCGCCTTGATCTTCAAGGACTCGACCTGCTCGCCCTTCTCGAAGGCGGCGGCCCAGGGCACTCCCTCGTGCGTCCGCATCACTTCGTCACCACGTCCGCCCCCGCGGACGACCTCGTCGACGAGCTTCGGGTCGTAGACCCCCGGATCCGGCGGCGTCGGCCGCTCGTGGGGCTCGTCCTTGTAGGTCTGCGGCGGGAAGATCGGGACCATGTTCTCCTCGATCCAGTCGAGCGAGTCGACGGGGTCCATCTTCCAACCGGTCGGGCACTGGCTCAGGACCTCGACCAGCGAGAATCCCTTGCCCTCCATCTGGTACTTCAGGGCCTTCTTGATGGCCTTCCTCGTCTTCGTGATGTTGCCGGCGGTGGTCAGGCTGTGGCGCGCGGCCAGGCTCACGCCGTCGAGGCCGCTCATCAGCTCGGCCACCTTCATCGGCGCGCCGTAGTCCGCGAAGGCGCGGCCCTCCGGCGTGGTGGCCGTCTTCATGCCCAGCAGCGACGTGGGCGCGAGCTGACCACCGGTCATGCCGTAGATCGCGTTGTTCACGAAGAGAACGGTGATGTTCTCGCCACGGTTGGCGGCCTGCAGGACGTTGTTGCCCCCGATGGCCGCCAGATCACCGTCGCCCTGGTAGCTGATCACGATGCTGTCGGGGCGCGAGCGCTTGATGCCCGTCGCCACCGCCGGCGCGCGACCGTGCGCCACCTGCACGTTGCCGGTGTCGAAGTAGTAGTAGGCGAAGACGGAGCAGCCGACGGGGCTGATCAGCACCACGCGGTCGCGGATGCCGAGCTCGTCGATCACCTCGGCCAGCAGCTTGTGGATCACGCCGTGGCCGCAGCCGGGGCAGTAGTGCGTGGCCGCCGGTTCGGCGCCGCCCTTGCGCTCGAAATTCCCGTAGAAGCTCTCGGGCTTGTGCATGGTCTTCATGACTGCGCCTCCTGCGTGGCCTTGGCCCGATTGACGACGATCTCCTCGAGGATGTCCTCGACGGACGGCACGTTGCCGCCCGCGCGCCCGTAGAACCACACCGGGGCGAGGTCGCCGACCGTGAGGCGGACGTCCTCGACCATCTGACCGGTGCTCATCTCGACCACCATGCAGGCGTCGGTGCCCTCGACCGCGGCGCGCAACGCGTCGACGGGGAAGGGCCACAGCGTGATGGGGCGCACCAGACCGAGCTTGATGCCCTGCTTGCGGCCGGCGTCGACCACGCCCTTGAGGATGCGGCTGACGATGCCGTAGCCGACGAGCACGATCTCGGCGTCGTCGGTGCGGTACTCCTCCCAGCGCGTCTCGCGCTCGGTGATCGTGGCGGCCTTCTGCTCGAGGTGTTCGATGTGCCCCTCGAGCTCGTCGGGCTTCAGGTAGATCGAGCACACGAGGTTCTGGCGGGTCTCCGGCGTGCCCTGCACGCTCCAGCTCGTCTTGTCGGGCAGGTCGGTGACGGGCTCCGGCAGGTAGACCGGCTCCTTCATCTGACCCACGAGACCGTCGGCAAGGACGATCACGGGCGTGCGGTAGCGGTCGGCGATGTCGAAGCTGGTCATCGTCAGATCGCACATCTCCTGCACGCTGTTCGGTGCGAGGACCGGCAGCTTGTAGCAGCCGTGGCCGCCGCCCTTGACCATCTGGAAGTAGTCGCCCTGCTCGGGGGCGATGTTCCCCAGACCGGGGCCGCCACGCATGATGTCGACGACCACCATGGGCAGCTCGCTGCCCGCCGAGTAGCTGATGCCCTCCTGCTTGAGGCTCATGCCCGGAGAGCTGCTCGCGGTGATGCACCGGACACCGGACGAGGCGGCGCCGTAGACCATGTTGATGGCGGCGACTTCGCTCTCGGCCTGCAGGAAGACCCCGCCCGCGGCGGGGAACAACGAGGCCGCGGTGTGCGCGATCTCGCTGGCCGGGGTGATCGGGTAGCCGAAGAAGCTGCGGGCGCCGGCGAGGAGCGCGCCGTGGACGATGGCCTCGTTGCCCTTCATGAAGATCGGCGCCGCTTCGGCCGGCGGCGTGAAGGGGACCTTGCGGCCGGCGGTGTCCAGCGTGCCGGTCGATCCGTCGCGGGGATCCTTCAGGCGGAAGCCGCGCGGTCCGGTGCTGGCGGGCGCGCCGTTCGATTCGGTTCGGGTCGAACTCATGATTCCTCCTCGACGCGCCCTAGCGGAAGCGGGTCACGGTGATGCCGCCCGGCTCCGGGCAGGCGTGGAAGCAGATCCCGCAGCCGGTGCAGCCGGAGCCGACGTACTGCGCGTACCGGTATCCGCGGCGATTCAGGTCTTCGGATCGGACCAGGAGATCGTTGGGGCACATGGCGATGCACAGACCGCATCCCTTGCAGAGATCGGCCTCGATCTCGACCGTGCCGCGATCCTGTTGAGGCTTGGTGGTTTCCATGTCCAGGAGCTCCTTGTGCTGCTGGTGGGTTCGGGCACTCCTCGATGCAGCACGGCGCGCACCTCGCCGATTCGACCGAACCGGCCAATGTTGTGACACGGTTCCAAGCCTTTGACAGTGCGCGACTTGGCGCTCGGGATACGCGAAATCGCACCGGGTGTCCTCCCGGTGCGATTTCGCGCTTGCGGACAAATTGTCTGGAGTCGCGGGCGCGGCTCCGGAGCGCCGCGGACAGGTTGTCCGCGGGTGGATCAGCCCTCGGGGCGGATCTGCTGGGCGAGGTAGTTCTGGATCCCCATCTTCTCGATCTGGTCGAGCTGGGCCTCGTTCCAGTCCACGGCCTCCTCGGTGTCGGCGAGGATCTCCTCGAGCATCAGGCGCGAACCGTTGTCGGCGTGCTCGCGGCACAGGACGATGGCCTTGTTCAGGCGATCGACGTGGGTGCGTTCGAGGTCGAGGTCGACCTCGTGCATCTCCGGCACCGACTCGCCCACCCGCACGTTGTAGTAGCGCTGCATGTTGGGCACGCCGTCGAGGTAGAGGATGCGGTCGATCACCTTTTCGGCGTGCTGCATCTCCTCCATGGACTCGTCGTAGAACAGCTTGGCCAGCCGCTGGTATTCCCAGTTGGCGCACATCTTGTGGTGGATGAAGTACTGGTTGATGGCGGTGAGTTCGGCGGTGAGGACGTCGTTCAGCGCTTCGACGATGGCGGCGTCGACCTTCATTCGGATTCGCTCCCGGGATGATCGGAGGATTGCACGGATTCGCACAGCATACTGCGGATCGTCGTTCCGCACGACCCGCAGCAGTGCTTCGCGGGAACCCCGCCCGTGACGTCCCGCAGGCAGGTGGCTCCGCGCACGAGCGCGTCGCGGACGTCGCGATCGGTGATGCCGCGGCAGTGGCAGATGATCATGGGGCAGTTCCTCCACGGGGACCGGGTTCCGGGTCATCGGCCGCCATTGGTGATACTGAATATCTCTTTCAGCGACTCTCTCCGCCAGTCCGGGGGTGTGATCTTCGGACATTGACGGGGTCCGTTGTTGGACGTAATCTAATCCCATGGATCACGACGCCCAGCACGTCGCCGATCTCCTCCGGGCGCAAGGGATCCAGCCCTCCGCCCAGCGAGTGGCGGTGGCCCGGTACGTTCTCTTCACCGACCATCACCCCACCGCCGACCAGGTGTGGTCGGAGGTCCGGCGGGACTTCCCGGTGATCTCGCGGGCGACCGTTTACAACACGCTCAACCTGTTCGCCGACAAGGGTCTGTTGCAGTCGCACAACTTCGACGAAGGCGCCGGGGTCTTCGACGCGAACACCGCGCCCCATCACCACTTCATCGACGAGGAGACGGGGCGGATCGTCGACATCCCCATCGATCGGTTGCGCGTCTCGGGCATCCACGAACTCGAGGGCTTCGACGTCGACGACTTCCGGATCGTCCTCCGCGGTCGTGTCCGCAGGGGAGATCGGCCCTGATCGAGCGGCCTTCTCGTTCCGGTTCTTCCGGAACGAGACCGGTGGGCCCCGCCGCGGTCGTCAACCCTCCTGGCGCGCGTTCAGGTGCCGCGTGATCGTCCGGGCGCTGATGCCGAGCAGCGTGGCCGCCTTCTGCTTGTCGCCGTGGCTCAACTGCAGGGCCTGGTCGATGAGCAGGTCCTCGACCTCGCGCATGGTCGTGCCGATCGGGACCTTCAGGTACGCACCGTCGCGCTCGGTGTCGTCGCGAGCACGCACGTGGGGCGGCAGGTCGTGCGGTCCGATCACGCCGTCCTTGCACAGCACGACCGCGCGCTCGATGGCGTTCTCGAGTTCGCGCACGTTCCCCGGCCAGTCGTAGCGGACCAGGGCCTCGTTGGTCTCGGGCAGCAGGGCGGGGATCCGGTTCTCGTCGCGCGCGTACTTCGCGGCGAAGTGGGCGGCGAGCAGCGGGACGTCGTCGGGACGGACACGCAGCGGCGGGACCTCCAGAGGGATCACGGCCAACCGGTAGTAGAGGTCTTCGCGGAAACGGCCCTTCTCGACCTGCTGGCGCAGGTCCCGGTGCGTCGCCGCGAGCACGCGGACGTCGACCTCGAGGGTCTGCGTGCCGCCCAGGCGCTCGAACTCGCGCTCCTGGAGCACGCGCAGCAGCTTGACCTGCATCTCGAGGGGAATGTCACCGATCTCGTCGAGGAACAGTGTACCGCCATCGGCCAGCTCGAAACGCCCCGGTTTACGGCGGTCGGCACCGGTGAACGCCCCCCGCTCGTAGCCGAAGAGCTCGGCCTCGAGCAGGCTGTCGGGCAGGGCCGCGCAGCTCACCTTGACGAAGGGCTTGCGCGCACGGTCGCTCGCCTCGTGGATGGCCCGGGCCACGACCTCCTTGCCGGTCCCGCTCTCGCCGAGGATCAGGACCGTGGCCTCGCTCGGTGCCACCTGGGCCACCATGTCGAGCACGTGCCGCATGGCCTCGCTGTTTCCCACCACGCTGCGCCCGCCCCCGTCGGCCACCTGCTGCCGCAGCCGCCGGTTCTCGGCCAGCAGTGAACGCCGCTCCATGGCGCGGCTGACGATCTTCAACAGCTGCATCCGCTTGAACGGCTTCGGCAGGAAGTCGTAGGCCCCCTTGCGCATGGCCTCGACCGCCGTCTCGATCGTGCCGTAGCCGGTCATCATGATGACCTCGAGGTCGGGGTACAGCCGCTTCGCCGTCTCGACGAACTGCATTCCGTCCATGCCCTCCATGCGCAGGTCGGTGAGCACCACGTCGACCTCGGGGTCGGCGGTCCTCAGGCGCTCGAGGGCCTCGTTCGCGCTCGTCGCCGTGAGCACGGCGTAGCCCTCGCGGGCCAGCATGCGCTCCTGCGACCGGAGCATCTGCTCCTCGTCGTCGACCACGAGGACGGTCCCCGGCGAGGGCGCCGTTCCATCGGGACGTTCTGTCTCACCGTTGTTCATGGCTGCACCAGGGTTGCGGGAGCGTCACGGGTGGTGGATCCGACCCGACAGTTTGTCAGAGGCCCGTGCGATCGGCCCGGGTCCGATGGACAGGATGTCCAAGGACCACCCACCCGCGCCAGTCTCCGACCACCGTTCCGATTGTGAAAACGTGAACACAGGAAATCGAGTGGAATTCCGGAGAGGCCGGAACCCCCCTCCGAGGGTGCCGAAATCAACGTATTCCGCATATGGAATATGGCTGGAGGCCCCGGTCACGATTCCCGAATCCGGGTCGGCACCGGGTTCGCTTCCGTCCCCCGCCGAACGCTCGGGACCCCGTCCCGCCACCCGCGGACCGCCAGTCCCGGGTTTCCCCCGACTCGAGACGGAATCACGGAGAGAGCCCATGTCGAAACGAGCGCTGCTCTCGATCCTCGTCGTCACCGTCGCCTTCGCGTTCGGCCCCGTCGGCTGCAGCGACGACGACGACATCGACGACAACGGCGGCCTGACCGGCCCCATCACGGCGGACGTGCAGCTGACCTGCATCGAATGCCACACCAGCGAGGAAGCCCTGCGCGCCACCGTCGCGGAAGAAGAAGAGGATCCGCACGGGGGTGAGGGCGAAGCCGAAGGCGAGGGCTGAGGCGGCTCTGTGCCTCCGGTGGAGGCATGGGCCAAGGTCTTCATCAGTGGTGAAGGCGGAGAAGCTTTCCTGAACGACACCGACGTCCACATGCGTCTCGGCTGCATCGGCTGCCACGGCGGCAACGAGGGCCGGAACACCAAGGTCGTCGCGCACGAGGGGCTCGACGTGGACCCGAGCGAGGGCGAGAACAACAAGTGCGCCGATCTGTGCCACCAGCCGGATCTCGGCCACTACTACACCGACAGCGTCCACGCGACGCAGGTGGGTTACAAGACCTTGTTCACCGAGCGTTCCGGAACCACCATCGAGGCCCATCCCGAGTTCCAGGAGGGCTTCGAGGCCGACTGCTCGGCCTGTCACGCCTCGTGCGGTGACTGCCACATCAGCCAGCCGAACAACGTGGGCGGCGGTCTGGTGAACGGTCACGCCATCAACCGGCGTCCCGATCAGACCCGGAACTGCACGGCCTGCCACGGCAGCCGTATCGGCGACGAGTACACGGGGGTCAACGCCTACGCGGGTGCCGACGTGCACTTCATCCCGGGCCGCCTGCACTGCGCCGATTGCCACACCGCGCAGGAGATGCACGGGACCCCGGGTGCCGCGCCGCAGACCCGGTTCGAGGAGCCCAACATGCCGCGCTGCGAGGATTGTCACTCCGACGTCCTCGACGCGAACTCGTACCACACCTCGCATCTCGCCGGGAACACGACGTCGCTGCAGTGCCAGGTCTGCCACAGCCAGACCTACAAGAGCTGCAACGCGTGCCACGTGGGCGAGGGCATCACCGGCAGCTCGTATCCCAGCTTCGAGATCGGCCGCAACCCGCTCCCGGACCTGCGCAGCGAGTACGAGTACGTCCTGCTCCGGCACATCCCCGTCGCCGAGGACACGTTCCGCGGTTGGGGCCTCGAGGACCTGGAGAACTACGAGGACGTCGAGACCTGGAAGTACACCTCGCCGCACAACATCCGCCGCCTCGGTACGGCGGTGGATCCCGACGGCGACGGCACGCCGAGTTGCGACGGCTGCCACTCCGATTCCCCCGAGCAGGACCTGTTCCTGCGTGCAAGTGACCTGGAGGACCTGTCTGCGGACGAGCAGGCGGCCAACCAGGACGTGATCGTGCCCGACGGAACCCCGTTCTCTCTCGGCCGGACGAACCGTTAGACACGAACCATGACACGGGACCCGGGGACGCGCACCCGGGTCCCGAAACCTGGAGGAAACCCATGAAGCGCACCCTGCCGACCTACGCCACTCTGCTGGCCATGATGTTGATGGTCTTCGCCGTCTCCGGTTGCAGTGACGACGACGACGACAACAATCCCACCAACCCGACCGGCCCGACCGATCAGTTCGACGTGGTCGCCACCGCCGGCGACACCTACTTCGACGACTACAACACCATGAGCGGTGTGGGCGTGAACATCCCGGCCCAGAACTTCTTCCTGGCCTACGACGCCGACCCGAACGCCTTCTACGTGGTCGATCTCCGCGCCGCGGACGACTACGCGAACGCGCACATCGATGGTGCAGTGCAGTTCGGCCTCGGCGATCTCATGAACGAGATCGACAACCTGCCGACCGATCAGATGATCGTCTTCACGTGCTACAGCGGTCAGACCGCTTCGTACGCGACCGCGATCACCAACCTGATCGGCACGATCACCGGCCACGAGGCCCGCAACCTGAAGTTCGGCGCCAGCGGCATCATGGACCTGCAGTACGTGCGGGCCAGCGGGAACTACAGCTACCTGGGCTCGAACCCGAACGAGTTCTCTCAGATGTTCGAGACCACCCCGGCTCCGGCGAAGCCGGCCGCCGGTGAGTTCCCGACCGTCACCACCGACGCCACCAGCGATCTCGAGATCCTGAAGGCCCGGGCGCAGGTCGCCATCGACCGCTGGATCGACGGATCGTCCCGTTGGACCGGTAGCGACGCCGCCAACCACGACCCGGCCACCGAGATGCTGGTGAACTACTTCACGCCGGCCGCCTACGCCGACGGTCACCTGCCCGACGCGTACCAGTACACGCCGAAGAGCAGCATCCTGACCACCGGTGAGCTGAACACGCTGCCGACCGACAAGCCGATCGGCTTCTACTGCTACACCGGTCAGACCTCGGCGCAGGTCGCCGCCTACCTGAGCATGCTTGGCTACGACGCCAAGACCGTGCTCTACGGCGTCAACCGGATGTGCTTCGACGACACGGCCATCAACGACGTGCAGTGGCACGGCCCGGAGAACGACTACACGTCGATCCTGACCGGCACCGCCTTCGCCGCGAAGTAGTCCGAACCGTAGCAGGGGGCGTTCTCCGAACGTCCCTCCAGGGGAGCGGCCCGGGCCGGAAGGTCCGGGCCGTTTCCACGTCCGGCACTCACGTCACACCATCGCCCTGGCCCCGTCCTGGCCGGCCCGGTACCCTCGGATCCGTTCCCCGGTTCCCAGGTCCCGGGGCCCCACTCCGACAGTCAACGACCTGCCCGACCACGGGACCGCGCGCCGCCGCCGCGGCTGCCGCCGTGGGCCATCCACCCTGCCGGACCCCCGGGTCCGACCGAGGAAAGGTGGACACGATGACCCGACGCGTTCTGATCATGGGTGCCGCTGGCAAGGACTTCCACGTGTTCAACACGGTCTACCGTGGCCGCGACGACGTGAAGGTGGTGTGCTTCACGGCCACGCAGATCCCCGGGATCGAGGGCCGCAAGTACCCGGCCGACCTCGCCGGCGACGGCTACCCCGATGGCATTCCCATCGAGGACGAGAAGGATCTCGAGAAACTGATCGGTGAACACGAGATCGACGACGTGGTCTTCGCCTACAGCGACGTCAGCTACGAGTACGTCGACGACAAACGCAAGATCGTCGAGGCCGCCGGTGCCACGTTCGAGGAAGCACCGGTGGACGAGTGCATGATCCCGAGCAGCAAGCCGGTGATCGCCGTCTGCGCCGTGCGCACCGGCTGCGGCAAGAGCCAGACCACGCGCAAGGTCGCCCAGGTGCTCAAGGACATGGGCAAGCAGGTCGTGGCCATCCGCCACCCGATGCCCTACGGCGACCTCTCCGCCCAGAAGGTGCAGCGCTTCGCCAGCGTCGACGATCTGAAGAAGCACGACTGCACGATCGAGGAGATGGAGGAATACGAGCCGCACATCGTCAACGGCACCATCATCTACGCCGGTGTCGACTACGAAGCGATCCTGCGCGAGGCCGAGAAGGAGGCCGACGTCATCCTGTGGGACGGCGGCAACAACGACATCCCCTTCTACAAGCCCGATCTGTGGATCACGGTGGCCGACCCGCACCGTCCGGGCCACGAGAAGAGCTACTACCCCGGTCGCGTGAACGCCGAGCGTGCCCACGTGGTGCTGTTCAACAAGATGGAGACGGCCGATCCGGAGAACGTGACGATCGTCGAGCGGAACATCAAGGAGCTCAACCCGACCGCCACCGTGGTCTACGCGAACAGCCCGGTGTCGGTGGGCGACGCCAGCGTGATCGAGGGAAAGCGCGTGCTCGTGGTCGAGGACGGCCCCACGCTCACGCACGGCGGCATGAAGTACGGCGCCGGCGTGATCGCAGCCCAGAAGTTCGGGGCGGCCGAGATCGTCGACCCCCGGCCCTTCGTGGTCGGCGAGATCGCCCAGACCTTCGAGAGCTACCCGGAGATCGGCCGGCTCCTGCCGGCCATGGGCTACGGCGACAAGCAGATGGCCGACCTGCAGGCGACCATCGAGAAGGCCGATGTGGACGCGGTGATCGTGGGCACGCCCATCGATCTGGGCCGCGTGATCACGATCGACAAGCCGAACACGCGGGTGACCTACGAGCTCGACGACTACTCGGACCCGTCGCTGGGTCACCTGATCCACGAAGCCCTGACCTGATCGGTGACGTTCGGATTTCGCCCGAACGAGAGGATCCCGGGGGCGACGCCCCCGGGATCCGATCTGCCCCCGGGTTCCCGGCCAGGTCCGGAGGCAGAGACACAGCGCCGTCGGAGCTCGGAGCTAGGGCTACCCCACGTGGTTGGGCAGCGACCCCCGCAGCGTGTCGAGCAGCACGGCGACCTTCTGGCACTGCTCGCAGTCGGCCTTCGGGTCGTCGCAGGGAATGCCGTCGGCCTGGACCTCGGGACACTTCGGGTCGCGCACGAAGTCGGTGAGTTCGACCAGGAAGGCCTCGAGCTGACGACGCAGATGTCCCTCGGGCAGCTCGCGCAGCGAGGACAGGATGTGCTTCTCGGTCGGCGTCACGAGGATGCTGTTGCGTTCGGCCATGGGCGACTCCTGACCCGAGCCGTGGGCTCGTCGTCGCAGGGGGTTTCACGGCGACGATAACGATTCCGGCCGCAGGTCGGCCATGGAACTTGTGTGATCGACCCAGAGCACGACCCGGGCGCGCCACGCGGCCGCCCCACGAACAGGAGAGAGCCACCCATGACCGCTTCCGACGCCCGACGGATCGTCGAGACCGCCCGCCAGGAGAGCCGCCGCGTCCTGCTCGAGCCCGAGGGCTACGCGCTGCTCGGCGCCGCCGGCATGGACGTCCCTCTCACCGCCGTCGTCACGAGTGCCGACGCCGTCGACGAATCCGCCCTGAGGCCGTTCAGTGGCGACGAGGTGGTGCTGAAGGTGGTCTCGCCCGACGTGCTGCACAAGAGCGACGTGGGCGGCGTACGGGTCGTTCCCCGGACGCTCGACGCGGTCCGGACCGCCGTCGCCGAGATCCTCGACCGCGTGGGCCGCGCCGCTCCCGACGCCGATCTGCGCGGGGTGATGATCACCGAGAAGATCCGCTTCGTCTCCGACGTGCCGGGCACCGAGCTGCTGCTGAGCGCGCGCGTCGACGCGGCCTTCGGCCCGATGGTCGCCGTGGGACCGGGCGGCGTGCTCACCGAGTGGTACGGCGAACTCAGCGCGGGCCACGCGCACACGATCCTCGGCGCGGGTCTCGGCAAGGGCGAGTTCGACGCCGAGCGCGGGGTCGAGGTGCTGGCGGCGACCCGCTTCGGGGCCCAGGCACTGGAGCCGTCGCGCCTCTTCGACCAACCGCCCTTCGGCCGTGACGCCCTGGCCCGGGCCCTGACCGCCCTGGTCGACCTGATCGAACGCACCGACGACGAAGGTCATCCGGTCTTCGAGGAGATCGAACTCAATCCCGTGGTCGCCGTCGACGGCCGGCCGGTGGCCCTGGACGCCCTGATCCGGCTCGCCGGCCCGGCGCGGACCGAACGCCCGGCGCGTCCGATCTCCAAGGTCGGCCAGCTCCTGCACCCGCGCAGCGCCGCCGTGTACGGCGCGTCGGCCTCGGCGATGAACGCCGGGCGCATCATCCTACGCAACCTGAAGCAGGCCGAGGGTCTGCACTACGGCCGGCTCTGGGCCGTCCATCCCAAGGCCGATCGCATCGACGGGATTCCCTGCGTTCCCAGTACCGAGGCCCTTCCCGAGACGGTCGACCTGGCCGTGATCGCCATTCCCGCCGACCGCGCCCCGCAGTCGATCGAGGAGATCTGCACCACGGGCAAGGCGCACTCGATCATCCTGATCCCCGGCGGCTTCGCCGAGACCGGCGAAGGCGATCGCGCGATCGAGGTGCAGAAGACCCTCGCCGCCTCGCGCGAGCGCGAGGACCGCGGTCCGGTCCTGGTGGGCGGCAACTGCCTCGGCATCGTGAGCAAGCACGAGTACAACACCTTCTTCCTGCCCACCTACAAGCTGCCCTTCCACGACGCTCCGGGCGACGACCTGGTCGTCGTGAGCCAGTCCGGGGCCTACCTGGTGAGCTTCACGAGCAATCTCGACGGCATCGTCTTCCCGCGGGTGTCGATCTCCTACGGCAACGAGATGGACCTCACCGCCAGCGACTTCTTCGAGTACTACCTCGAGCACGAGACCGATCCGCAGGTCTTCGTGTTCTACGTCGAGGGTTTCCAACCGGGCGAGGGCGAACGCTTCCTGTCGCTCGTGCGGCGCGCGCGGAACGAAGGCCGCTCGGTCGTGGTGTACAAGGCCGGCAAGACGGCCGCCGGGGCGGAGGCCGCGGCCAGCCACACGGCCTCGATCGCGGGCGACTACGCCGTCGCGCGCAGCCTCTTGATCGAGGCCGGCGCGGTGGTTTGCGAGACGCTGAACATGTTCGAGGACGTCACCAAGATCCTCACCATGCTGCGAGGCCGGACCCCGCGCGGGCGACGGCTCGGCGTGATCACCAACGCGGGCTTCGAGGCCGGAGCCGTGAGCGACCACCTCTACGGTCTGGACATGGCGAGCTTCACCGACGACACGCGGCGGAAGCTCGAGGAGGTGCTGCCGGTGATCGCACACTGTGGCAACCCCATCGACTGCACCCCGATGACCGACACCGCCCACTTCGTGAAGGCGGTCGAGGTCATGGCCGCGGCCGACGAGGTCGACGTGATCGTCGTGTCGGCGATCCCCGCGGCCCCGACGCTCGACATCCTCGCCCCCGATCCCGAGGGCGCGCACCCGGAGAACGTCTTCGGCATGCAGTCGCTGCCCGCCGAGGTGGTCCGGGTGTTCCGCGAGACCGACAAGCCGATCGTCGCGGCGATCGACTCGGGGCGGCTGTACGACCCGGCGGTGCTCATGCTCGAGCGGGGCGGAGTGCCGGTCTACCGGAAGATCGACCGGGCCAGCCGCGCGCTCTCCGCCTTCGTGGATCACCACGGAGTCTGATTTCGTGATCTGATTCCGTTGGAAATATGTGATGCGTCGGGCCCATGGGTGCCAGGTCTCATCTTCTATATGGGAACACCCCGGCCACTGTCGGAACGTGACATCGTCGCCGACGTCTCGCCTACGGCGACCCGTACGTCCCGGCTCGGCCGGCGCACGCCGGCAAGCCCTGCTGCACCTCGGAGCATGCTCCTGTGAAGACCATCATCGAACCCTTCAAGGTCAAGGTCGTCGAGCCCATCCGGATGACGACCCTCGGCCAGCGTGAACGCATCCTGCGCGATGCCGGCTTCAACCTCTTCCTGGTCCACGCCGACGACGTACTGATCGACCTGCTGACCGACAGCGGGACCTCGGCCATGAGCGCGGAGCAGTGGGCGGCGATCATGCGGGGCGACGAGGCCTATGCCTGCAGCCGCTCCTTCGATCGCTTCCGCGACGCCGTCCAGGACCTCTTCGGCTTCGAGCACGTGATCCCCACGCACCAGGGTCGGGCCGCCGAGCGCATCCTGTTCTCGACGCTGTGCAAGAAGGGCGACGTCGTTCCGAACAACACGCACTTCGACACCACCCGCGCGAACATCGAGTACACCGGCGCGCGTGCGGTCGACCTGGTCGTCCAGGAAGCCCACACTCCGTCGAAGTACCACCCCTTCAAGGGGAACATGGACGTCCGCGCACTGCGCGACCTGATCGCGAACGAGGGTCCCGACCGGATCCCCTTGATCATGCTGACCATCACCAACAACTCCGGCGGTGGTCAGCCGGTGTCGATGCGCAACGTGCGCGAGGTGAAGGCGGTGGCCCAGCAGTACGGTATCCCGCTGTACATCGACGCCTGCCGCTTCGCCGAGAACGCGTACTTCGTGAAGGTGCGCGAAGAGGGATACGCCAACCGCTCGATCAAGGACATCTGCCGCGAGCTCTTCAGCTACGCCGACGGCTGCACCATGTCGGCCAAGAAGGACGGCCTGGCCAACATCGGCGGCTTCCTCTGCACGAACGACGACGACCTGGCGCAGCAGGAGCGCGACCTGTTGATCCTCACCGAGGGTTTTCCGACCTACGGCGGTCTGGCCGGACGCGACCTCGAGGCGATCGCCGTGGGGCTCGAAGAAGTCCTGCACGAGGACTATCTGCGGTATCGGATCGCGGCCACGCGGTACCTGGGCGAGCGCATCTCGCTGGCCGGAGTGCCGATCGTCGAGCCCCCCGGCGGCCACGCGATCTACATCGACGCCAAGGCCATGCTCCCGCAGATCCCGGTGTCGCAGTATCCGGGGCAGGCCCTGGTCGCCGAACTCTACCTCGAGGCCGGAATCCGCGCCGTCGAGATCGGTTCGGTGATGTTCGGACAGGTCGATCCGCAGACGGGCGAGGAGACCCCGGCGGCGATGGAACTCGTGCGTCTCGCGATCCCACGTCGCGTGTACACGCAGAGCCACGTGGACTACGTCGTCGAGGCCATCCTGAAGGTGAACGAACGCAAGAACGAGATCCGTGGCATGCGGATCCTCGAGCAGGCTCCCTTCCTCCGCCATTTCACCGCGCGCTTCGCCCGTGTCGCGCGCGACGAGATGGCGCACACCGGCCAATGAGGGAAACGGAGGACGCACCATGAACGACCGGCAATTGACGGCGGACGCCCTTCCCGACTGGATCCATCGCCTCGGCGTGGCAACCTGGGTGTCCGGTCCCGACGGTCGGGTCCTCTACGCCAACGAACGAGCCGAGACGATGCTCGGCACCACGGTCCCGCACATGCTGGGCAAGCCCTGCCACGAGGTGGTGGGCGGCAAGGACAGCGAGGGGCGCACCTGGTGCTCCGAGCACTGCCCCGTCGACCGCATGGTCGAAGCGGACGAGGAGATCGAGCCCTACACCATCCGCGTGGAGGGCGGCGACGGTGAGCACTGGGTGCAGATGCTGGTGATCCCCTTCGAGCACGAGGGCGCGGGCGGTACCTGCCTGGTGCACTGCGCGTTCAACGTCGACAAGCAGCACCTCATCGAGAGCTACCTCGATCGCATCGCGGCCCGGACTCCGCTCAACAACGAGCGCGAGTTCGACCTCGAGAAGAGCCGCCTGAGCAAACGCGAGCGCGAGGTCCTCGACCTGCTGTCGAAGGACCAGAACCTGTACGCGATCTCCGAGAAGTTGAACGTGAGCTACTACACCGTGCGGAATCACGTGCAGCACATCCTCGGCAAGATGGGCGTGCACTCCACGCTCGAGGCCGTGGCCCTGTACCTGTTGGCGAAGTCGCAGTCCGCCGAGGGCGACTGAGACCCGAACCGTTCCCGATCCGAGAACGACGGCCCGCCCCGTGACCGGAGCGGGCCGTCGACGTTCATGGGACCGGGTTTCTGCTGCGGCCTACCAGTCCTCGCCGATCTCCATGTCCACCTCGACGACGTCGCGAACGCTCGACCAGGTCTCGTCGGCGATGTGATCGGTGTTCTGCGAGACCCAGCGCACCGGACCCACCCCGGGTGCGTAGTGGATCTCGTCGACACCCGACTCGATCGTCGTGCCGTCGACGGACATCTCGTACTCGAGTTCGGTCCGCCACGCGTCGATCCACTCGAGCTGCGGTCCGTCGTCGGCCGCTCTCGACACCAGCGGGGGACTCGAACCCTCGAGTGAGTCGCCGAGACGCGCGCCGATGTCCACCTGCTCGATCACGGTGACCGTGTAGGAGATCGTGACGGTCTCGCCGTCGAAGCTCGCGGTGGTCTGCCCCGACCAACTGCTCGGAGCCAGGGGCAGGCGCAGATAGTCGACCGGAACGTCGAAGGTTACGTCGTGGAGGTCGTCGGGGTTCTCCGATCCGAAGCCCACGAACTCGATCACCGACGACGACGGGCGGAAGACCTCGTAGTCGTCCGGTTGCGAGAGGACCGCGTCCTCGTGCGACACGATGCGGAAGCGTCCGCCGGGCAACGCCTCGGTCTGCCGATACTCCAGCCACTCGTACATGAAGCCGTCGGTGGTCCCACTGGCCTGCTCCTCGCCGAGCACGGTCGTGGTCATTCCGTCGACGAACGCCCAGACGAGCGGCGTCCCCTCGACCCACAGGTCGACCTCGACCGTGCCGGTGGCAACGTTGCCCGCCGTGTCGGTGAAGCCGTCGAAGTCGGCGACGATCGGAAGACCCTGCGGCAACGGCGTCGGCAGCGGCAGCGTGAGCACGGTATTGTCGGCCGACCAGATGGGTGAGATCTCGAAGCCGTCGATCAGCAGCATGAACTGCGCACCGAGACGCGACGGTTCGAAGGTGGTCGGATCGACCGGCTCGCTGAACTCGAAGACCAGCGACGACGTCGACGGCGAGATCCCGCCGGTCAGCGCCGGCGTCACCGACACCAGCTCGGGCGGAGTAGTGTCGAGTCCGCTGCCGGTGGTGAAGGAGAAGACGGCGGGCTGGTCCATCGAGACGGGATCGGCCGACTGCGCGCTGGTGTCGACGGTGATCGTCACCAACTGCTCGGCGGGCAGGTCGGCATCGAAGCTCATCACCAGCCAGTCCTCGGCGCCCGACGTCACCGTGAAGCCCGGCGCGGGGTTGCCGGCACCGACGTCGACGGTGATCGCCGACTCCACGCTGCCCACGAGCATCGGATGGCTGAACATCATGCGCACGGTCGTGTTGCGGTCAACGTCCGTCGCTCCGGCGGAGGGGACGGTACTCAGAAGACTGACGGCGGAGGTCTGCGTCCAGAACCCCGCAGCGAAGGCCTGGGCCAGGGCATTGCCGGCCACGTCGGTCAGGCCCGTTCCCAGACCGATGTCGACGCGCTCTCCCTCGGTCCAGCCATCGTGACCGATCTGCAACGTGCTGGGGTCGGTCCACGCGGTCGAGGTCACCGTCCCGGTGGACAGGGTGACCTGCCCGTCGACGGTGTCGGGGTCCATCGCCTCGCTGAAGGTCACCACGACCGACTGCTGCAGTCCCACGCCCACGTCGTCGGGCTCGGGATCCATCGACACCACGACGGGCGCCACGGTGTCGGTCGGTGTCGTGGGGCCGGTCGGGCCCTCTCCGTCGTCGTCGTCGGAACACGCGACGACCAACAGGGGCACGAGAAGGAAGAACAACCACTGGATTCGTTGCGGTCTCATCGGGGGCTCGCCTCCAGACCCGGTGCACGGAAATCACGGTGTCCCCTCACGAGCCGGGGACGGAACGGCCCCGTGGATCAGCAAGGACGTCGCCGTTCGCGTCGGCACTCGCAAGTGTCTGGCGTGTCGTGACTTCGGGCGGCCGGCCGGCCGGAGTGATGCCGTCGACCCGTACGGAGATCGTTCAGCCGTGGTCCGGGAACGGCCGCGATCAGCCCTCGCGGGCCAGCGCCTTGGCCGCCGCCACGATCTCGGCGCCGCCCTGGGCGAGCAGGTCCTGGCCGACACGGCGCCCGATCTCCTCGGCCTCGGACACGGCACCGCTGGCCTCGGCCTGCAGCAGGGGTCCCTCTTCGGGATGCGCGAGGCGGGCGCGCAGGGTGAGCCGATCGCCGCCGAGTTCGGAGAAGCCGGCGAGGGGCACGACGCAACCGCCGGCCACGGCGGCCAGCAGCGAGCGTTCGGACCGGGCTCGGGCATGGGTGTCGTCGTGCGTGATCGCCCGGGCCAGCTCCGTGGCGCCGCTGCCCTTCACGCCCTGCACCCCGACGATCCCCTGGGCAACGGCGGGCAACAACAGATCGGTGGGCATGTAGGAGGTGATCCGGTCGGCCCACCCCAGCCTCAGCACACCGGCCGCGGCCAGGACCATGGCGTCGAACTGCCCCTCGGTGAACTTGCGCCAGCGGGTGTTGAGGTTGCCGCGCAGCGCGACCATCTGCAGGTCCGGACGTGCCACCCGCATCTGCGCCCGGCGACGCAACGAGCCGGTGGCCACGACCGCCCCCTCCGGGAGGTCCTCGAAACGCGCGCCCTCACGCAGAAAGATCACGTCACGCGGGTCCTCGCGTTCGCTCACCGCCGCGATCTCGGTGTCGTCGGCCAGCGCCGCCGGCACGTCCTTCAACGAGTGGACGGCCAGGTCGATCTTCCCGCCGAGCAATGCCGCTTCGAGCGTCTTCGTGAAGATTCCGATCTCGCCCATCTGCACGAGCGGCGTCTGCAGGTCGACGTCGCCGGCGCTCTCGACCTCGACCACCTCCACCCGCAATCCGGGATGCGCGGCGAGCAGAGCGTCGCGGCACCAGTGGGCCTGCCACAGGGCGAGAGGGCTTCCGCGGGTGCCGAGACGAACGAGATCGGGAACCTGGGTCACGAGGTCGCCTTTCCTTCGCGCGAGCCCGCGCTGGGATCGTGGGCGCGGTGCTGCAGGTGATCGCACACGTCGACCCCTAGGGACTCGGCGTGCAGCACGCAGTGGTTGAAGCTGACACCGGCCACGCTGTTGCCGGCGAGGAAGAGCCCGCCCACGCGCTCGGCATCGCGCCGTGCGCGTTCGACCCGGTCGAGGTGTCCGAGTTCGTACTGCGGGATCCCGCGGGCCCAGCGAATGACCTTGCTGAACACGGGATCGCCCTCGAAACCGAGCAGGGGACCGATGTCACCGAGCACCTGCTGGCGGAGCTGGTCGTCGCCCAGGCGATCGGCGTCGGGATCGTGCCGGCCGCCGATCATGTTGGTGAGCAAGACGTAGCCCTTCGGGGCCCGTCCGGAGAAGGTGCTCGAGGTGAAGATCGAGCCGAGCGTGCGGATGCCCTCGCGCCGGGGGATCAGCGCACCGAAGCCGGCGAGCGGATCGCGCACCTGGTCGCGGCGGAAACCCAGGTGCACGACGTGCACCCCGGCGATCACGATCTCGGCGAGCGCGGCGCTGGCCTCGTCGGCGCACCCGCGCAGGACCTGACTCGCGGCGGGCGCCGGAAGGGCGACGACCACGACATCGGCCTCGACCGCCTCGCCCTCGGCCAACTGTACGCGGAAGCCGGACTCCCGTTTCTCGATCCGGGCCACGGCCGTACCGAGGCGGACGATGTCGGGACCGAGTGCCTCGGCGAGCGTGCGGATCGGCTGGCCCATGCCTTCGCGGAAGCTGTGCAGCACTCCGCCGGGGCCGGCCTCGACCTTGCGCGGCGCCTCCGAAGCGGTTCCGTTCTCCGACGGTTCAGGGCTCGCGGCCTTCGCCGCCTGCTTGCGCGCACGCACCTCGCGTCGTTTGGCGAGCATGCCGCGGAACAGACCGCCGTACTCTTCCTCGAGCGTGGCGACCTTGGGAAAGGCCGCAGCCACGCTCAGCCGATCGACGTCGCCGGCGAAGATCCCGCTGACCATGCTGTCGAGCATGACCTCGGTGAACTCACGGCCCAGGCGACGCCGGCCGAAGTCGCCCACCGTCTCGTCGTGCTCGCCCTTCTTCGGCTTGACCCAGTACTCACGCGCCATGCGCAGCTTCGCCCGGGTGGACAGCAGCGGCGAACGCATGAACTTCACGGGGTTCATCTGCATCTCGACCAGGCTGCCGTTGCGCACAAGGTAACGCCGCCGGGCCTCGTCCTCGCTGCGCTGCAGGTCGTCCCGCAGGCCGAGGTCGTCCACGAGCCGCAGCGTGGCGGGTTCGTTGTCGAGGAAGCCGTTCGGACCCGTCTCGCAGAGGAACCCTTCCTCGCGAAGTGTGCCGATCTTTCCACCGACCTCGTGACCGGCCTCGAGCACCTGCAGTTCGATCGGCAGGCCACGCTCGCGGGCTTGCTCACGGATGCGGTAGGCGGCGGCCAGACCGCCGATCCCGGCTCCGAGGACGAGGACACGCTGGGCTGTCATGTGGGGCTCCAATCGACAGGGGCGACGGAACTGCTCTAGACGGTTCGCGAGAACAGAGGCTTGTCGCTGCTGCCGGGGGGTTCCAGGTAGGCATCGAAGTGCATGGCCGCGTTGCGCACGAACAGGTAGCCGCGCTCGGTCATACCGATTCGGTCGTCGCTCAGCTCGACCAGACCGTCGTCGACCATCTCGCCGAGGGCGTCGAGCGCATCGGCGAAGGTGGTGTCGAAGTCCACGCCGTGACGCTGTTCGATGCGACGCTTGTCGATGGCCAGGTTGCACATGAGATCCATGATGACCTCGTTGCGCAGGCGATCATCGGCGCTCATGCGCACACCGCGGTGGGTGGTCAGCTGGCCCGACTTCACCTGCCGCTGGTACTCGCTCAGCCGGGTGGCGTTCTGCGCGTAGGTGCCGCTGATCTCACTGATGCTCGTCACGCCGAAGGCCACGGCCTCGGTCTCGGGCTGCGTGGTGTAGCCCATGAAGTTCCGCCGCAGGTTCTCGGCCCGGCGGGCCACGGCCAGGGCATCGTCCTTCTTGGCGAAGTGGTCGATGCCGATCGCCTCGTACCCGCCGGCCGTGAAGCGCCGCGACGTCTCGAGGAAGATCGCCACCTTCTCGCGCGGCTCGGGCAGGGCCTCGGCCGGCATCTTCTCCTGGTGCGGCTTGATCCACGGGACGTGCGCGTAGTTGAACACGGCCACCCGATCGGGCCCCCACTCGACGACCCTGTCGACCGTCTCGGCGAAACGCTCCACGGTCTGGTAGGGCAGGCCGTAGATCAGATCCATGTTCACGCTCTCGAAACCGACGTCACGGCACAGCGAGTAGAACGCGTAGGTCATCTCGGCCGGTTGCACCCGTTGCACCGCGTCCTGCACGCGCGGGCAGAGGTCCTGCACGCCCATCGAGATACGGTTGAAGCCGATCTTCCGCAGCGTGCGCACGTGGTCCTCGGTGGTGACCACCGGATCGACTTCGATCGACAGCTCGGCGTCGGGAAGGAACTCGAAGCGCTCCTTCAACCAGCCGATCATGCGCTCGAGCTGCGCGGGCTGCAGGTAGGTCGGAGTCCCGCCGCCCAGGTGGAGCTGGCTCACGCGCCGGCGTCCGCCGAGCTCGTTCACGTGCAGGGTGATCTCGTGGTCGAGCGCGTCGAGGTAGGGCTCGCTGACCTTGTCGCGCGGGGCGATCACCACGTTGCAGCCACAGTACAGACACCGCTCGGCACAGAAGGGAACGTGCACGTACAACGACAGGGGCGGGGCCGTGCCCGCGTCGTCGGCGGCGGCGTAGCGACGCAGGGCGTCGCGCATGTCCTCGGGGCCCATCTCGCGCCAGGCGGGCGCGGTGGGATAGCTCGTGTAGCGCGGACCAGGGCGGTCGTACTTGTCCAGCAGCTCGTCGGTGCCCTGGGGCAACGCGCGTCGCACCTCCGAGGTCATCGGGACTCCTCCTCTGCCGCCGGCGCCATCGACTTGACGGTGTCGACGAAGGCGGCGACGTTCTCCAGCGGAGTCGGCGGGGTCACGCCGTGGCCCAGGTTGCAGATGTAGCCCGGCCGGCCGCCGAGCGCCTCGATCATGGAACGCGTCCGCGTGCGGATGGTTTCGGGATCGGTCAGCAACAGCATGGGGTCGAGGTTGCCCTGGATCCCGAGGTCGGCCGGAATGGTCGCGGCGACCTGGTCGAGGGGCATGCGCCAGTCGACGCCGACGATCGAGCATCCCGAGCCGGCCTGCGCCGGCAGCAGCGCCGGGTTGCCGTTCACGTAGTAGATGGTCGGCGCGCCGGTCTCGGCGGTGACCCGCTCGAAGATCCTGCGCGCGTAGGGCAGCGCGAAGGTCTCGAAGTCCTGCGGGTGCAGCAGGCCGCCCCAGGTGTCGAACAGCTGCACCGCGTCGGCCCCCGAACGCACCTGCTCGACCAGATACGCCCCGATCTGGTCGGCGAGCATCGAGAGGATCTCGTCGGCGAGCTTCGGGTTCGTCCACATCATCGACTTGGTCTTGGGGAAGAGCTTCGAGCCCTCGCCCTCGACCAGGTAGCAGAACAGCGTGAACGGCGCGCCGGCGAAGCCGAGCAGGGCCTTCGACGCGTCGAGCTGCTCGCGCACGCCGGCCAGCGCGTCGTGGATCCACGGCAGGTCCTTGCGCGCGTCGACGACCTTCAACCGGGCCAGGGCCTCGGGTGTGTCGAAGGGCTCCTCGAGCCGCGGGGGTCCGCCCCCGAATCCGAAATCCGCGCCCATGGGGATGCACGGGACGAGGATGTCGGAGAAGATGATGGCGGCGTCGAAGTCGTAGCGCCGGATCGGCTGCATGGTGACCTCGACCGCGAGATCGGGCTGATGGCAGAGATCGAGGAAGCTGGCCGTCTCGCGCACCGCCCGGTACTCCGGCAGATAGCGGCCCGCCTGCCGCATCATCCACACGGGGGGACGCGGAGTCGTCTCGCGCCGCGCGGCGCGCAGGAACAGGCAATCCTTGTCGGTATTCATGGAAGGGCCCCGGATGTCGTGGTCGGCGCGAGGCGCGCGAGGGTTCGGGACGCGCGCAGGCCGGAGCAGGGGGATCGAACTCGCAGACTAGATTCCGCGGGGGGCACGGTCAAGGTGGCAGCACAAGTTCACTACGGGCCCAAGGGCTTGCCATTGCGCAGGATACGGCCGTGACTCCGGCCCCCGCATCGCTCCCCGCGACGCCCTGGGCCCGGGACCGGCACTCCCGGCTGGGCCCCGCCCTGGTGCTGGCGATGACCGTGGCCGTGGCCGCGCTCGCCTGGGCCCCGATCGACTGGCTCCGTCTGGTCTTCGGACGGGACTTCGGCGCGATGACGGTCGAGACCCGGACCACCGTCGAACCGATGGACGGTATCCGGCTCATTCCGCTGCCCTCGCGGGCCCGGCCCTCCGAGCAGACGGCCCCGCCCACCGTCACCGCGCCGTCGATCCGCAGCGACCCGCGCGACGACTCTCCGGCCACCGACGCCGCCGAGCCCGTCTTCACCTGGGATCCGACGACCCCCTGGGCCGTGCGCGATGCGTTGCTGGCCCCGGGTCCGCCCGATAGCATCGTGACCCGGGCGCTGCTGCTGGACGCCCTCGCCACCGGCGGAGCCACCACCGCCTGGGCGTACACCGACACGAGCCGACAGGCGGCCGCCGCCCGGCGCTTCGACTGGATGGACGAATACATGAACCGCGTGGTGCGCCCCCGGCTCGAGGCCGAGGGCGACGCGGCGCGCAACGCCGCCATCTACCACCGGGCCGTGGGCGAGGTGGAGGAAGAGGGAGGACCGTGAGGATCGCGTTCGTATTCCTGATCTCGGGGGCGCTGCTGGCCGGTCCGGCCGTGGCCGAGACCACCGAGTGGCGTCTCGACGGTCGCCTCGACGACTGGCCCGACCGTGCTCTCCACGTCCCCGATCCCACCGGCGACCCGCGCCGACCCGCCGCCGGCGACCAGCCCGGGCGCGACATCACCGCCCTGTACGCCCGGGTCGAGTCCTCGGCCCTGCACGTCGGCCTCCGCTTCTCGACCGTGGAGGACGGCGACGAGGAGCCCGGACTGCTCCTGTTGATCGACGCCGACCGTGACGTCGACACCGGCCGCCGCATCGGACGTCTCGGAGCCGAACTCGTGTGGGACATCGGCGACCGGACGGGGCAGATCCACGTCGACGGATACGACCCACCCCTCGACGACGACACGACCCTGCGCGACTTCCTCGGAGTGCTCGTCGCCCCCACGGTGACGGCGTCGACGCTCGAGGTCACGCTTCCCCGCGGACTCGACCGCCACGACCTCTTCACCGATCGCGCGATCCACCTGGCCGTGGTCGACGAGCGCAGTCGCGACCGCGCCCCCGACGACGGGTCGTTCACCCTGGTGTGGCCGGACGAGGACGAGCCGGTCGCGACCATCCCGCTGGAGCGTGCCCCGCAGGCCGATCTGCGACTCGCGTCGTACAACATCGAGCACGACGGCCTGTTCGAGACCGACGACGACGACCGACAGGCCGCTCTGCGCCGCCTGCTCTCGACGATCGACCCCGATGTCTGGGTCTTCAACGAGGTCTGGGACCACGACGGCGAACAGGTCCGCGCACGGCTCAGCAGCCTGCTCGACCGGGACCTGTCGGACTGGTCCGCCGTGCGCCGCGACGACGGCAACGTGCTGCTCAGCCGGTATCCGGTGCGTAGGAGCTGGACCGTGATCGACGAAGTCGACACCGAAGAGGGCGGCCACCGGATCACGGCGGCCCTGCTCGACACGCCCGAGCGCGAGGTGCTGGTGATCGCCAACCACTGGCGCTGTTGCGACGCCGATTCGATGCGGCAGATCGAGGCCGACGGCGTGATCCGTTTCCTGCGCGACGCCCGCACGGCGGGGGGGCGGATCGATCTCGACGGGGGCACGCCGATCGTCCTGGCCGGTGACTTCAACCTGGTGCGCGAACGCCAGCAGCTCGACACCGTGATGACCGGCGATGTGATCGACGAAGCCCGCTTCGGTCCGGACTTCGCGCCCGACTGGGACGAAACGCCCCTGCACGACGTGCCGATCCGTCACGTCGAGCAGCGCTTCCTGCACACCTGGGACGTGCACGGTTCCCGCTTCGGACCGGGCCGCCTCGACTGGGTGTTCGTGAGCGACTCCGTGGTCGACACGCCGCGGCACTACGTGCTCGACACCGGGCGGATGTCGCCGGCGACGCTGCAACAGTACGGCCTCGAGGCCACCGACGCGCGCGTCGCGAGCGACCACTTCCCGCTGGTGGTGGATCTCCGCTGGAAGTGAAGCGCCCGGCTCGGCCGGCACGTCGACACGGGCCCCACGGAGCAACACCGTGGGGCCCGCGGTCGATCAGCGCGACCGCACCCCGCGATCGACGTTGAGTTCGTAGGGCTCCATCATCACCTGCGGCCGCGTCGGTGCCGTGAGCAGGTGGAGCAGGTAGAGGCGCGCCGGATCCGACAGCGACTCCCACTGCGCCGGACCCACGATGCGTCCCAGGCCCTCGGGCAGCGCGATCTCGGCCGCCGGATCGGCCCCGGCCGGCATCGGGCGGACGAGTTCGTCGCCGGTGAACCAGGCGGCCAGACGCACCGGCAGCAGGTTCGGCTGGAACAGGCTCGGGGGCAGGAACCCGAGTTCGGGCCCTTCCACCAACTGGACGCGATCGGCGGCGTCGAGCCCAGCGGCCTGCTTGGCCATGATGATCGCCGACCACATGCCGGCGACCTCGTCGACCAGTCCGATGTCCTCGCCGTCGGTCCCGCTCCAGATGCGACCCTGCGCGATCTCCTCGACCTCCTGCGGGGTCATGCCGCGGGCGTCGGCCACCTTCTCCACGAAGTCGTCGTAGAGGTCCAGGATCAGCTCGCGGATCCGCTGCCGTTCCTCCTCGGTCGCGGGCCGATGCGGGATCGACAGGCCCACGAGCGGCAGTCCGGGCCCGTCGAAGAGATCGGCCCCGCGGCCACGCTGGACGTGGTCGTAGTCGATGCCCAGGCGTTCGGCGATCCCGTCGTCGTAGACGTGGGCCCCGATCACGCCGATCGACCCGGTGATCGTGAAGGGCGAGGCGACGATCTCGTCGCCGTCCATCGAGATCCAGTAGCCGCCCGATCCGGCCACACGTCCCTGGCTCACGATGATCGGCTTGACGTCCTTCGTCTTGCGGATCTCGCGGGCGACGAGCTCGCTGGCCAGACCGTCTCCGCCGGGGGAGTCGGCGCGCACCACGATGGCTGCCACGTCCGGGTCCTCACGCTTGGCCTTCAGCCACGAACTCAGCTGGCGCGCGCGAATGCCCGAGTCCATCTGCGTGGGTCCGATCGCGTAGGCCACGGCGATCTCGGGAGCTTCGCCCCACTCCTCGCTGCGCCAGACCGGATCGCCGAAGGTGGCGCCGAGCAGCGCGACGTCGTCGTCCACGCCCGGACGCCGCTGCGCCTCCTGCTTGTTCTGGCGCAGCTCGTGGAGGGTCCCGAGCATGTCGACCAGACCGAGTTCCTCGGCCTCGCGCGGGAGGACGTTGCCCTTCTCGTCGACGATGCGCTCGAGTTCTGCGATCGACAGCCCACGCGCGTGGGCGATCGGCGTGAGCATGTCGCGCCAGAAGCTGTCGAGGATCGCGCGCAGCTGCTCCTCGGCGCCCTCGCTGAACGAGTCACGCGCGAAGCCCTCGGCCGCGCTCTTGTAGTCGAAGAAGCGCCACTCGTCGAAGCCGATGCCCGCCTTCTCGAGCATGTCGGCGTAGTAACTGCGGCCGATGTTCAGACCGATCATGTCGATGCCGCCCTCGGGGTCGAGCCACAGCTCGTCGGCCACCGTGGCGAGCATGTACGAAGGCAGGTCGAGGCGATCGGCGTACACCAGGACCTTCTTGCCCTTGGCGCGAAGACCCGCGAGCTGCGTGCGCAGCTCCCAGTGCAACGCCACGTTCATCCGAACACCCGACATGTTCAGGATCACCCCGGCGGTGTTCGGACTCTCGGCGATGGCGTCGATGCGCCGAAGCAACTCGACGAAGCGTGTGCGGTCGTCGAACCAACCGTAGGAGCGGTAGGTCACCGGCCCCTTCAACGAGATCTCCGGGTAGCTGGCCTCTCCCGGACCACTGCCCGGCCACGCGTCACGCAGGCTCGGCCCCGGCGCGAACTCGACGGCGTAGGTGGTGGCCACGTGGTCGCCGTCGTCGTCGACACGGTAGCGCGCCGAGGGTCGGAAGGTGTCGAACCCGAGGTTCACCCGGAAGCCCATGAAGCCCTTCTCGTCGGCGCGGAAGCCGACCTTCAGACCGGCGAAAGGCTGCACCTCGACGCCGTAGCCCACGAGGGTCTCGTCGTAGTCGAAGCTCAACCACGAGCCGCTCTCGGCGTACCAGCCGAGGAAGTCGGCGAAGAAGGTCAGGCGCGGGCCGAAGGGCCGCAGACCCAGGTCGACCTGGTCGAGCGACTGCGAGAGGTCGACGTCGTAGATCGTGTTGATGCCGAGCGATCCCCACGAGCTGCGGTAGATCGCGCCGTTCACCCAGCGGCGGGAGTCGCCGAGAAGGTTCCGGTCGCCGCGGTCCCAGGTGAAGCTCGTCCCGACCGACGCGCTCTTGTCGCCGAGACTCAGACCGAGCGTGTACTCGGTCTTGCTCGCGTCGTAGAGCTGCCCACCGGTGAGTGGAACGTCGTCCACCGATCGGTGCCGCACGGCGAAGCCCAGGTAGCGCAGCGAGGCCACGCCGATCCAGTCGTCGACGGAGGTGTCGTTCTCGAAGTCCTCCCAGCCGAAGTACACACCACCGCGGCCCTGCACGGCCCAGGCGGCCGGATTGACCCGGCCGGCGGCCACGCTCCTCGAGGCACCGGGGGCGTCGACCAATCGACTGATCTCGTCGCGGTAGAGGTTCAGCAGGTTGAAGTCGGTCTGTGCCGATGCCGCGGTGGGAGCGAGGACGGTCACACCGAGGAGAACGACGAGGGCCAGACGGAAACGGAACCGAGCGGGCATCGTGGACTCCGGACACGGGGAATCGAGCCGGCGCCACGCCACGGACCGCCGGCAGCCGCGCGATCGTAAACCCCGCGCGAACACTTGGGAAGACGGGCCTGCGCACGAGTTGCTCCTGTGGTTACCCTGTGCGCGCCGTCGCTTCCCGGAGGTCGGAACCCATGCGTTCGAACTGGTCGTTGCGGATCTCGCTGGTGCTCGTGGTGCTCGCGTTGTTCGCCCTGCTCGCCCCCCGATCGTGGATCGAGGGACTCACCCCACCCGCGAACGGTGAGACCGAAGAGAGCGACGCGGCGGTCGACGCCTCCGACCTGGTCTTCGTCGACCTCGAGGGGACCGAGGTCCGGCTGGCCGACGCCCTGGAACGCGGGCCGGTGATCCTGGACTTCTGGGCCACCTGGTGCGCGCCCTGCAAGAAGGCCATGCCGGCCTACGACGCGCTCCGCGCCGAGTACGCCGACCGCGGGGTGCAGCTGTGGGCGGTGAGCTGGGACTCCGAGCGCATGGTCGATCGCATCGAACCCTGGTTCGAGGAGAAGGGCTTCACCTTCCCCGCGCTGCGCGACCCCGACCGCGCCGGCGGCGAGGCCCTCGGGGTGCGGGTGCTGCCGACCACCTTCCTCGTCGCCCCCGACGGGACCATCGCCTGGCGGCACCAGGGCTACGCCGACGGCGACGAGCGCGATCTCGAGGACGCCATCGAGGGCGTGCTCGGCGGAGCCGCCGACTGACCCGGAGCGAGCGCCCGGTTCCCGTTCACTCCCGCTGAGCGGTTCGGCCACTTTCCAGGCACGGCGGGTGGTCCCGGCCGGTGGGCGGCAGCTTCTTCCCACCCTCCCCCCGCAGCAAGCCCAAGAG